>CAYQLG010000056.1:0-27269 GCA_964418235.1 uncultured Planctomycetales bacterium
TACCGCACGGTCCGCTCCAGCCGCTGCCCGCCGCCGGGGGCCGGGCCGAATTCATCATACTGGATCAGCCGGTTGGAACGTGTCGGAAATTCTTGACCGGCACGCGAAATCGTGGACCTGACTCTCGAAGCGACTGGTACATATCGGGGGCAGGTCAGCGCCGCACAGGAAGAACGAATGATATGCCCCAACGATCTCCTCACTAAGAGCCTCACGCGCTGGACAATTACCGTTTGCATAAAGTCTCCACCACTGCGTGCTTCATCCATCTGCCTCTAGCCGAGCGTAGAGCTGTTGCGGAGTGCTATCAAAGTTTTCGGCAACCTGACGAGCTCCGTGGGTATCGTGCAACGTCATCCCCATGTCTTGGAGAACGCCTTGAAGCGGTTCCGGTAGCAAAGCAACACGTGCTTGCCCCTTGTTGTTCGTCAAAATGTTCAGCAACACATGGTTGTTAACGAGGGTGCAATTCTCATCCGTATCGTTGTGTGGATCCATGAGGAACAGTAGAATATTCCGTACTTGGGACGCCACTTCGGGAGCATCCACGACTGGAGCGAACACTGCGTTGCGGAGATCATCCAGCGAATCTTGTAACTCTTTCATTCCAGCCACTCAGATAGGAAGACGCGTTGCGTTCCATATTTGCCAATGTGCGTTATATGCGAGTGAACGACCCTTCCGCAAACGGTTACAACATGTTGGACGCTAATTACGATGCCGTTCATACGCGTGACGATTATCTGGGATATGCCGCCATCTGCCCCGGACTAGCTCGCGTAAGAACCTGTGTCACATAGACGGCGGCCGTCGCGACGGCTGGCGCCGAAGTTCCGACACAAGTCACTCCGGCTGCCGGCAAAGAAGCTGTCGTCAGGCCAGGGGCAGCCACAGTTGCGGAGCCGATAGCTCCCGCCCCAATATAGCCACCAACGCCAATGACAACGGAGCCGCCAACAGCACCCGCAACGATCCCTGTGTCGCTCCAATTCGCAATTCCAGGATACACTCCGGCAATCCATCCGCCGATTATATTGATCGGGCCCCGATCCCAATCGGCCCCATACAAACAATTACCTGATGGATCGATGCAGAGCGTGGGATTATTGGCGCAGTATAGGTATAGGTTGACCCCGCCGCCCAATCCGATCCGGTCTGCCTGCACAAACCGCCCGCTCGCCGGGTCGAGCCAGCGTTCGCCGACGTGTTGCAGCGTTACCGCCGGCAATGTCGGGTTCGCGCCCGCCACGCGCACCAGCCCGCTCTCATAGCCCCACCCGCCGGCGTATTGATAGCGCGGGTTCTCGCCCGGCGGCTGCGAAACCGTCGTCGGATATTCCGCCCCGACGACCCACTGCCCGCTGCCCGCCGCGCCGACGTAGCGCACCGGCTCGCCGAACGCGGTGAACGTCATCCGCGCCGGCTGGCCGCCGATCGTCGCGGTCGCGCCCTCGCCCGTCGTCAGCAGGTTGGTCGTGCGCACCATGTCGCCATGATAATACCGCACAGAGTCCGCCGGCGCGGCGCCCGTGCCGGTAAAGCGATTCTCCGCCTGCGTCCCCGCCGCCGGCAGATACCGCGGACCGGCGGTCGTCTCCGCCGATCCCGGCCCGACCCGTTGAAAATCGCCCGCCGGATCGACACCGACGTAATCCGTCCAGTGTTCGGGGCTGCGCAGATCGGACAGCGTCACCGCCGCCGGATCAAGCGTGTCCGAAAGCTGCGGATCGACATCCCGCCACATCGTCCGCTCGCGGCCCGAGTCGAAGAAGAACTCCCGCAGCGCCAGCCGTTCATACTGGGTAAACGTCCCCGGCGTCGGCTCCTTCCAGCGGCTGCGCAGCGCCCGCCAGAGCCGCCCGTCGCTCCAGTAATAGAGCGCCAGATCGTAATGCCACTCATAGTCCGCCGGGCTGCCCGGCGTCGCGGTCGCGTCGAGATACTCATCCTTCACGGTGATGTTGGACGCGTCGCCGCTGGTGTAATAGACGTACTTCACCGTCCGCCGCAGCCGGGCCGCCCCGCCCGGCCCGCCGGCGTCAAACTCGCGAGAGGCCAGCAGCCGATTATTCCGCGTCTCAAACGCCAGCGGCACAGAGTCCTCCGGCTCGACCGGGTTGTAGTGATCGACGTCATACTCATACCGTGTCGTGACCTGACGAACATGGTCGATCTTCTTCTGCCGATTGCCGAGCTGGTCGTAGGTGTATTCGAGATCGTAGACGACTTCTGTGCCGCCGCGCGTCCGTGTCTCGCGGCGAAGCTGCTTGCGCTGATCGTATTGGAAATCGGTCAGATCCACGGTAGGAGTCGCACCGGTCCAATCCTCATCCGTGCGATAATCGATTGTGTTGTCGCGGTTCCAGACATAGGTCGAGCGCATACGTAAAACGTTTCCGGCGTCGTAATGGCGAATGACCGTGAGTCGGTCGGCGTCGTCATAGTCGCGCTCGATTCGGGCGCCGTTGAAGTAGGTTTGAACCCGCAGCCGGCCCACTTGGTCGAAGGTGTGATGGATGCTTAGATCGGCGCTATTGGTGTCGCGGATGATCGTCGCCATTCGGCCGGGTGCCATGCCGACGGCATTTGCGTCGGCATGAGATCCTGCTGCGACAGCGGTTTTTGGCGGAGCGCATCGAGTCGATTGCAATGCGGCGCTCATCGGCCGCTGCGGATCGACTTCGAATCCATCCCCGCCGATCGGCGCCGGCGGCGAATCTCGCGACCGTCGTTGAACCCGCCGGACGCTGCGCGCTCCCATCCATGCCGACGCAAAGGCCGTCGGCATGGCACCCGTCTCATCAGCCGGTCAAAGGTCTCGCGCGCCGAGACAAGTCCCTGCTGCTGGGCGCTGCGCTCACCTTCGGCCAGCAGGGCGTTCCATTCACCGGGATCGAACTCCGCCTGTGCGTTTAGTTCGTCCAAGGCGGCAAGGCCCGCTCGGATCGCGTCTTCGCGCGTTGCGTAGCCGCCGGACTGGACATGCTGATCGATCTCGCGATGGAGCTCCTCGGGTAGCTGAATCGCCATATGGTTCTCGATAACACTATACCGCTGCCGAGTAGGCGACGGGCTCGGGCTTAGCTCTTCACCTCATACTCCGCATCAATCACATCATCATCCTTCCCGCCGCGGCCGGATTTGCCGGCGTTTGTGCCGGCGCCGAGCGGGTCGTCGGTGTTCATGCCCGGGCCACCCGCGCCGCCGAAGCCTGAGCCGCCCGGTCCACCTGCGCCGCCGAAGCCGCTGGCGCCGCCCGGACCACCGGCACCTGATCCGCCTGCGCCGGCGCTCTTGTAGACCGCTTCGCCCAGCTTGAAGCTCGCCGTTTGCAGCGCTTCGAGGGCCTTCTCGATCGCGCCGGCGTCTTCGCCCTTGAGCGTGTCTTTCACGCGGTTGATTGCCTGCTCGATTTCGCCGCGGGCGGCGGCGTCGACTTTGTCGCCGTGCTCTTTCAGCGTCTTTTCCGTGCCATAGACGGCGTTATCGGCGCGGTTTTTCACATCGACCAGCTTGCGCTTGGCCTCGTCTTCGCTCGCGTGGCTCTCGGCGTCGCGGACCATCTTCTTGATGTCCTCATCCGAGAGGCCGCTGGACGCTTTGATCTCGATTTTCTGCTCGCGCCCGGTGCCCAGGTCTTTCGCGCTGACATTGAGAATGCCGTTCGCGTCGATATCAAACGTGACCTCGATCTGAGGCACGCCGCGCGGCGCCGGCGGAATGCCGGTGAGCTGAAAGCGGCCCAGCGTGCGGTTGTCGCCGGCCATCTTGCGCTCGCCTTGCAAGACGTGGATATCGACAGCGGGCTGCTGGTCGGCGGCCGTGCTGAAGGTCTCCTTCTTCGACGTCGGGATCGTCGTGTTCCGCGTGATCAGCACGGTCATCACGCCGCCGAGCGTCTCGACGCCCAGCGACAGCGGCGTCACGTCAAGCAAGACAATGTCCTGCTTGTCGCCGGAGAGGACCGCACCCTGAACGGCGGCGCCCACGGCGACGACCTCGTCGGGGTTGATGCTCTCATCCGGGTCGCGGCCGAAGACTTCCTTCACGAGCGCCTTGACCTTCGGGATGCGCGTCGAGCCGCCGACGAGGACGACCTCGGCGACATCCCGCGGCGAAAGCTTGGCGTCGCGCAGCGCGGCGAGGACCGGCCCGCGGCAGCGTTCGATCAGATGATCGACGAGCGCCTCGAACTTCGCCCGCGTCAGCGTCATTTGCAGGTGTTTGGGGCCGCTCGCGTCGGCGGTGATGTAGGGCAGGTTGATCGTGGTCTCCATGCTACCCGACAGCTCGCACTTGGCCCGCTCGGCGGCCTCCTTCAGGCGCTGCAGCGCCATCGGATCTTTGCGGAGATCGACGCCTTCCTTTTTGCGAAACTCTTCGGCGAGGTGGCCGATCAGGACATCATCGAAATCGTCACCGCCGAGGTGCGTGTCGCCGTTGGTCGATAGCACCTCAAAGACATTGTCGCCGACGTCGAGAATGGAGATATCAAACGTTCCGCCGCCGAGGTCGAAGACGGCGATCTTGGCGTTGGTTTTCTTTTCGAGGCCATAGGCGAGCGCGGCGGCGGTCGGCTCGTTGAGGATGCGCTCGACCTTGAGGCCCGCGATCTGGCCGGCCTCTTTGGTGGCTTGGCGCTGGGCGTCGTTGAAGTACGCCGGTACGGTGATCACGGCGCGCTCGACCTTCTCGCCGAGATAGCGCTCGGCGGTGGCTTTCAGGTCGCGCAGGACCATCGCCGAAATCTCCGGCGGAGCGTATTGCTTGTTGTCGATATCGACCTTGACGAGTTCTTCGGCGCCGCCGACGACCTTGTAGGGAACCATCTTCTCTTCGGTGCCGACTTCGCTATGGCGACGACCCATGAAGCGCTTGATGGAGTAGACGGTGCGCTGCGGGTTGGTGACCTGCTGATTGCGGGCGCGCTTGCCGACGAGCCGCTCGCCCTTATCGCTAAAGGCGACGACGGAGGGTGTAATGCGGTCGCCAAGGTCGTTGACGAGCACCTTGGGGTGGCCACCTTCCATGATGGCAACCACCGAGTTCGTCGTGCCCAGGTCGATACCGATAATTTTTGACATTAGACTATGCTCCTTAGCGCGTGCCCGTTGGTTGGGCGCGCCGCACCGACGGCAAAGATGCAAGGCCAGTGCCATTCGGCCCGCTGCTCGAAAAAACGATAACTCTCGATATCCAATATATTTCGGTGATAGTGGATCGGCGCGGAGAGGGGGGCAAACCTGCCAATCTGACAGGGGGAGTATAAGCCAAAAGGGCGGGGGGCCGTTCGCCTGATCGTGCGGGGCGAGCGGCGGGTGGCCTGATGCTTCGGCGGGGTTCGCCAAGAGCTTGGTAGCGGATCACGCCGAGTTGTGCTGAGTCGTGGTCGCCCCATGCGCCCTCGATAGCGCGAGATTGGCGAGTTCATTGTGGGCTGTCGGCTGTTGTCGGGGTGGCCCGTGGAGCAGGCCGGCGCAGGTGCCGTGTCGGGGCTGACGTGTATCGTAAGGTGTCGCGGCGGCGCTGGTGCGAGCAATTTCCCAGCAACCGCCGCGACGGTTCAGCAAGACTGTGCGGCGGCGCCGCGGTCGATCTATTCGGAGAGGGAAATCAAGAGGCTGTTAGTTTTGATTGAAGAGCGTCGCGAAGGCGGCCTCATCCTCGCTGAACGTGAAGTCGAACGTGTTGAGGTCTATCGGCTCGTTGTTCTCAGCGGTGTTGTTCTGGATCAGATCGATGACAAACGCAGCGAAGTCGGTCTTGCCGTCGCCCGGTATGTCGTCGTTCATGTCGTCCAGCTTGGGGCAGCCGCCGAGTGCGGCCAGCATCAGCCCTGCCATTCCGAGATATTTCATGCGTTTCATGGTCCTACTCGCATTCACGGACAAGCTCGCGCCGCAGGGCGCGAAATAAGGCATCCTTGCGCCGGTCAATCCGATCTTGACGCAGCCGCGTGATGTTCACAGGCTGATACGCGGCGCCGCGGCGATCGGATTTCGAACTTGAGGCAGTAAATGGGAGCAGGGGGGGTGAGAGTTGCGAGTAAGAGGGCGTGCTTCAGGGCGTCCGGTAGAAGTTGCGCGGCCGCGTCCGGTGGAAGTTGCGCGGCCGATTGGGTCGATGGTCAGCACAGGCTCGTGAGCGACTCGGCGTCGGGCACAGCCGCGCCGACGCTACAGAAATGCCATTCACTTCTGCGTCAATGAATCACACGCCGCTGCACGACGCAGCGCCGAGGTCCGGTTATTCGTAATTGAGATTGAGGGCAGATTCCGCCGCCGGCGGGCGGCTGGCCGCATCGGCTTCGCTGCGCATGGCCGCTTCGCCCGCATAGACGAGCGCCACGTCATACGATGGGTCGGCATGGCGCAGCGCCGCATGAACGAGACCCAGGAACATCGGTTGTGGCCGTAGCGGCCGACTGGTCAGTTCCGGGTGCGCCTGCGTGCCGACGTAGTACGGATGCAGTGATTGCGGCAGCTCCAGATTGTGCATGATCTCCGCCCGCGGCGAACGCGCCGAGAAGATCATTCCCTCGGCCTCAAGCTGCGGAATGTAGCGCGGCTCGACCTCATAGCGATGGCGAAAGCGCAGCCGCGTCCGGCGGCCGAACATCCGCTCAGCCAGCGTGCCTTCGCGGATGGTCACGTCCTGCCCGCCAAGCCGCATCGATCCGCCCAGTCCCTCGATTTTCTTTTGCTCGGGCAAGAGGTTGATGACGGGATAGCGGCATTCGTTGTCGATTTCGGTGCTGTTGGCGTCGTCCATGCCACAGACATTGCGGGCGAACTCGATCACGGCCATCTGGAAGCCGTAACAAATGCCCAGACACGGCAGGCGACTGACACGGGCATGACGCAGACAAGCGATTTTGCCCTCCGCCCCGCGCGGGCCGAACGCGCCCGGCACAATCACCGCGTCGAGCATTTCGAGCGCCTTGGGTGCGGTTGCGTCGGTCAACTCAGACGTATCGACCCATTCGACCTGCACGCGACAGCCCAGCGCGACGCCGGCATGCTCAAGTGCCTTCAAGATGCTCGCGTAGGCGTCGCGCACCGAGGTGTACTTGCCGGTGATGCCGATCGTCACCTGTCGCGAAACGCTCTTGAGATTGGCGATGTACTGCTGCCAGATTTCGCGGCTTTGTCGCTCGACGGCCTCGTCGATGTGGGGGTCCAGCTCGAGCCATTCGGTCACGGCCTTGTCGGCGCCCGCCCCGCGCAGCATTTCGGGAATCTGATAGACGCTTTCGCAGTCGTGCATGCTGATCACGCGCTCCGGCGGGACGTTGGAGAAGAGCGCGATTTTCTCGCGCACCTTCCGCTGGACCGGGTTTTGCGCGCGGCAGGCGATCAGATGCGGCTGAATGCCGCACTCCATGAGCTGGCGAATGCCAAGTTGCGCGGCTTTGCTCTTCTGCTCGCCGAGAATCGCCGGCTCCATGATGAACGTGAGCGCCACGAAGCAGACGTTGTGCATGCCCTCTTCGAAGGCGAGCTGGCGCATGGCCTCGATGTAGTACGCATTCTCGACGTCGCCCACAGTGCCGCCGATCTCGACAAAGACCACGTCGGCCTGGCTGGCGACGGCCAATTCACGCAACCGCAGCTTCACTTCGCCGGTGACGTGCGGAATCATCTGAACGTCGCGACCCAGATAGCTGCCGTGGCGCTCGCGCTCCAGCACGCGACGGTAGATTTGTCCGCTCGTGCTGAAATTCAGACGGGTCAGATCCTGATCGAGGGCGCGCTCATACGTGCCCAGGTCCATGTCGCATTCGGTGCCGTCATCGAGAACGAAGACCTCGCCATGACGGTAAGGGTTGAGCGTGCCCGAATCGATGTTGAGATAGCCTTCGAGCTTGATCGGTGCGACGACCAGCCCCTTGTCTTTGAGACATTTCGCCAGCGACGAGCTGAAAATCCCCTTGCCGAGTCCGCTCATCACCGTGCCAAAGACGACGACATATTTCGTCTGACCGGCTTTATAGCCGGCGGGCATCGGCGTATAGAACTCCGTATCGCCGGATTGATTTCGAACGGTGCTTAAGAGGCTTTCGGCTTCCATCGTGCGATCCCGGCGGTCTGGTTCCGCGGCCCGACGTCCGCGGCGAAGACCCTCGTTCGCCGGGCGCAGGGCGTTGCTCGGGCCGGATCAGACGAGCCGCAAGTCTGCTGCAAACGGTGCGGCCTGCCGACCCGGACATACGAGCATATTCGAAATGTGTGAAGGACGCAAAGCGGTCAGACTATTCCGACAAAATCGAAAGCAAGCGCTTTCTCCCGGTTGTGCCAAGCGTGGGAAGGGGCTGACCTCTTGGCTGCATTCGACAGTCAGGAAGCCTATCCCACCCGAATCTCGAAACCAGTCCTACGCAAGCCGGGAAATTCAGTTCCGCCCAAGTTTCTAAGCCTGTTCCACCGCACTGCGAGATTATTCCAGCGTTGGTCAGCATGATTTCGCGGCCCACTGTGCCACGGCCGCCGGCGTGATTTCTCGGAGCGCTGCCACGATCTGGTCGGCCCCGGCGGCGCGCAGGGCCGTCGCGCTGTGGCCGCTAGTGTAGCCAACCGCCGTCATGCCGGCCGCTTTCGCCGCCATCACGCCGCTGGGTGCGTCTTCGATGACCACGCAATCCGCGGCCGCAACGCCAAGCCGCTCGGCGGCGAGCAGAAAGCAGTCCGGCGCCGGCTTGCCGTTGAGAATGTCCGCGCCGGTCACAACCACGCGGAAGAACGACTGAAGCCGCCCCTCCGAAAGCACGAGCGCGACATTCTCCGGCGGGCCGGATGTCGCGACCGCCAGCGGACATCCGGTTGCAGCGAGGTCGCTGAGCATTTCACGCACGCCGATTGTCAGCGGAACCATCCCGCTGATCAGTTCGCGATAAATGCGCTCTTTCTCGGCGTCAATCGCGGCGACCTCGTCATCACGGAGCGGACGGTTCCAGAGCAGCCGAATGATGTCGCGGCTGGTGCGCCCAAAAGTCGCCGTAAATGTCTCGGCGGAGACATCGAGGGCGTGCTTGCGTGCGACGGCTTTCCAACTGGCGTGGTGGGCCGGACCGGATGCGACCAGGACGCCATCCATGTCGAAAATGACGGGGGTTGCAGAGCGGGTTGCCTTCATCCGGGCTATTGAAAGCGGTCCAGGCGGCAAATGCCAAGCGGATTCATGAGAAGCGAAGAGCTGAGAAGCGAATATCCAGACAAGCCGCGTGCCCTGCTTGATCAACCGCTGTTGGCGCTTGGGCCGCTGCTTGAGTCTCTCTGAGGATGTGACGTCCCGCCTGGCGGCCTAGGCTCGGGCAGGTTGATGCGGCTTCTGCACCGCGGGGGATTGGCGGCTTTGGCCGTCTGAGTTTGAAATCACCGGCGGCCCGCGCGCAGCCGTACTTGATCGCCCTGCACCCGCGCCGCGTCCATCACACCTCAGCCGGCCAAAATCCGATCGACAGCAGCGTTAGAACCACCACCAGTCGAAAAAGCCAAACCCGCCGCCGCCGCAGCAGTCATCGACGATGACGATGTCGTCATCGAAAAAGTCGTCAAAATCATCGTCGTCGCAGGAGACGAAGAACTGAGCCATAGCGCCCGCCGCGACCAGGTTCAGCCAGGCGCGACGGTTGATGATGCGGTTCCAGAACAAACGCATTGCTTCAACTCCAACTAGGGTCCTATCGTGTCAACCTCATCGTAGACACCGACGCACGAGCGAGGTTGGAAATTCGCGCCAGAGCTGCGCCCACCGCGCAGCGGCGAAGCCCCGGCGGAGGCAACCCGCAGTTCAAAGAATGAGCGTAACCGATTTGAAAAAAATAGGTTATGGATTGTCGCCGGGCGGGCGAGCAGATGGCATTTGATCTGCTCTACAGCTCAACCGATAAACGCTGTGCCGGTTGCGCGCAGGCCCGCTTTGCCGGCGGCGTGTTGAAGCCGGGCCGGCTCACAGCCCTCGCAAAGACGCCGCCAACGGCCTGGGGCGACAAGGCGGCGCCATTGTGACGGGCCTGAGCGCAGGCAAGCGCAGCAAGCTGCGATCCCCAAGGAGGAACGCCGTGGGCACGCTGACGAGCGGAGTCGGTCTGGTTTCGGGCTTGAACTATCAGGCGATCATCGACCAGCTCATGACGATTGACGCCCGGCCGCGCGATCAGTTGGTCGCCCGCGTGCGCAATCTGGATCAGCAGCGCAGCGGATACACCGAGATCGCCGCGCGGATCACGTCGCTGCTGGGGCGCATTTCACTACTCAATAATCCACGCACGTTTCGCGTCAGTGCCGCCACCTCGTCGGCGCCCGATGTGCTGACCGCGACGGCCCGCGACACGGCCCGCACCGGAACCTACGCATTTCAAGTACGCGCGACGGCGAGCACGCATCAGGTCGTCAGCAGCGGCGTCGCCGAGCGCGCGGCGCGGCTGCCCGCCGGCACGCTGACGATCGAATCGGCCCAGGCGCGCGTCGATGCGCCGACGCGGCTCGATGAGCTAAATGGCTATGCGGGCGTGCGGCGCGGGTCATTTGCGCTGGTCGATGCGGCCGGACGTGAAGCGAGCGTCAACATCGCCGATGCGGTCACGCTGAACGAAGTGGTGGAGCGGATCAATCGCGCGGGCGTGGGCGTGCAGGCCCGCGTCGAGCGCAATCAACTCATTCTGCGGAGCACGACAACCGGCCCGCGGGCGTTGGAGATTCGCGAAGTCGCCGGTGGGCAGACCGCCGCCGATCTGGGATTCCGCGCGGGCGAGACGATCGACGGCGACGCCGATGGCGAGCTGCGCGGAGCCGCGCTGACGTATCTGTCCACGACTACGCCGCTGGCGGGGCTTCATGACGGGCTGGGCGTGCGCGCCGAGCGGGCCGGGCGCGACTTCACCGTCACGACGCGCGACGGGCGGCGCTTTGACGTCGATCTCAGCGGCATCATCAAGCCGGAGACCCGATTGGATCGGCTCAACGCGGGGCAGGGGGTGGCGCTGGGGCGCGTCCGCGTGACCGGGCGCGACGGCGCACGGGCGGAGATCGACCTTTCCCGCGCGCGCACGGTGCAGGATGTGAAGACGGCGCTCGAGGGCGCCTTCGGAGGCGGACGCATCAGCGTCACGCTCAACGGTGCGCGCCTCGTGCTCCGAGATTCATCCAGCGCGAGCGGTTCGCTGATCGTCGAAGACGTGGAGGGCGGCGGCGCGGCGCGCGACCTGGGAATTCTCGGCAACGAGACCGATGGGCAAATCGACGGTCGTGAAGTGCTGCGCGTGACGACCATCGCCGACGTGCTGGCCGCGGTGAATTTCGCCGAGGGCAACCGCGACGCCGTTGACGGCGCGCCGCTGGTGAGCGCCGCCATCGATCCAGCGCGGCGCGGCCTCACATTCGCCGATCGCACGACGGGCGATGGCGCGCTGGCGTTTTCGATCGAAGGCACGCCGCCCTCACGAGCGCTACTCGATCTGGGTCTTTCGGCCGGGCCTGTGACCGGCGCTGAGCAGACGGGGCGCCGGCTGATCGGCGATGTGAACACGGTGCTGCTGCGCACGCTCAACGGCGGGCAGGGCCTCACGCCGGGCGTTCTTCGTGTCGAAGCCAACGGGCGCGATGCGATCATCAACCTGGGCGCGGCCCAAACCGTTCAGGAGCTGCTCGATGTCTTCAATGCCGCCGCTGCCGAGAGCGACCTTGGCATCGTCGCCCGGCTGGATGCGCGCGGCACACGGCTGGAACTGGCGAACACGCGCGACGCGAGCGAGATCACCGTCTCGGACGTGGAAGGCGAGACCGCGGCCCGCTTGGGGTTGAGGCAAACAGCGCGGGAAATTCGCAGCGCCGACCTGCAACGGCAGTACGTCAACGAGAACACGCGCCTGGCCGACCTCAACCTGGGCAACGGCGTCGGCGCCGGACAGTTGCGCTTCACCGATTCCGCCGGTAGAGCCGCGACGCTGCGCGTGACGGCCACCGGCACGACGCGCGTCGGCGATCTGCTGGCACAGATTAACGATCTTAGCATCGACGTGACGGCGCGCATCAACGCGACCGGCGACGGCATCGAGCTAATCGATACGGCGGGCGGCGGCGGCACGCTCACGGTCAGCGACATCGACGGCGCCGTCGGCCGAAACCTCAACCTGACGCGCACCGCGATCGCCGGTCGCATCGACGGCTCATATGAACAGCGCTTCAGCACGGCGGGAGAGTCGCTCGAGACCCTCGTCGCGCGGATCAATCGCGAATCGGGGCTGGCGCAGGCGGAGATTTTCAGCGAAGGCGCCGGCCCTACGCCGCACCGGCTGAGCCTCAGCGCCCGGGCCGCGGGGCTGCGCGGCGCGCTGCTGATCAATGGCGACGACGCCGGGCTGAGTTTCCTGACCTTGACCGAGGCCGCCGATGCGCGCGTGCTCTTGGGCGGCGGCGGTGGCGGAACGGCAAGCGGCGGCATTTTGTTGACCAGCCCGACCAACACATTTCGCGACGTGGTCGGCGGAATCGATCTGACCGTCGCCCGCGCGAGCGATCAGCCCGTGACTGTCACCGTCGCGCGCGACGAACAGCGCTTGATCGCAGCGATGAAGGGGCTGGTCGATGACTTCAACGCCGCGGTGGGTCGCATCGCCGAGCTTTCCGACTATGACCCCGAGACGCAGGAAGCGGGCGTGCTCTTCGGCGACGGGCCGGCGCAAACGCTCGAAGCCCGCCTGTTTCGCGTCTTCACACGCACCGAGCGCGCCGGGCAATTGCGCCGACTGCGCGACACCGGTGTCGAGTTGGAGGCGGGCAAACGGCTGCGCTTTAACGAGGATGCATTCCGGGCCGCGCTCGAGCGCGACCCGGAAGCGCTGATTCGCTTCTTCACTGATGAGCGGCAGGGCGTCGCGGGGGCGCTCAAGAAGGAGCTGGAAAATCTCGCCGTCAATTCGGACAGCCTGATCAAGCGCCGTACGACCACGTTTGAGCGGCAGCGGGAGGCCTTCAGCACGCGTGTCGATCAGATGAATGATCAGCTCGAGCGCAAGCGCCAGCGGCTGCTGCGACAGTTTCAGAATATGGAGAATGCGCTGGGGCAGATTCAATCGCAGCAAACGGCGCTCGCCGGCCTGGGAGCGGCGCTGCCGGCCGGATCGTCAGCCAGTCCGACTGTGCGGAGATAGGGGGAGCAGTGGCGAGTTACGAGTAGCGAGTTAAGAGTAGCGAGTTAAGAGTAGCGAGTAGGTGAGAGCCGTATGGTGGCATGGAGGGGATGAACGTCTCGTCGCGAGAATTGAATGGCATCCATGAACGCCGCATCAATCATGCGGTTCACACTCGCTATGCGATCACACATGGCACGAAGTCGCGCGGCCTTATCACCTTATCACGTTATCACCTTATCACTCTTTCAAGCATCGCTCGGCTGTTTTCGAGAACGTCGAGCGCGCGGCGTTAGCTCACCAGCACCCAGTTGCAGAACAGCCGCAGGTAGATTGCCTGCAACGCGAACATCGCTGCACAAATCAGAATGAGCAGCCAGCCGCGCCGGCGCGTGGCGAGGGCCGCACCTAGCCAGAGAAAGCACGGAAACGCGACCAATTGATAGCGTGCGATGCCGACGAGCCGCGCGCCATTGGCCGGGTCTTGCGCCCAGCCCATCAAAAACTGGAGGATCGGCAGCCAGAACCAGACGCGCGGCATTCCGCCGGGCCGCCACAGCCCCAGGCACGCCAGCGTCAACAGCGCGACGTTCCAGAACGTGTTCCACGTCCACGGATCGAGCAGCAGATCAAACTGCCCCTTGGCGATGACGCGCAACGGCGTCAGCGCCGGCTTGATGATCGGCCGCAACGTCGCGACGTGATACCAATAGCGGCTGTCTTCAACCGGTTTCCAGGTTTCCTGGGCCGCGAAGTACGCATCGGCCCGGCCATACGTGCCCCATAGGTAAAGTTCATAGCCGAGGATCCCCCCGCAAGCGAACACCCCCAACAGCAACAGCCACGCCGCGCGGCGCAGCGGCGCACCGCGCGCGATCGCGCAGCACCAGACCAGCAGCGCCACCACCAGCCCGGTCGGCCGCGTCAAAGTCGCGTAGCCGGCGGCCAACGCGGCGGGCGCGTCGCGCCCGGCGGCAGTGAAATGCACCGCCAGCGCGATCGCCAGAAAGAACACCCCTTCGGCATACGCGACGGAAAAGAACATCGCCGGCGGATAGCAGAGCAGCAGCGCCATGCCGGCCAGTGTCGCGGCGGAACCGATGCGCGGCACAGCCCAGCCATACAGCAACAAGCACGCCGCCAGCGCCGTCACGTGCGAAGTGACAACCAGCGCGATCTCCGGATGCAGCACCTGTGCGAGCGGCCAGGCCGCCAGCGGATAGCCGGGAAAAAAAGCCACCACGGAGTTAATGACCGGTGGATATCCGTTCTTGAGGATGCTGAGATAGTGCCCGCCATCCCAGCGCACCTGCGGCACGCTGAGCCACGGCACCGGGGAGGGGTTGGTCTGCGGCGCGGTCGCCGCCACCACCAGCAGCACCGCCCGTGTCGTGAGAAATAGCGCCGCCAGCGCCAGCATGCCGCGCCAGGTGACGCGCGCGGGTGGGTGAGGCGAAGCGGAGGTCAGCGTCATGGCCCGCCGGCCGCCGGGAAGCGCACGACCATGCCGACGGTGCGGTTCGCCGCCAGGCGCGGGTCTTCGAACAACTCGACCTCGGCGCCGTTTGGCAATGTCTCGGTCAGCGACTTCACCTCGGATTCATACGCGTGCAGCAGCAAGGCGCCGCCCGGCGTCAGCCGCGCGGGCGCCTGTCCGGCGAGCTGTGCGACTAATTGCTGGTGATAGCGCAGCACTGGCCGCGGCATGGCTAGTCCGCTGCGCTGCCGGACGAATGGGATTTTCCGGAGAAAATGCTTGGCGGTATTGGTGGCGAGATTGTCGGGGCCGAAGCCATACGGCAGATTGAACGCGATCAGATCAAACGGCCCCGGCAGATGGAGCAGCAGGTCGGAGACGACGCACTCAAATTGCACGCCGTTGCGCAAGGCATTCTCGCGCGCGGTGGACACGGCCGCCGCCGAGATGTCGGACGCGACGACGGCCCGCCCGAGCCGCGCCAGGCAAATCGCGATCACGCCAGTCCCCGTGCCGATATCGGCGATGCGCTGCCCCGGCGCCGTCAGGGCCGCCGCCAACTCGGCAAAGACGCGGCTGTCACTCTGCGCCGCCGAAACCCACGGCGGACAGCGCAACTCGACCGCGGCACAAACCTGGCGGGTTTCGTCGGAGATGAGCGGCGCTCGCATGGGCAACTCGCGCGGCGGACGCAGCCGGGCCAACTCGGCAAAGCTGACGACCTCCCAATTTTCGCCGCGAAGATACTCGGCCAGCCGCGGCGACCGCAAGGAACGCAGCTCGGTGCGGCGCTGCTTCATGAGGACATAGCGGCGCAGGTCGGCGTTGGGATAGCGCGTGTCGCGCGGATCAGGGCCAAGCGCCGGGTGGAGGAGCATTTCGACGCTGCCGTGCGTGGCCGCTGCCAGCCCCGCCAGCACAGCGCGCAGATTCATGTGCGCGGTGTAGCGCACGCCGGCGAAATAATCGGTGCTGCAGCGGCCGTAGCGAAACGCGGCGGCCTCGGCCGTGCGCGCCAGGCGATTGAGCAGCACATGCTTGAAAATGTTGGAGGTCAGGTAGGGCTGGAAACCCTTGCGCAGACCCGCCGCCCGATGCGGCAGCTCGCGGGTCAGGCGCACCGCCGGCACGCCGTACTCGCGCGCCAGCCGGCACACCAGCCGAAAGATCGGCGCGATCATGTGCACGTGCTGATGCGAGTTCAGGTGATCGGGGCGCACGCGGCTGCCCAGCACCTTCTCGATCTGGGCGCGCAACTCGATCTCGATCTGCCGCAGGCCGGCGGCGGTGCGCGCCAGGCGCATCAGCCAGAAATAGCCGCTGCGCAACTGGCCGCGGCGATCAAGCAGGGCGGGCACTTCGCCCGCGGGCGCGACCGGCTCGGCCTCGTTCAGGCATAGGTGCACGCCGACCCCCAGCCCGGGGCAGGCCGGCAACACCTCTTCCACCGCGGCGTCGTAGGCGTAGCCATTGGCGCGCAGGCAGGTGCTCGACAAGACGCCGTCGCAATACGCGGCGCGAATTCCCTCGTTGAATGCATGGAGCAACCCGAGGTCGTCTCCTTCGATCACGAGCAGCCGACGCTGTCCGTTGCGCGGGGAAGACGCGGCCAGGCCGGTGGACTCGTCAGCGACGACCGCTTTGTCGGGGTCGGCGTCGGGCGGTGCGGGCCTGTCCTCTCGCGCGGCGCCTGTCATTCCATCTGCGGGTGTGGTCGAATCGAGCGGCCGGGCTGCATTCATAACTCTGAGGTTCTGTCGCACGAGGGCCCGCTCTAGGTCTTGCCGAACTTCGACACGTTCCGAACAACGCCGGAAAAAACCGCAAGCCTGACGACCATGCCGCCAGCGCGGGGGGTTGCCGTCGATGCTGCGCCGCACAGCAAGTTGCTAAGCCGCAGGCTTTATTCACAACCGCCGGGGCGGCGACCTTATAGCGGCGCATTCAGCGGCGCGGCTGTGCGCAGTATAATCAGCCCTTCAATGAGGAGTCCGTCATGCGCTCGGGTTCGGCTGGCGTAGGCCCGCTGCCTGCTGCACACAGCCCGAATAAGAACGGTGATGAAGGACTGAAGGAGCCGATGCCCATGATCCACCGGATGACACTGGGGAAAATCCCCGCGAAGCCGCACACGACTTTCTACGAAGACGGCAAGCTGCTGATGGAGCAGATGGTGACGCGCGAAGGCTTCAACGGTCCCTACTCGATTCTCTATTACCGCATTCCGCCGACCGACGAATTCGAGGTCGAGCGTATCAAGCTCGCCGGCTTCTGCCCGTTTGAGCTGATGAAGGATCAGCCGCTCCATCGCCGCCACATCAAGACCCAGGATTTGCGGCCGACCGGCGACTTTCTCACCGGCCGCAAGACACTGATGGTCAACCGTTCGCTCCAGATCGGCCTGCTCAAGACGGCCGAGCCGCCGAAGCACTGGTTCTCCAACGGCGACGGTGATGAGTGCTACTTCATCAAGGAAGGTTCCGGCCGGGTCGAGAGTGTTTATGGCGTGCTGCCGTTCCGCAAGCACGATTACATTCTGATTCCCAAGAGCACGCCTTACCGGATGGTTTTCGAGGGTCATCAGGGCACGGCGATGGTTTTCGAGGGCCGTCCGTGGGTCGGCATTCCGAAGCAGTATCGCAACGACTGGGGCCAAATCACCGATTACGCACCGTTTTCGCATCGCGACTTCCGTGCGCCCACCGAGCTGCTCACCGTCACGCCGGCGTTGCGCGACGAGCTGCCTTTTGCCTTGATCGTCAAGCAGCGCGACGAGCTGACCGTGCACAAATACAAGCACTTCCCCTTTGACATCGCCGGGTGGGATGGCCTGATCTATCCGGCGTGCTTCAACATCCACGACTATCAGCCCAAGACCGGCCTGGTGCACCTGCCGCCGACCATTCACACGACGTTTGCCGGCGATGATTTCGTGATCTGCTCGTTTGTGCCGCGCTTGGTCGATTATTACGATCGCGACGGGGCCAAGGCGATCCCGTGCCCCTATGGTCACGCCAGCGTCGACATGGATGAAATCCTCTACTACGTCGAGGGCAACTTCACCAGCCGCCGCGGCATCGCCAGCGAGTCGATCAGCCTCCATCCGCTCGGCGTCACGCACGGACCGCACCCGGGCACGTACGAGCGCTCGATCGGCCACACGCGCACCAATGAGCTGGCGGTCATGTGCGACGCGTATGACCCATTCCGGCTCACGACCAGCGCGTGTGAGGTCGAGGATAAGAGCTATCACCGCTCCTGGGTGACGGCGGAAGGCGATAGCGAGTGGACAAGCAAGTGACCGAGTGGCGAGTTCAAAGTAGCGAGTAGCGAGTTTAGTCCGAAAGCACCGGCGAGCACTGACATGTAAATCCTTAGCCCAGTCATTCCTCCTCACCCTTTGCTGAGCGCGCGGCTTGCAGCTCGAATCCACGGCTCGCCACTCGCCACTCGCTACTCAGCACTCTCTACTCGCCCCTCTCTGCTGCACCCGTTTTCAGCCGGCGATTGTTCCCGGCGATTGGTGCATTTATACTCCGCCCCCGATGGCGTGGATCTCTCAACGTGCTGCTTGTCGGCTGGTGTGGCCCCTGGCGCTGGCCGTTTGCGCCGCGAGTATGGCCCAGACGGAACAACTACGCGAGCGCGAGACGCTCGACCCCGCATCCGATCAGTGGCGGCCCGAGTCGCAGCCGGCGCTGGGCACGCCGGACGGTGATCTCGATGCGGCCCGCGCGGCGCTCGTGCAGGGTAAGCCGGGCGGGGCCCGCACGATTCTGAAGGATTGGCTGAAGCAGAACCCGGACCATCCCCGCGCGCTCGAGGCTCAGTTCCTGTTGGGCGAGTCGTACTACGAAAATAAGAACTACTGGAAGGCGCTGGAGCAATATACCGCCGTCGCCGAAAACGCCGCCGGTGACTTGTTTTATGCCGCCAATCGCCGCGCGATCGACGTTGCGCGGGCCTTTCTCGCGGGTGAGAAGCGGCGTTTCTGGGTCGTTTTTCGGCTGCCGGCATACGATGACGGCGTCGAAGCGTTGGATCGCGTTTACGAGCGGCTGCCCGGAACCCGGCTCGGTGAGGACGCCCTCAAGCTCAAGGCCGACTATTTGTATGAGACCGGCGATTTGAACGTGGCGCAGGATCAATACGCCAACCTCGCCAAGGAGTATCCGACCGGGCGCTTCACACAGTTGGCGATGCTTCGGGCGGCAGAGTCGGCCGAGGCGTCGTTCCCAGGTGTGAAATATGATGATCGCGGCCTGCTTGAGGCCGAGACGCGCTACAAGCAGGTTCAGGCGGCATTTCCCGATTATGCTGAGCGCGAGGGCGTCAGCGAGCGCCTCGTCGGAATTCGTCGCCAGCGGGCCGACAAAGATCTCGAAGTCGCGCGTTGGTATGAACGTGTAAAACAGACCGGCGCCGCGACGTATTACTATCGTAAGATCGTGAGCGAGTGGCCCGACTCGCTCGCCGCGATCGAGGCTGGGTCGCGCTTGCGCGCGCTCGGCGTTGAGACGTCCGAAGCCGGCACGAGCGGCGCCGGGGGAACGCCCGACGGCCCGCGCAGCACGCCCTCCGCCGGCGGGTCAGGAGCCGGATCGTGATCGCTCAAGCTCAAAGCATGTGTTACATCGTGGCGTCTGCCAGCGCCGCGCCGCTCGCTGGCAGCGCCGCGACCGCAAGGGAGCGGTCAGTAATTGGCAGCGCCGCGCCCGTCAGGAAGCGGTTAGCTTGGTTGGGCGTTCGCCGTTCCCTCCGCTCCCTCACGGTCGCGGCTCAGCTCATGCCCGCGGCTTTCCTGATGCGCACGACCCAGCTCCGTCTCGTTGTGTTCGGCTGTGCTTGGCTTGCTGTGTTCACCGGTTGCGGCTATCGCACCGACGACCTCTTCCGCTCCGAGGCCGATACCGTCTACATCGAGATGTTCGCCAACAAGGATTTTCGCCGCGACATCGAGTTTAAGCTGACCGAGGCGCTGAAGAAGCGGATCGCGACCGACACACCCTACCAGATCGCCTCTAAGGAAAAGGCGGATACGATCCTTTCGGGCGAGGTGCTCGAAGTGCGCCAGGCGGCCTTCGCGCCTGACTTTCTATCGCGCCTGCCCCGCGAGAAGCAGCTTTCGCTCGCGGTGCGCGTGAAGTGGCAGGATTTGCGAAGCGGGCGCGTTCTCGTCGATCAGCCCGTGCTCTTGCAGGCCGCCGATTATTTGCCGCCCACCGGCGAGACCGAGGCCTTTGCCCAGGAACGCGCCATTGACGGGCTGGCCCGGCGGATCGTGGCTAAGATGTATAAGGACGACTGGTGATTTTGGTCGTTTTTTGATGAAGCGGACCGTGTGCGCGGCGGCGCCGGCGGCCAGCGCCGCCTCGGGTTTGAGGCGGGTGAGACCGGCTCACGACTTGCTGTCTGCGCACACAACCACAACAGTTAGGATTCCATGCCCGACGACGATCGACAGAATGGACGCCGCCCCGGCGGCAATGGTGGCAAGCCGCCGCTCCGCGTGCGCGGTCCGTTTAGCTGGGTGCTGATTTTCGGCCTGGCCTTGATGCTTCTGGTGATGCTCAGCCACAACATGAATCGCCCGCGCAGCCTTTCGATCTCGCAGTTCTGGACCGCCATCACGAACGACAATGTCAAGAAAATCATCATTCGTGAAAGCGTGATCGTCGGCGAGCTGCGCCGGCCCGACGCCAACGACGGTCGCAAGCAATTCGAGGTCTCGTACCTGCGTGCCGACGACAAAATCGAAGACATCCGCCTGGGCATCGCCAAGATCGAGGCCGAGCGCGGCCGCAGCGGCGCCGCCGACGCGCCGGTCGAGATTTTCAGCGAGACCAGCAACACCGTCATGCTCTTTCTGATCAGCACGATGCTGCCGTGGCTGCTGATCATCGGCGTGATCTGGTTCTTCATTCTGCGCCAGCTCCGTCAGACGGGGGGCGGGGCCGGCATGCTCGGCAATTTCGGCCGCAGCCGGCACCGCATGATGACCAAGGAGCACACCAACATCACCTTCGCCGACGTCGCCGGCGTCGACGAGGCCAAGGACGAGGTCGTCGAGATCATCGAGTTTCTCAAGAATCCCAAGAGATTCCAGAAGCTGGGTGGGCGCATCCCGCGCGGCGTCCTGCTCGTCGGCGAGCCGGGCTGCGGCAAAACCCTGCTCGCCAAGGCCATCGCCGGCGAGGCCGACGTGCCCTTTTTCTCCATCTCCGGGTCCGACTTTGTCGAGATGTTTGTCGGCGTCGGCGCCTCGCGCGTGCGCGACCTCTTCCGCCAGGCCAAGGAAAGCTCGCCTTGCATCGTCTTCCTCGATGAGATCGACGCCGTCGGGCGCCGCCGCGGGCTGGGCTACAACGGCGGCGGCCACGATGAGCGCGAGCAGACGCTGAATGCGATCCTGGTCGAGATGGACGGGTTTGATTCCTCCGATCAGGTGATCGTGATCGCGGCGACCAACCGGGCCGACGTGCTCGACCCCGCGCTGGTGCGGCCGGGCCGCTTCGACCGGCAGGTTTTTGTGCCGCTGCCCGATGTGAAGGGGCGCTTCGAGATTCTTCGCGTCCACGCCCGCAAGGTCACGGTCCAGCCGCCGATCGACAACAAGCTTCAGCGGCTGGCCCGCGGCACGCCGATGTTCAGCGGCGCTGATCTGGCCGCGATCATCAACGAGGCCGCACTGCTGGCGACGATGGCCGGCAAAGACGCCGTCGAGCTGGAAGACCTCGAAGAGGCGCGCGACAAGGTGCGCTTCGGCCGTGCCAAGCGCAGCCGCATCGTCGACGAGCGCGACCGCGAACTGACCGCCTATCACGAGGCCGGCCACGCGCTGGTGCAGTCGCTCTTGCCGGCGGCCGACCCCGTGCACAAGGTCAGCATCATCCCGCGCGGGCCGTATGGCGGCGTCACCTTCTCGCTGCCCGAGAAGGACCGCATGACGTTCAACCGCTCATACCTAGAGGCGACCCTGCGCGTGCTCTGCGCCGGCCGCATCGCGGAGGAACTGCTCGGCCAGGACATGAACAGCGGCGCCGCCAGCGACATCAAGCAGGCGACCAATCTCGTGCGCGAAATGATCACCGAGTGGGGCATGAGCGATCTGCTCGGCTTTGTCTATTACGGCGATCAGGCGCTCGCCCAGCGCGGCTGGGCCGACATGTCCGGCGGCAATGATTTTTCCGACCGCACGTCCGAACTGATCGACGCCGAGATCAAGCGCATTGTGGATATCGCCTATCAAGACACGCAGCGGATCATCGCTGAAAATCGCGAACGACTGGAGACGATCGCCCAAGCGCTGCTGAAGTATGAAACGCTCGACGGCGAAGAGGTGCGCGCGTTGATCCGCGGCGAAAAGCTCGACAAGCCGACGCTCAACGATCTGATCGCGCTGGAGCAGGACCGCCGCCGCGCCGACCCGCCGGTGGCCCGCCCGATCACACAACCGCCGCCGGACGAGATGGGACCGTTGCCGAGTCCGGCGTAACTAAGACTATGCTTTCCTATCCAGGAACCTGGCGACATTAGACCTCTCTGCACGCGTGGTTCGAATCTTGGGTGTTACTATGAGCTCTATGCATACGCTCTGATGCTCTGGCGCATCAGATTCGCAATCGGACTGGGGGGGGCACCGAATCTGGTGATGCACGGCTCACATCATCGTCAATAATTCGAGCATGTATTCTGTGCATAAGCCAAGATCAGTACGGATGTTGCATGGGGGACCGGGTTGAAGTGGCCACGGCTGATAGCAGAAAACTCATGTGGTGCTTGCGAAAAATCTGTTAGCTTGCTACGCTATTAACCATCTTTCTGTAAGTCGTTTCACAGTCGTAGAAAAAATTCAGGCGCCCATCGGAGCATGAAATGCGGTCATTTTTCGCGTTTGCGCTACTGTTGACGGCGGTGGTGAGCAGCACTGCGCTGAGCCAGACCGTCATTGAGGACTTCGAGCATGGCGATCCATCGCGCTATGCCGCGTATGGAGCGAGTGCGGGATTTCGTGCCAATTTCAGTATCGTTGAGGAAAGCCCCGGCGCGCGGCTGGCCTATTTCGGGCGTGGATTCGGGCGTTACTATGTCAACCCCAATATTACTACGAGCGTGGGGAACAGCTATAGCGCGATCGTGTTTTTTCCGGCGATTCTCTCGGGCGAGTTTTATCTCGGCGTCAACGCGACCGCAGGCAGCGCGTATTCCGTGGTCGCATCAGCCGGCAGATCGGAATTCTCAATCCGTCGCCATGACGGGTTCACCTATGACGGTACGGTGCTGGCAAGTACCAGCTTTACTTACTCAGTCGGCACTTCATACAAGGTTGTCCTACACTGGGGGTCCGACCGACTCATCGGGGTTCTCCAAAATGTGAGCGGAACGGCCACCTATCGCACGCTCTGTGTGGATGCGGCTGTTTCGGGTGCTGGCGGGTTGATGCTAAGGGGCTGGGGTGAACTGGGCGGTTCTTCTCTTTACACGAGAGTCGACAGTATCACTGCTAGTTCATGCGTGCCGATCTGTATCAGTCAACACCCCCAGGCGGTCTCTACATGTCAGGGCGCGCCGGCTGTTTTCAGTGTAAACTCCAGTGGCTCTGGGATCTCTTATCAATGGACGCGCAATGGCACGCCGATTCCCGGAGCGACCTCCGCAACATACATGATCGGCTCGGTTCAGATCAGTGACGCCGGAACATATGCCTGCCGGCTAACAAACACTTGCAGTTCGGCGGTTAGCAATGGCGCCGCATTGTCGGTGAACTACATTCGCATCACCGCTCAGCCTGTCGCACGCAGCTCATGTGTTGGCGGCAGCACGTCGTTTTCGGTCACCGTGGACGCTGTCCCTGCGGTGCCGGCGAGTGGATTTTCTTGGAGTGGTCCACAAGGTTCGGTCGGTTCAGGCAGCACTCTCACGTTGAGCGGCATTACCCATGCGTCTGCAGGTTCATACTCGTGTACAATCACGCATCCGTGTGGAGCGCTGTCGAGCGCCTCAGCCAGCCTCAGCGTTCTTGATCCCGTGGCCATAACAGATCAACCGACCGGTGTCATAGTTAGCGCCGGCGAACGTGCGGAACTACGCGTTGCGGCGACAGGTTCGGGACCGATGACGTACCGCTGGCAAAAAGACGGGATAGACGTCGATGCAGACCTGCGTGTGACCGGCACGTCCACGGATACGCTGGTCATTGATCGGGTGCGTGTGAGCGACATTGGCGCATACACCGTACGCGTGTCGAATCCCTGTCGTAACTTATTGAGTACACCGGCGAATGTTTCGTTGGAACCAGCCGTATTCACACTTGTAAGCTGGGATCGCGACTCGACGGATGATACGCCGGCTCGACTCTTTGCCGCGGGGCGTTTTGCTCCGCTTGGTGGGGCTGATGCCAATCGCGCGGCACAATGGAATGGACAAAGCTGGAGCCATCTCGGGGGGAGTGCCAACCAGGCCATAGCCACGCTTGCGGGCAATGGCGATCAGCCTGCGATTGCGGGAATATTCACTAGCCTAGGGGGAACGACTCTGAATCGTGTGGCGCAGTGGAATGGCGAAGCTTGGCAGACGCTCGGTGTGGGACTTAACGGTCCGGCCTTTGCATTAACTCGCTTTAACGGCCAGCTAGTCGTCGGCGGCGCCTTCACTACCGCAGGAGGCATCGGCGCTAATCGCATCGCGCGGTGGACCGGCTCCGGCTGGCAGACTCTTAGCTTCGGCATGCTAGGTCCGGTGCCCGCACCGGTTGTAAACGCTTTAGTCGTGTACAACGGTGAATTAGTCGCGGGTGGCCGATGGGTATCCGCTGGCGGAGTGTCAGCTCCAGGATTGGCCCGTTGGAATGGAGTGAACTGGCGCTCCGTCGGCCCGGCGGGCACCGGCGTCACCGGCGGCAACCGCATGGTAAACGCCATGGCATCTTATCAGGGCAACCTATACATAGGTGGAGATTTTTCAGCTATTGCCGGCACTACTGTCGCAAACATTGCCTGTTGGAACGGCGCGGGGTGGAGCGGTCTGGGAGGCGGTGTGAACGGTGAGGTATTCTCTATCGCCGGACACCATGATGAACTGGTTGCCGGCGGCTCATTTTCGCTGGCGGACGGTGTGAGTGCGCCGCATATCGCCCGCTGGTCGGCGAGCAGATGGAGCGACATCGGCGGCGGTGCAAATGGGGCCGTGACGGCGCTGATTTCACACAATTGCGAGTTGCTCGCAGGCGGCGCTTTCACGCGCGCCGGCGTGGTCGACGTGCCCAATCTGGCTCGTTGGGACGGTGCCTCGTGGGACGTGCTTCAGTCGTCCACACTGCGGCAATGCAATCCCACATGGTCAACAGACCGCTATGGTGCAACCAGCGAGACGTCGCCTTCCCGTGATCTGGTGCGCGATTTTATTGAGCGACTACGCTCTCCAAGTGCGACCCCGGCTTCAGTGCTTGTGCCAGATGGACGCTTGCCCGATTCATGGGCCGATGTGGTGCCACCCAACGGCGTAGATCAAGATGATCTCCTGCGGATTGCTGACAACCTGGAGGCTGCGAGGGGACGTATTTCAATTTGTAATAAGGGTTGTTATCTTTCAGCGTTCGCGACGGCTGCCAAGATCCTCCTGCGCCGCGATGTGCGCGTCGATCAGTTGCATATGTATTTGATGGCGCGTGGGGATATTTCATCGATTCGTCAGTTGGAATATTTTGTTGCCGGCGGCGTCGCCCGCTTTCAGGGGCTTGATGCAACCCAGACAGGTCTGCACCGCTATTTTGGGAATCAGTTGGCGACGACCTTAGTCGGCGATGGAGTGTCGTGGGAAGATGCCGATCTCGTGATTCGGAACGCGCTCGACGATGGCGCGCTAGTGCTGGTCAATATCAAGCAGGGTGGACATTGGGTCGTGGCGAACTGCTACTATCGTGATGGTGAGGATACTTATTTCAACTTTCTTGATCCGGGCCGTTCGGATCATGATGGCTTTTATCGCTTTCTGGATCCAGTCATCGGTTATGTGAATGCACAGGTACTGCGATTGAACGCTACTGGTGACGGTGTTGAGAATGAACGCCATGCATATCTGCAGGTTTCCGGCGGGGCTGATTTCATGCTTTCCGATTCAGCCGGCCGGCGACTAGGCGTCGATTCGAATGGTGCTCATGTCAGTGAAATCCCGCGGAGCAGCATCGACGTGATCTATCCGCCCCTGCCTGAGGACGAGTTCCTCACACCTGAGCAATCCGCGGCGATCCGTATGTTTGGACCACGCGACGCTTGCGTTAATCAACTTTCGCCCGGAAGCTATGCGCTTCGATTGACCGCGCGCGAAGCAGGCCTTGTGACGTATGTCGTCGGCATTGCAGCCCCAGACGGCACAACGCGCGAGCAGCGGTATTCCGCCGAACTGGAGTCTGGCCAGACTGTCGACGCTGTCGTCTGGGCGCCGTCCCTGTCCGGTGACATGAATTGCGATGGTGCGATTGATTTCAATGACATGGAAGGCTTTGTCTTGGCGCAGCAAGGTGAGCTGCAATACGCGGCTCACTTTCCGCAGCGCAGCTACGGAAACGCAGATATCGATGCCAGTGGCGTAGTAGATCTATCCGATATCGATGAATTCGTCGGTTGTCTTTTGACGGGACGCTGCGATTAGGTGGTAGCCGCGCCGATTCAGGGCGTTCGTTGGGTCGGCTCGCCGTACCCGAGGCGGCTTGGAAATAGCGCAGGGCGAATAGCGATAAACAAATGGAATTCGCCGGATGATGCGGCGGCTTCTCACGATCGCGCGTTGATGCGCGGACCGTTAACACGCTGGCGCTTTGTCGCGTATTGCCTATCGCCTGATCACGGTTTCCCTGCCGCGTCGCTACGACAAGCTCGCCAAGTGCAGCGCATTCTCAAGCTGCCCGATCAGGTGGCGGCAGAAGCGGGCGGCGTCGGCGCCGTCGATGATGCGGTGGTCGAATGACAGAAACATCGGCAGCACCAGCCGCGCCGCGATCGTTCCGTCGCCCAGCACCACCGGCTTCTGTGCCGCCCGCGCCAGACCCAGAATCGCGACCTCGGGATAGTTCACCATCGGCGTCGCGAACGTGCCGCCCAATGCGCCGACGTTCGTCACCGTAAACGTCCCGCCGCGCAGTTCGGAAATGTCGAACTTCGCCTGCCGCGTGCGATCGGCGATGTCGTTCAGTTCCGCCGAGACCTGGAAGAGCGGCTTGCGATCGACATCCCGCACAACCGGCACCACCAGCCCGCGCGGCGTGTCGACCGCGCAGCCGATGTGGATGTAATCCTTATAGATCACTTCGCCCCGCGCGCCGTCGAAGCTGCAGTTGAATTTCGGGAACTCGCGCAGTGAGTTCGCGACGGCCTTCATCACGATCGCCGTCATGGTGACCTTGCTGGCCGTTTCGCCGAGCGACTTATTCAGCTTCTTGCGCAGGGCTTCGAGGTCGCTGATGTCAGCCTCGTCGCCGTGCGTGACGCGCGTCACAAGCTGCCACGAGCGCACCATGCTGCGCGCGATCGCCTTGCGAATCTGCGGGACGGCTTCGCGGCGGACCGGGCCCCATTGCGCGAAGTCGGGCATCTCTTCACTCGCGACCGGCGCGTAGCCGCCGAGGCCGCCGACCGGTTCGGCGGCGAGGGCGCGATCGAGCGCGGC
>CAYQLG010000057.1:0-27123 GCA_964418235.1 uncultured Planctomycetales bacterium
CGGTTGCGCGCGGTCAGCCGGCCGCCATAGGACTCGACCAGCCGGTGGGCGATCGTCAGGCCCAGGCCGGTGCCGTGATCTTTGGTCGTAAAAAACGGGTCAAAAATGCGATGAAGCACTTCCTCGGGCAGACCGCAGCCGCGATCCTGTACGCGAATCACGAGCGGCTCGTCGTCCCGCGGCGCAGCGACGCGCACGACGACTTCGCCGCCCGCCGGCGAGGCTTCGGCGGCGTTGGTGACAAGATTGACCAGGACGCGCTGTAATCCCTCGGCGTTGGCGGTCAGCCACAATGCTCCGGCTGGTTCGTCCACGCGGAGCGACACCGTGCGCCGCGTCAGCACCGGCTGAACGGTATCGATGACGTGGCGGAGAATCTCCCGCAGCGAGCAGGATTCGGCCTGGGCACGGGCCGGCGCCAGCGCCAGTGTGTCTTGAACAATCCCGTCGATCGCGCGGATGCCGGCCTCGATCTTCTCGAGCAACTGCAGGCCGTTGTGGTGCTCGCCGCGCGTGTATTCCTTCCGCAAGAGGTCGCTGTAGAGCTGGATCGCGCCGAGCGGGTTGCGAACTTCATGGGCCACGCCCGCGGCTAGTTCCCCCAGCGCGGCCAGCCGGCTGCGCAGCTCCAACTCGCGGTCTTTGGTCGCCAGTTCTTCGCGCAGCCGGGCTACCTCGGCCTGCAACGATTGATGCGTGTGCTGCAAGCGCTCGGTCGCCTGAAGATAGTCACGCAAGACCGCGTCCAGCTCGCTCGTGGCGGGGCCGGAGGACGGGGTGACGGAAGTAGGGGCGACGGCGGCATCCATGCGTATTACGTGTTTCGCTTGATGGCCATCCGATCTGTCGCCGGTGGCCGCTTATGTCATAGACCGGGCGCGGCCGCGGCCCACGCCGCGAACCACCGCCTGGGAGGCGCAGCGATACGGTCTTAGCCTTTCCAATCGGCAGAAATGGCCTTTGAACCTGTGGCCGACTGTGCGCTATAGGCGGAATTTGCAGATTGAGCGCTGCTGGTCTGGGTCATTTCGCGGGCCGCGGCTTGTTTGCGGGCCGCCAGCAGGGCCGAATCTTCCTCATCGGCCCGGAGAATCGTCCGCAGCAGGTTGTTGGTTTCATTGAGGAGTTCGCCGGCATGGACGCGTTCGGCCGTCGGCATGCGGGCGAGCGTGGTTTCCCACTCGCGCCGGTAGGGGCCTAACTCTTCATTAATACGGGTGAGGTCGGCGATGGCGTTCTGCCGCTGGCGGAGCAACGCCAGCAGTTGATCACCACTTTCGCCCGTGATCATGCCGCGCTGCCGAACGCTCAACTCGCGCAATTCCTGGTAGAGATCGCGTTGCCGGGACAGCAATTCGAGGATGCGCTCCGGATTAAACGGCGTGGCGACGCTCATCATGAGACCTCCTGCGGCATCTAGCCGTATTTGTCTTTATCGGCAGGGCATGACGCGCAGGCATAGCGCCGACGTCTCGAGCCGCTGCCGCCTGCCTTCGGACAGGCGTGCACCCAAGTCCGGCGGCGCCGGGGGATGACTAATTTCTATGCGATCACGCCCGCTCTCGGTTGCCATGCGCTTGGCGCTGGGGCACGATTCACCCAGTGCGAACTCCCAGCTCCATCCGAGGGTGGGTCGCGGCCGGCGGCATGCTCGTGGCTGTTCTGGCTCTGCGCGCTGCCGAGGACGACGCCCCAGCGCCACGCCCGGAGCGAATTCTTGCGCCGCCGACCTTCGCTCCGGCGGCTGGACCAAACGCACAGCAGGAGCAGGTTGGAGGCCGCGCGGCGCTCTCGCCGCCGGTCGTCGAGGCGGGGCCAGCCAGTTACCCGGGTCTGCACAACGTCGTGGCGGCGACGGACGAGGTTTGGTCGGGGGCCGTGCCGGCGGGGGCGGCGGGGTTTGAATCGTTGCGCCGGCTTGGCGTTCGCACGGTTATCTCGGTCGATGGCGCGCGGCCCGACTTGGCGGAAGCGGCGCGACAGGGGCTGCGCTATGTGCATTTGCCGGTGCAATATCGCGCGATCCGGCCTGAGCGGCGCGCGCAACTGGCCCGGGCGCTGCGTGATCTGCCGCGGCCGATCTATGTGCATTGCCACCATGGCAAGCATCGGGCGCCCAGCGCCGCAGCGGCGGCACTGATCGGGTTGGGTGAGCTCGACGTGGCGGCGGGCTGCGCCCTGCAGCAGCGCGCGGGCACGGCGGCGAGCTATGTGGGGCTGTATGAATGCGTACGCAGCGCGACGCGCATCGACGCCGCCGAGCTGAATCTCACACCGGCGGAATTTCCCGCGGTCCATTCGGTTGAGAGCGTCGTGGCGGCGATGGTGAGCCTCGATCAGACCTGGGAGCGTTTGCTCGCGATTGACGCCGCCGGCTGGGCTACGCCGCCGGAACACCCGGACCTAACCCCGGCGGCGGAGGCGGGTCAATTGGCGGACATGTTTCGCGTCCTGACCGCGGAATGCGGCGCGGCTGACTACGCCCCGCAATTTCAGTCCTGGTTGCACGAATCGGCGACGGCGGGCGCCACGCTTGAAAGCGCGCTGCTCGCAGGGCGCCACGACCGCGTCTGTGCGCCCTTTCAGCGCATCCAGACTCTCTGCATTGAGTGCCACCGGCAATGGCGCGACCGTTGAACGGCCGGCGCGCACCAAACCGCGACAATGAACCAAACCGCGACCGTGAGGGAGCGATTCAGAATCTGCAGGTGCGTTGAAGAGCGACGGAGCGACGAAGCGAAGCAGCGACGAAGGGGAAGACGGACATCCTGATCGCATAGCGTCTCGCGTGGGTAGCATGGGCCTCTGGCCCGTGCGTCGTTGAATGGGTGATCGCAAACCAAACCGCGACCGCGAGGGAAGCACTTTCTATAAGCCATGAGCGGCATGGCGGCATCGATGCGCATGGTTGGGGAAGGCGCTAATCGATTCCGAATCGCTTCCTTACGGGCGCGGTTCTGCTCAAGAGCGCGGTTCGGTAAAAGGGCGCGGCTGCTCGGCTATCCGCCAACGAGCAGCGCGACAAAGGCATCGATGTCATTGAAATCGACGCTGCTGTCGGCGTTGGCGTCGGCGTTGCGATAGTCGCACTCCGGGAAAATCAGGGCATAGGCGGCCTCGCCGGTCAGGGCCACAACGAATCCGTCGATGTCGTTGAAATCGACAATACGATCGCAGTTGACGTCGCCGCGCCGCGGCAATGTCGGGTCGATGAAGTCTACACGGTCAAAGGTGAAAGCCTGGCGCACGCCGCCATTGCCGGAGGTGGCTGCGAGTCCCAGGTAGCGCACGCCGCCGCCGACGTTGACCGTGGCCAGGCCCAGATCGGTCCACGCCGTGCCGTCGAGCGAGTATTCGCCGCGCACCTGATTGGTATTGACGCGCGTCATGCGCACCCACAGCGGCGCGGTCAGCGTAGTGCTGGAGAATACAACGCCGGTGCCGCCGCCCGAGCCGCCACGATTCTGAAAAATCAGCCCCGTCGGCGTCAAGCCGAGGAAGGCGTTGGCCGTGCCGCGCTCGGTCGCTTCCTGTCGGAACATGACGCCGGCCTTGGCGTCGGCATCAGGACCGACCGCATTGGGCACGAGCGCCGTGATCTGATAGCCGGAGTACGCGAAGAGCGGCTGATACGCAAAATGGAACGTGTCGCCGCCGCTGCTGGCGAGACCCCCGATGCCAAAGCCGGCGGCGTGAAGCGTGAAAGCCGGATTGCCCGGGGTGTAGAGCGTATAGCCCGCCAGCCCGACGCCGGTGAGATCGACGTCGGCGTTGGTCCACGGCACGGGCAGCAGATCGAAGACGTCGACGATCATGTCGTCGGTTGTGGTGACAAGCGTATCTTCGGCGCTGAGTCGCAAGGTGTAGCGCCCGGGTTGTGAGAAGGTCGCGGTCGAGCGCGGTGCGGTGAGATCGGAAAAGACGACCGTGCCCGGGCCGCTGACGACGGTCCAGCCGACCGTGAGCGTGCCGCTCGGCTGACCATCATCGGTCGCCTGACCTTCGAGCGTGACCTGGCGCGCGAGTGTCTGCACCGTGAGGTCGCGCCCGGCATCGACCGCCGGCGGGTAATTCGTCACGCCCAGGCCGCCGAAGTAGAGATCAAGCACTTCGGCGTGGCTGATGGCGGTGTTGAAGAGCCGCACTTCGTCGAGCGAGCCGTTGTAGAAGCGCACGCCGGCGTTCGGCCGCCCGAGCCGCACGTTAAAGCTCAGGTCAAAGTCGTTATAGAGCTGCCGTGTTGATGCGACGCGCCGGCCATCGACGTAGAGATCGCTCCAGCCGCCGAGGTTCCACGTCGCGACGAGGTGGTGCCAGCGGCCGTCGTTCAAGGCGGTCGGCGTCGACAGCGAGAGATCGGGCAACGCTCCGCCCTCGATGAAAAACGCAACGCGATCGTTGGCGATGAAATTCAGATGCAGCTCGTTTTCGGCGCCGCCGCCGTTGGCGGTCGGGCTGGATGACGACGTGCCGTAGAAAATCATGCCGAGGTCGGTGTAGTCGTGGCTCGTGTTGATCCAGACCGAGACGCTCCCCTGGCGCGAGTTCATGAAGCCGGCCGGAATCTGCACCGAGTCATTGCCGTCAAAACTCAGACCCTGACCGCTCAACCCAGTCGTCCACGTCGGTCCAAAGAGCGTCGCGGTTCTGCCTGCGCCGGAGGCGTCGGCGGTCGTCGCGCCGCTGCCTTCGGAGAGCGGGTAATTCGCGGCGGGCGGCGTCGAGGCCGGGGCGCCGGTCGTGTTGCCGGCATAGAGGCACAGCGACGCGCCGCGGCCAAAGCCGACTCGGCGCGGCGTCTCGTTGAGATGCAGACGGCGCGTCTCGCCGGCGCGCTTCTCCTGAACGATGACGCGGTACAACTCTGTATCGCTATACGAAGATTCGCCGATGACGACGGAGAGCCGGCCCTCGTCATTGATGAACATCGGCTCTTCGAGCAACAGCGTCTGCACCGGATAGATCAATCCGCCGAGCACTTCGCTGCTGCCGCCGTTGCGCGTGACGAGCGGCGTGCCCTGCTTCTCGGTTTTGAGGCCGAGCAGCCAGAGTTGTCCACCGTCATTGGTGACTTTGACGCCGACATTTTCAGGGTTGCATTGGCGCATCCAGGCGCGCTGGCCAGGGCCGATTCGCCATGGGCCGCCGACGATGTCTTCGATAAAGAGCTTGCCCGCGCCGCTGCCGCGATGGGCGTTGCCCATGCCGGAGTTGCGCAGGATCAGCGTGCGGCTGGTCGTGTTTTCAAACATTGTGGCGTTGCGCGGGTCGGCGGAGATGCGCTCGACCAACACCTCCGGCGGGCCGTCGGTCACAACTTGAAAGACCGGGGCGTCGAGCGTGGCGAGCGCGCCGCCGGCCTCGATCGAAGACTCCATCCCGATCACGCGGCGCACATTCCCGCGCAGGAAGATGGTCGCGTTCAAGATGTAGCGGCCGGCGGGGAAGTAGACCGTGCTCGCGCCGGAATCGATTGCCGCCTGTAGCGCGACGGCGTCGTCATTGGCGTCTGTGCCGCTGCCGCCGAAGGCCTCGACGCTGGCCCACGATGCAGGGGCGTCCCACGGAATCTCCGGCGCGTCTTCGATCGGCAGATTCAGCGAGGCTGGCTGGCTGCGATGGATCGTCAGCGCCCGCGGATAGACATACTCGCCGGCGATCGTCGCGCCGGGAACGATCGTGCCATGTTCGCGAATCGCGGCGAGATAGCCGCTGGTGGTCACGTTGCGGAGATAGATGGCGGATTGATTGTCGATCGCGGGTTCGGTCGCGCTGCCGCCGGTAAGCGTGGCGTCGATGATCGTCATGATCGCCCACTCAAAGCGGTTGGTCGTGTCGGTGTAGTTGCGGACGACCGGGACGCTGTTTTCGCTGATCAGCCCGCGGATCGTGAGGATATTCCAGATGTTGAAGATGCCCTGGACGCGCTGATTGCGCAGCGTCAGATTTTCGAACACCATCGAGTACTCAGTGCCGATGATGTCGACGCCGGTGTCGAAGCCCTCGATCGTGACGTTCTTGCAATAGCCGGGTCCGCGATCGGAGCCGCGCAGGTCGATGCCGCTGACGCCGGCGCGGGCCGGGTCGCTCGAGCGGATCGTGATGTCGCGGACGCCGCCCTGATTGTTTTGATGCAGCTTCAGACCGACCGCGCCAGGGTTGCCGCTGCCGCTGTCGATCGTCAGGTTGAAGATCGACGTGCGGAACTCATTCGCCGAGAAGCTCGTCGATTCGCGCGTGCTGACGACGCGCTTGGGCGCGAGCGGGTTGTCATAGCCCACGGCGTTGTCGGCCAGCTTGATGATCGTGCCGGCCTGGCTCTGACCTTGTAAAACATGGCGTGAATTCGGAAAGGCGATCGTGTCGGTGATCCGATATGTGCCATTCGGAAGATACACGGTCTTCGCCGTCGCGCCGCTCGGTCGAGCAGCGTTCAGCGCCGCACGAATCGCCGCCGTGTCGTCCGCGATGCCGTCGCCCACAGCGCCATAAAGCGGATCGCGCACGTTGATCACGCGCGCGGCGGCTGGAAATTCGATATTCTCGGCGATGACCGTGTAGCCGAAGGTAAACCCGGACAACACGAGCGCGATCGCAGCCGGCCAGCGGCCGATATTCGACGCCATGAGTTTTCTCCTGCAGAAAGTAGGGGGGACAATAAATCCTACTTTGGGCTTGCGAGTATAGTCGCGCTGGGCGTAGAGGCAAAAAACCCGGTGAAATCGCGATCAGGGTGTCGTGCTGCGGGTTGACAGCGCCGCACCCCCGAGCCGCGCCCCCAAGCAGAGCCGCGCCCCCAAGCAGAGCCGCGACCGTAAGGAAGCGATTTCGACTCCCGGCGCGCATCGGATTGGCTCGTCGCCGCGGCATCGATGCCGGCTTCGCCGCCGCCGCGTGGAACGGCGTGCTGCTACCGGTTCGGCCAATGCCGCACCAGTCGGCGCAGCATATTTCGGCCAGACGAAGCGAACTGATCGGCGACTCGGTAGGGACTCGAATGCGAATAGATTGATCAGAATTGCATCGCATCGAATCGCTTCCTTACGGGCGCGGTTCGGTTCGGAGGGCGCGGTTCGGTTCGGAGGGCGCGGTTCGGTTCGGGGGGCATTCGGTTCGTGTGAATCACAAAAAGAGAGCGCTCCGCCCGGCTGGGGGGGTGGACGAAGCGCTCATGCGAGAGATGGGATTGGTCTTCCCTCAGAGTCGCAAGCTAACCCGCGAACTCTTCTCCACGCGCGGGCACGGTGTTATTGCGGCGTCCACTTTCGAGGGGACAACCGCTCCCGCCGACTTGGAGGGCGAAATAGGGTCGCGATGGACCGGTCGCGATGCGCGCACGCTTTCGCATCGATCTACGTGCGGGGCGGGGCGATGGATGCACGCCGCAAAAAAATTGGCTCGCCGACAGCGCATTTTCATCATGGCGCGGTTTTTGATGGGCCGGTGGATGACGCGCCGTCCACCGAACCACCCTGGCCCGGCACCCGTCCGCTTGTGGCGCAGCGGTCCGCCCCATCGGGCCACGCCGTTTCGCTATAATCGCCCGCCCAGGCGCGGCCCTGCGCCGGCCTGCCCGAGGAGGCTGAATGTCGAAGTCGACCGTTGCGATCCTGCGAACCTCACCGCGCACTGTGTTGCGCGATTACCAAGAGTTGCTCAATCTCGCCGGCTACCAGAACGTCGTCGCCAAAGACGCGGACACGGCGCTCAAGGTTAATATCTCGTGGCACTTCTTCTTTCCCGGGAGCAGCACGACGCCGTGGCAGCTTGAGGGCGTCATCCGGGCGATGAAGGCCGACGGCTATGATCCGGGCCTGATCCACGCCTGCCATAATCGCACCGTCGTGATCGACGCCCATTTCGGCGAGCGTGAGAATAAGCAGCTCAACGTCGTCGAAGCGCACAACCTGCGAAACGTACACCTGTACGAAGGCGAGGAGTGGCTCCCGATCAAGGAAGCCGTCGGCGACCTGACGAAGAAGTTTCTCTGCCTCAACGAGGTCTATCCCAAGGGCTTCATGATTCCCCGCCGCTTCATCGGCGAGAACATCATCCACCTGCCCACGGTGAAGACGCACATCTTCACCACGACGACCGGCGCGATGAAAAACGCCTTCGGCGGCTTGCTCAATGAGCATCGGCACTGGACCCACCCGGTCATTCACGAAACGCTCGTCGATCTGCTGATGATCCAGAAGAAGATCCATCGCGGCGTTTTTGCCGTCATGGATGGCACGTTCGCCGGCGACGGCCCCGGCCCGCGCTGCATGATTCCGCACGTGAAGAATGTGATTCTCGCGTCGGCTGATCAGGTCGCGATCGACGCCGTCGCGGCGAAGCTGATGGGCCTTGACCCGCTGCGCGATTGCAAATTCATCCGCTTGGCGCACGAACTTGGCCTGGGCTGCGGCGATCCGCGGCAGATTGAAATCGTCGGCGATGCGTCCGCCGCGTCGGAGAACTGGCATTTCACCGGGCCGTTCAAGAAGATGACATTCGCCAGCCGGATGCAGCACCTCATTTATTGGGGCAAACTCAAGCGCCCGATCGAGTGGTCGCTCAAGACGTGGCTGGCCCCGTGGGCCTATATCGCGAGCGTGATCTATCACGACAGCTATTGGTATCCCTTCCTCGCGAAGAAGATGATGGCCGAGGTGCTCGAGAGCGAGTGGGGCCGGCTTTTCCGTAATTGGGAGACCGTGCAGGCCGACGCGACCGGCGCGGGTTATCCCGACGTGGGCGCCGCCGCCGCAGAGATCAAGCGCGTCGGCTTCCGGGCGTTCATGCGATCGCTGGGAATTCTCGGCACGTGCATCCGCGAGGCGCCGGAATTCTCGAACCGCAAGCGCAAGGTGGCCGCCAGCGCCGAGCGCACCGCCTAGTAGTCCGGCACAGTTGAATTTTCGGATGATGCGGTGTCTCGCTCAGGGCAGGATCTGAAATCTGAGCTGCGAGTGGCTGTGATACGTACGGGCCAGAGGCCCATGCTACCCTTGACTCAAACCCGAAAATTCAAACGTGAAGATGCTCACGGGCCGCACGGGCGCGGGCAGGCCGCGCCGTGCGGATGACTCGTCGAAGGCCGTCCGGCATCGCTGAGCGCGTAGGGCTTGGCTCGCGCTTCAAAACACGTCGAGTAAAATTCGTTCGGCGAAATCCGCGCGTGCCCATAACAAACGTGCAGGCGCGGCTGCCGCCGCGCGCCCCGCGCACCGCGCCGCGCGACCCATTATTTCTCGCGCGCCGCAGCCACGATCGCTGGCCTGATATTCAAGGCTCCTCACCCGCCGGACGATTTAGCGACTGAGAATTGTTACTGGGCCGGCCCGTGCTCTCCCGAGAGCGCCGGCGGCTAAGAAAGCCCGCGGAGGCTGATTCCATGAGTCGCGTGAACACGAACATTCCGTCGCTCGTTGCCCAGCGCATTCTGGGACACCAGAACACGAGCCTGAACCACTCGCTCGACCGACTGAGCACGGGCTTGCGCATCAACAGCGGCAAGGACGATCCGGCCGGCTTGATCGCATCCGAGACGATGCGCGCCGAAAAGCGCGCCATCGGCGCGGCCATCAGCAACGTCGGCCGCGCGGTGAACGTCATCTCGGTCGCCGAGAGCGGGCTGAACGAAATCAGCAAGCTGCTGCTCGACCTGGAAGACCTGGTTGACCGCAGCGCGAACGAAGCCGCGATCAGCGAGGGCGAGCGCAACGCCAATCAGCTCGAGGTCGACGCGATTCTTGAATCGATCAATCGCATCGCGAACTCGACCGAGCTGCAGGGCCGCAAGCTGCTCAACGGCACGCTGGCCTACTCGACGTCCGCCGTTGTCGCCTCACAAATCGGCACCGTGCGGATCAACTCCGCCCGTATCCCCAACGGCGGTTATCGCAGCGTGACGGTCAATGTCGTTTCCGGCGCCGAACTGGCCCGCGTCAATTACACCGGCGGCACCATCACCGGCAGCTCACGCACGATCGAAATCGTCGGCCGGCTCGGCACGGAGGTGCTGACGTTCGGCTCGGGCACGACCGTCAGCCAAATCGCCGCGGCCATCAATTTATCCAAGGAACTGACCGGCGTGTCGGCAATCGCCAGCTCCACCGGGGCTGTCAAGCTCTACAGCACCGGCTATGGCTCGTCCGAGTTCGTGCGCGTCAACATGCTGGCCGGCTCGCTCACCTTCTCCGGCGGTATTCGCGAAGACGCCGGCAAGGACGCACATGTGCGCATCAACGGCGTTCGCGCGATCAGCAGCGGCCTCGACGCCCAGATTAACAGCACCACGCTTTCGGCGGAGTTGACGCTTTCCACCGCCTTTGGCACCGGCAACGGTTTGCAATCGACATTCCACGTCACCGGCGGCGGCGCCGACTTCATGATTTCGCCGACCGTCAATCAGAACGGCATCGCCAGCATCGGCATCGAAGGGCTGAACACGTCGCGCCTCGGCAATTCGCGCATCGGGTTCCTCTTTACGCTGGGCAGCGGACAAACCAACGAGTTGAAGTCGAACAACTATGCCAAAGCGCAGGAAATACTGCGCGAAGCCTCGAAGTTTGTCTCGACGCTCCGCGGCCGGCTCGGCAGCTTCCAGAAAGACACGCTCGAAACCGTCGCGAATTCGCTCAGGGTCACGCTCGAGAACGTGACCGCCGCCGAAAGCACCATTCGCGACACCGATTTTGCGAATGAGACCAGCAATCTGACGCGGGCGCAGATTCTGGTGCAGTCGGCCTCGAATGTTCTCCGGCTCGCCAATCAGCAGCCGCAGAATGTGCTCGGGTTGCTGCAGTAAGCCTGGCTTCAGGCCGGGGCGCGGCGGGCGTCGTCGCCGTCGGCGAGATGCGCGCCGCGGCGGGCAGGGCGGGCCAGTGCCGCCCGCAATTCGGCGAGAAACCGTGCGCGGCTGAAGCGCGTCACGTCCGCGTGCATCGCCCGCGGGTCAAAGGTCAGGGTCTCGGCCCGTTGCAACGCGGCGACGACAGCATCGACAGTTTGCTCGCCAAAGAGTACGCCGCTCACGCCGTCGCGGACGGTCTCCGTCGCTCCACCCACGCCATACGCAATCACCGGGCAGCCGTGGCTGATCGCCTCAACCGGAACGATGCCGAAATCTTCTTCTCCGGGAAAAATCAAGCCGCGCGCCCGGCGATAGTGTTCGCGCAGCTCCGCATCCTGAACGTGGCCGATTATGCGAAGCGGCGGATCGCCGGCATCGGCCGATCCGCTGCGTTTGAGCCGGGCCACATCCGGCCCATCTCCGATCACAACCAGCTCACGCCTCAGCGCCCGGCAGGCCGCCACCGCCAGATCGAGCCGCTTGTATGGCACGTGATGGCCGACGCAGACGTAGTATCCGTCGCGCGGCCCCAGGGCGGACGCCGGCGCCAGCTCGACCGGCGGATGGATGACGATGCTCTCGCGCTGATAAATCCGCCGAATGCGTTCGGCTACATGTCGCGAGTTGGCGATGAAGAGGTCGACGCGCGCCGCGGCCGCGAGATCGGCCTGCGCGACGCGCCGCGTTAACGGCTCCCAGAGTGGTCGCAGCGGCATGGGCAGCGAGCGACGATAGTGCTCGGCCAGGGCCGGCTCGTGCAGGTAGCGTGGCGGCGAATGGCAGTAGCAGACCAGCCGGCTGCCCGGCGGAGGCGGAATCGCTTTGGCGAGCGCTGCGTCGGAGCAAAGCACCAGGTCAGCCGACGGCAAGCGCATCCGCCGATAGGCCCACGGCATGAGCGGCAGCAATTGAGGGTAGCGCCGCCAGGCGCCGGGCAATTTCTGCAAGATCGATGTCACGACGGGTTGATCGGCGACGATATCGCGCAATTCCGCCGCGGCGCGATAAACGAGCGTATAGAGCGGCGCGTTCGGAAAGCTCTCGCGAAAACACGCCAGGACCTTCTCGCCGCCCCGCCGCCGCACCAGCCAGTGATGCGTCAGGACGGCAGAGCTTTGGATAGGGGGGTCGAAACGGGTCATGATCCGCCTTGGCCGCCTGCCATCGGGCGGCAGCTACGGCGCAGCCGGCTTCAGCTTGCCGCCAGCAACTTCGTACCCGGAGCGGCTGTCCGCGTACAGCCCCCGCACGCGGCGGGAGTTCCACGGATGCCGCCGAGCGCGAGGCCAGCGGCCTGAGCATGGCCGCAGAAAAATAATGCAATTGCAATTTTCTCGAATAATCTCTCCGTCAATTCTGTTCATAAGCGCATCTAAAGATTCAGCTTGCGCCTGACGATAGATTTTTGTGCAAACGCACGAAATTGACTTGACCCGGCTGCGAAGCGCGGCTATGTTATTACAAGACGAACATGAGACCCCGAAACCACGACCGGCCGGTTTGTGATGACGGCCCAGTGATGAGAAAGGAAAGACCCATGGCCCTCGACACCAAACATGTTGTAACCGACAGCTTCAAGCAGGCCGCCGAGACGTTCTCCCGCACGATGGAGACCGGCATTCGCTTCCAGGAAGAGACCGCCCGCTTCTGGTCGGAGTTCTTCAATAAGCAGACGGAAGACATCCGTCACGGCGTGGAGAAGTTCTCGACCGAGACGCTGCCGTTCTCACAGAAGAACATTGAGCGCTTCCACAAGCTGTTCGACGAGCAGGCGACCAAGAGCGTGAGCTTCCTCAAGCGCGCCTTTGAGCAGACCCCGGCGACAAGCCCGACCGAGGCTTACGAGCGCCTGATGACGCTGTGGCAGCAGTCGTTCGACACCGTCCGCGAGTCGGCGGACGCGATGGCGAAGGCGAACGTCGAGATGTTCGAGAATTACTCGAGCATGTTCCGGACGTTCACCACGACCAATGGCCACGGCAAGGCTGCCCCGGCCAAGCCGCCGGTCGCCGCGAAGTAAACTTTCCGCGCAAGACCTCACGGCATGGGCCGGCGCAAGCCGCCCGTGCCTTTTGCGCTTTCGTCGTCGCGCGAGCAAAGCCGTCCGGATGTGGGTCCGGGCGTGGTTGCCCGTCGGCGGCGCGCAGGAGAATCAGCCGTGTCGAACAACGCGATGCCGTTTCCGGGCGCGGATCCCTTTACCACGTTCTGGTCTGAGTTCATGCAGCGCATGGCGGCCCAAGGCGCGACGCCGCCGAACCCCTCGCAGGAGATGTTCAACACGCTGCGCAAGAGCTTCTTCCAGGCGATGGCCGAATATGCGGATCAGTACATGCGCAGTGATCAGTTCATGGCGCAGATCAAGCAGTCGATGGACAACGCGATCGCCTGGCAGCAGATGATGAATCAGTACATGCAGAAGGGCTTTGAGGCGACGCCGCTGCCGACCCGTGTCGATCTGGATCAGGTCGTGCAGATGATCCGCGGGATGGAAAGCCGTGTGCTCGAAAAAATTGAAGAAGTGTCGCAGCGAGTGGAAAAGGTCGAAGCCGCGAGCGGCGTGAAGGCGAAAGCCGCAAAGGCGTAGATGTCTCTCCGCCCCAGCGCCGCCGCGGTTTCGAGCTTTGTGCCTTCCGAGGCAAGGAGTGCAGGATCATGTCGACCGCAAACCCCCCGGTTTGGATGCCGACCCCGGATCAGATGTTCGCCCCCTGGCAGGTCATGATGCGCAAGGCCTCGGCCTGGCCCAAGGTGATGGAAGTGGCCCGGCGCACGCGCGTCGGCGCGACGCCGACCGAGGCCGTCTATCAAGACAACAACATTCGTCTGCTGCGTTATGTGACGGACGTGGAGCGGCGCTACAAGACGCCGCTGCTGTCGGTCTTCGCGCTGGTGAATCGGCCATACATCCTCGATCTGAGGCCGGGCAAGAGCGTGATCGCGCACTTCGTCAATCGCGGCTATGACGTCTACAACGTCGATTGGGGCGTTCCGACCTATGCCGACCGCACGCTGAGCATCAAGGACTACACGCTCGGCTTCATGGATGAGATGGTCGATGTCATCCGCAAGCGCAGCGGGCAGGACAAGATCAACATGCTGGGCTACTGCATGGGCGGCACGCTGAGTGCGATCTATGCGGCGCTGCGCCCGGAAAAGGTGAAGAACCTGATCATGCTGACCGCGCCGGTCGATTGGTCGGCGGTCGATGACAGCCTGCTGTCGGTCTGGACGCAGGAGAAGTACTTCGACATCGACAAAGTGCTGGATGCGTTCGGCAACGCGCCGCCGATGTGGCTGCAAGGCTCATTCCTGATGCTCAAGCCGGTGCAGAACCTGATGGAGAAATACATCGGCTTCTGGGAGAACATGGAAGACGAGAAGTATCTCGAAGATTTCTTCGCGATGGAAACCTGGCTGAACGACAACATCCCGGTCGCAGGCGAGACGTTCCGCCAATTCGTCAAGAACATGTTCCAGCGGAATGAGCTGATTCAGGGGCGCTTCGAGATCGACGGCCAGCCCGTGAAGCTGAAGAACATCAAGTGCCCGGTGCTGAACCTGATCGCGCAGAACGATCACCTGGTTCCGCCGAGCCAGAGCTTGTCATTCAACGATGCGGTCGGCTCAACCGATCGCAAGACGGTGACGTTCCCCGCCGGCCATATCGGCATGGCGGTCGGCGGCAAGGCTCACAAGGAGCTATGGCCCAAGACCTGCGAGTGGCTCGCCGAACGTTCGGAGGCCGTTTAACACGATTGTCGAAAGCGTCGCGAGCAGAGTGCGACGCTTTCCTGGTTTTTAGGACGCTGAGCAAGACCGCGGCGTCGGCCAACGCCGGCCGGCGGCAAATCGCCCCGCTCCGGGGCGCCGTCGGGCAGGGACGCCCGGCGCGGCGGTCGACACGAAACGCTCTCGGGCGCTGTGGGCGCTCATCTGTGAAGCGTGTGAAGGAGTCGGACCATGCAACCCAATTCACCGAAGAACGGCCACAGCAACGGCAATGGCCACAAGCACTTTCTCGAAGGCGATATTTTCAAGGACAATCGCCTCGATCTCACCAATAAGGTCGGTGTCGTCACCGGCGGAGCGCGCGGCATCGGCCAGGCGACTTGCGTCGCACTCGCCCGTGATGGCGCCAAAGCGATCGCCGTCGTCGACATGAGCGAGGATGTCGGCGCGTTTTGCGACCACGTCAACGACGAGCTGCGGCGCGAAGCCTTCATCCCGTTTCGCGGCGATGTGACCGATTCGGCGTTTCGCAAGCGCGTCTTTGCGGAGATGACGCAGCGCTTTGCGCCGCCGTCGATTTGTGTCCCGGCGGCGGGCATCACGCGCGACCGGCTGGCCGTTCGCTCAAACAAGGAGACCGGCGAGATCGACCTCTATCCGGAGGCCGACTGGGAACGAGTCATCGATGTCGACCTGACCGCTCCGATCTACTGGGCGATTGAGACGATTGCCTCAGTCGCGCGCGATCGCGCGCAACGCGGCCTGAAGCGCTGGACCCCCGCTGAGCCGGTCGAGGGCTGCGTGATCTTCATCGGTTCCGTCTCATCCACCGGCAACCGCGGACAGGTCTCCTACGCAACCGCCAAGGCCGGCCTCGAAGGCGCCCAGGCCACGCTGGCGGCGGAGGCGATCTTCTACGGCGTGCGCAGCGCGATCATCCACCCGGGTTATACCGATACACAGATGGTCCGAGCGCTCGGCGAGGATTTCATCCGCGAGCACATCATTCCGCAGACGCAACTGCGCCGGCTCATTCACACGGATGAAATCGCGAACGCGATCTGCTTCATGGTGCGAAACGCCGCAGTCAGCGGATCGCTCTGGGCCGACGCCGGCTGGCACCCGACGGCGTAGCTGCGTGGGGCCGCGGCTCTGCGTCGGCGAATGCCGTGTAGCGATTGGCACGTATCGAGTAGCGAGTGACGAGCGGCGAGTGGTGCGCTCCTCGCCATATTGTCATTCTCAGCGTCGGTGCGAACCCGACCACAGTCGGGGCGGTGACGCACTACACGATCATCGGCACGCTCTCGGCGACGTCGGACGTTTCAGTTGTTTGCTTGCCCGCTTCGCCCGCGGTCGGCTGGGCGGCGTCGCGGTCAAACAGCCGGATCGATCGCCAGGCGCCGCCGTGGAAGCGCCGCCACAGCAGCGTGCCCAGCACGACGATGTAGAGCGCACACGTCATCCACGGCCCATCGATGCCGAATTGCGGCATGAGCCACACCGCCGACAAACCGCCGGCGACAAAAATCGCCCAGCAACACACGGCGAAGTAGAAGGCCGGGCGGTGCATGTCGCCGGCCCCGCGCAGCGCGAAGCTGTAGGTGATGCAGATGCCGTCGGAAAGCTGAAAAATCGCCGCCCAGATGAGCGAGACTTTTGCCAGGGCCAGCACCGCGCCGGTCCCGTTGAACAGCGCGATGATCGGCTCCGGCGCCAGCACGAACACCAGCGACATCGCGCCCATGTAGCCCAGGATCAGTCGCCGCGCGACGCGTAGCCGCAGCACCGCTTCTTCGTGCCGGCCGGCGCCGACGGCGTTCCCGACCTGCGTGCTAAGCGCCAGGCCGATGCCCAGGGCCGGCATGAACGAAAGGTGCATGAATTGCACGACGATATTGGAAGCCGCCATCTCCGCCGCCCCATACGGCGGGACGATCAGCTCGAGAAAAACAAACCACGCGCCGATGTCGAGCAACCACTGAAACGCCAGTGGCCAGCCGACGCGCAGGAGGTCGCGCAGCTTCGTGAAATCGAGCCGTAAACTGCGGCGCATGTGATAGCGCTCATCCAGGCTCTTCACGAAAAACAGCGGTATCAGCAGCACCGCCAGCTTGGCCAGCCACGAGGCGAGCGTGCCCACGCCGCTGCCGGCGATGCCCAGCGCCGGAAAGCCCCAGTGTCCGTAGATCAGCGCGTAGTTCACGACGATCAGCGTGGCGAGCGACACCAGGATGGAGATCAGCCCGAAGATCGGCCGCTTGATGCCGTTGTAAAAACTCTCGAGGCCGGCGCAGGCGGTCATCGGCCCGATCGACCACAGCCCGAAGACGAGAAACTGCACCTCCAACTCGCGCACGCCCGGCTCATGCCGCGCCAGCTCCGCGAACCACGGAAACCACTGCCCCGCGTAGAGCGCCACCGGCGCGCCCGCGATCGCCGCAAAGACCGCGATGTAGAGTGCGTTCCACAGATACGCGCCGGCCCGCTGTGGCTCGCCGCGGCCGTCGGCCTGTGAGACGAACGTTTGCAAGCCCTGGGCGATGCCCATGCCGGTGCATGCGATCGTAAACAGCAGCATCGTGCTGGGCGTAATCGCGGCTTGCGCCTCGGTGCCCAGGCGCGAGACCATCCAGAAGTCGATCAGGTTGATCATCATCCGCGAGAGCGTGATCCCGATCATCGGGGCGGCAAGGCGCAAGAGCTCCCACGTCGCGGTCAGTCCCGGCGTTGCGGTCGCCGGCGGTTTGGATTCCAGTGCTGGCATGATTCACCATCTTCGTCGCTGCTTCGCCCGGTCGGGGGCGTCAATCAGCCCGGACCTTCTCGGCGCGCTGCTTCGGACAAAACAATCGCTGACTTCGCCGCGTCCGCCGCGGCACGATCCGCAGCGACACAAACACACACCGGCCGGCGTGGTTTTCCGGCGGTTTGCACCAACTTTTCTGAGGATTACTTAACGGAAAGAGGGTGCGACGACCGGCGGGGTTCGATCAAAATTGTGGGGGTTATCGACTCGGAGCATTTTTCGCACCTGCACATATTATGTCAGCCTGCTTGGCTGCGGTCAAGAGCTAGTCCGAAACCTCGGCGAGGCTGTGGCGCTGGTGCGGTGAGTTGCGGCGGCGCTGGTGCGGGGACGCCGGCGACTCACGTTGCCGTGCGGCTCTGTCGCCTGACCTGCGAGCGTTTGAACGGAGTCGACCTGTACATGTGGAGTACGGCGCTGAATTGATGGCGCAGTCGAGCCGTCGGAGTCTACACCGCCATTCGCGCCGAGAGGCTCGACAAGTCGTTGAAACTGCCCCGCTACGCGTTCGAGTGTCTCGGGAACTCGATTGGCAAGGGCCTCAGCCTGCCAGGGTGATTGGGCGGTAATCGCGCTGTATTCAGCGTGAGCATGCTGCGCACCGGCCAGTTGATGCGACGCCTCTCTCCTTGCTGCCCGGATGAACGTCTTGCGCCCGCGTGGGCATGCTTACGCGGCGTACCGCAACAGCATGCGATACACCGCCTTCGAAAAAAAAGCTGAGAAACTTGACACCACCGTGCCGCGTGTGTGTATTTCTTGTTGATATCGCGGTACGAAGAAACAGCGTACGTCTACCACTCACAATGGAGGTTGTCATGCGCGCGCCCGATGCGCTTCGATTGACGTTCTTCACAACCTGTGTGTTGCTTGGCGCAGGGGGCTGCGCCACCCCGCCCACGTGGGGCGAGAAGTACGCGTTTCGCAATACGAAATTTCCGCTGCCCGAATCAGCCGAGCAGTTCATGATCTATCACGAGTATGGCGCGGCGGAGTCAGAAACGACCATTGTGTTTCTGCATGGCGCCGGCTCGTCGAAGGAAATTTTCTCCGAAACCGCCGATTCCCTGCAGCAGAGGTACCGCGTGGTGCTGGTTGATTTGCTCGGGCATGGCGATGCCAGCGCGCCGGAAGATGGCGACTATCGCATGGCCGCGCAGGGGCGGCGGGTCGCCGCGCTCCTCTCGGATCTTCACAAGCAACGACGCGGCTCGAGCTTTGTGTTGGTGGGCGTTTGTTACGGATCGGGCGTCGCGCTCGAAGCCGCGAAGCAACTGGCGGAGACCGAGCGTGGCGACCTGGTGCGCGGGCTGGTGCTGCTTGCGCCGCTGGCTTTTGACTTTCAGCCGCCCAAGGAATTCGCCGCGCTCTACAGTCCGGCCGCGACGTTGCTGATCCCGCTGCTTTCATCGCATGACCTGGCGTACGGGGCGCTGCGCGTCTGCCTGCACGATGAGACCCGGCTGCGTGACAAATCAGTGGCCGAACAGACCCGTATCTATGAGCGCCGCGCGCCGCGCGTCGCCGCCCGGCTTGCAACGCTGGCCCCACCAGAGGAGGTCTGGCAACGTCAGCGCGACGAGCTTGCCGCCGGGCGCTCGCCCTTCGATTATTTCAACCGCATTCGTTGTCCGGTGCTCGTGCTGCGCGGCCAGCGCGATCGCGTGCTGCAAGACAGCAGCACGGCGGAGAACCTGGTCTTGGCATTGAAGCGCGAGCGGAGTCGCGTGAGCAGCCCCGAGAGCTACGAGCCAAGGGGCCTTGTTTCCTACAGCTCGATTCCGGAGGTGGGGCACGCGGTCAACATGGAGCAGCCTGAGTTGTTCTTGACGAATCTGCGCGAGTTCATGAAAGTCTGTCCAAAGCCGAACTATTTCAGTTCCGTGCGAGAGTCCGTGGACTTAGAACCGCCTTCTCACGAGAGCGCCGCGACAACCCGGCCGGCCATCCAGCACCCTTGAACTGAACTGTGTTGAAGCCATTCAGGATCTGCAGGTGAGTTGAAGAGTGACGTAGCGACGATGTAAGTAAGCGACGGAGCGACCAAGGAGAAGACGGACATCCTGAGCGCATTGTTTCTCGCACGGGTAGCATGGGCCTCCGGCCCGTGCGTCGTTGAATGCGTGATCCCATACCAAGTCGCGCCGCAAGCAGAGCCGCAACCGTTAGAGTGCGATTCGTTTCCGACGGCGCGCGAACCAATTGCCCCACCGATTTCCGGTCGAGTCGGCTAACTGTGTTTTTTCCCGGCGCCCTTCGATCCGGGCGGTTTTCGCGGGCGCGCGATACGATGCGGGCATGCGTGTTCGCCTTCCGATGCGATCGTCACGAACCTTGCGGTGCGAGCCGCGTGCGCACATTTTCTCGCGATTGTCGCTGCAACCGCCGGGTCCGGTTGGCACAGCAGCGCCGGTTGTGACTTCGCAGTCCTGCGCGTGGCTGCGTGTCGGGGCGGCCTGGCCGGCGCCGATGCGCCGAGAACTCAGCGGCATCCTGCTCGCATGCGCAGCGCTGCTGACCGGGTGTGAGAGCGCATTGCCCGTCGGCCTGATCAGCGAGACGGGCGGGGCGGCGGCGCTGGTGGGGCAGTTCCGCGCGTATGACTGTGCGAGCGGCACAGCGCTGAATTTTAACGACGTGCTGCGCCGGTCCGCGGCGGCGGACGTCGTGCTCTTTGGCGAAGAGCATTCCAATTCGGTCTGCAACCAGTTTCAGGCGCAGCTCTTCGCGGCTTTGGCGGCCACGCCGCGGCCGGTCACGCTCGCCATGGAGTTCTTCGAAGCCGACACGCAGGCGGCGCTCGATGCCTATCTCGCGCGGCGGATCGCCGAAGAGGACTTTCGCAAACAGACCCGCCAGAATCAGGCTTATGTGTTGGCCCATCGGCCGCTGGTTGAGTTCTGCCGGGCGCGGTCGATTCCGGTGCTCGCGGCCAATGCTCCGCGGCGGCTGGTGCGGGCTTATCGTTTGTCGGACCAGACCTTCGCCGACTTCCGCGCAGCGCAAAGCGCTGAGGAGCAGCGCTGGCTGCCGCGCAGCAGCGAGATCATCTACGGCCCTTATTTCACGCGCTTCTCCAGGATCATGGGCGATGATGAGAAGCCCGCGGCCACGGCGCCCGCCACCGCTGCTGCCGCGCCAACAGCGCCGACCACAGCACCGCTCGGGACCTCCGCGCCGGCGACGCAGGCAGCCGCTGAAGCATCGGCGCGGGAGAGTGTGTCATTTGCTGTTGTCGCCACGCCCGCCGGCGCGGTCACGCCGACCAGCGCCGCGACCGTCGTTGATGAGCACGCGGGCGCCGACGAGAACGTCCGCCGCACGTATCGCTCGCAGTTGCTATGGGATGACGCGATGGCCGAGTCGGTCGCCGACGAGCGCGCCCGCCGGCCGGAGCGGCGCGTGCTCTTGATCGTCGGCCGGTTTCACGTCGAGGAGGCCGGCATGCTCTACACCAAGTATCGCCAGCGCCGGCCCGATGACCGCATCCTCCGCATCATCTGGCGCAGCACCACGGCGCTGAGTTTCAATTTCTCCGCCGAAGACGCCGCGGCGGGCGATATCGTCATTTTCGGTCCCAAGCCGGCGAAGCGCGAGTAGGCGTCGCCGTGGGTCGATCGCGGCGGCCACACGCCGAATCGCACCGAATCTCGCGCATGTTGCGCCCCCGGCCACTTTCCGCTGGCGAATCACGCTAGTATGATCGGACAGCTTGACGATGGAGAGATGCCCGAGCGGCTGAAGGGGCACGCTTGGAAAGCGTGTGTAGGGGTAACTCTACCGCGGGTTCGAATCCCGCTCTCTCCGCTGGCGGTTGGCGCGTCACTTGAGTGCCGTGCCGCCGATGTTTGTAAGACGTAAAGCGTTTGGCCCCGCACGGCGCAGGTCGGGGGACGCCGCGCTTGCCAGGTGGAAATTTCGTATCCGCTCGCGCCACACGATCGCGTATGATATGAAATTAAGCTCGCGGCCGGCGCCTTGCGGCGGTACGGCTGGGCGAGCCTCACGTGGCGCAGGCCGTGCTGACGGCCATCCTGATCGTTGCTTTCGATTGGACGCAGCCGGCCACGGTTGTATGCGGAGCCGTTTGGTATGTTGTTAAACCCGGATGATTCGTTGCCGTCTGAACGATCTTCCCCGCTCTCGGCGCTTCGGCTGTTGTTGGCCGCGCCGCTGGATGCCCAGCGCGTCCGTGATATTGTCGCCGACCAGCCCGTCGAGTTAACCTTGGCGCCCGACATTGCCGGCGCCCGGCGCATTCTTCAGAACTCAGCGGTTGATCTGCTATTGGCGGATGTCGTGCAGACCGACGGCGACGGTCTCGAGCTGCTCATGCTGGCGCAGTCGATCGAGCCGAACGTGCTCGTCGCGATCATTCACGAGCCGGAAGCGCAGGACTCGGCCCGTCACGCCGAACGCCTGGGAGCGATTCGTACGCTCTCGCGGCCGCTGTCGTCCGACATGCTCGCCGCGCTCATTCGCAGCGCGCTCGAACAACGCGGGTTGCTGCGCACCAACGCCGACCTGCGCCGCCAGGTCGAGGGGCCGCTGCACTTTGATCGGCTGATCGGCCGTCATCCGGATATGCAGCGGGCGTTCGCCCGCATCCAGGCGTCGGCGGGTTACAAGGCGCCGGTCTGGCTGCATGCTGAGCCGGGCACGGGCAAGTCGCTGGTCGCACGGGTGCTGCATGAGCACAGCCCGCGGCGGCAAGGTCCGTTCTGCGAGGTCGATTGCGATGCGCTGCCCGAGATCTTCCTCGGCTCCGAGTTGTTTGGGCACACCAAGGGGGCATTCACCGGCGCACTGAGCAATAAGGACGGCCGACTCACGCTCTGTGCCGGCGGCACGATTTTTCTCGACAACGTCGATCAGCTTGCCCATCCGCTGCAGGAGCGGCTGCTGCGCGTCTTGACGGAAAAAAAGTTCGAACCGATGGGCAGCTCACGCACGCTTTACGCAGACATTCGCTTGATCACGGCTTCATCGATAGACCTGATGAAGCTGGTCGAGACCGGCGGATTCCGCGAAGACCTCGCCGAGAAGCTTCAGACCGTGAGGGTCGAGTTGCCGCCGCTGCGTGAGCGCATCGCCGATCTGCCGGCGCTGGCGGAGCATTTCCTGCGGAAGTGCGCGCGGTCGCTTTCGCGGCGGGTGGTCGGCTTCACGCCGGAGGCGCTGGACGGACTATTGCATCACGACTGGCCGCGCAACGTGGCCGAGCTGGAGGCCGTGGTGGAGTCGGCGGCCGTGCTGGCGCGGGCCGAGCGGATCACGCCCGACGAGCTGCCCGACGAGCTGCAACCGCCCACCGCCGATCAAACCGTGCATGCGCCCAGCGGGCCGATCCAAACCCTCCGCGAGGCGCTGCTCGGGCCGGAGAAGCAGGCGATTCTGAACGCGCTTGAGGCCCACGACTGGAACCGGCAGCGGGCCGCGGCAGCCTTGAACATCAATCGCACCACGCTTTACAAAAAGATGCGGCAATACAACCTGCAAGACCCGCACGGCCGCAACCGAGAAGAGGGCGAGTAGCCCGGCAGGGGGGCGGCAATTTTCAAGAATCTCTGATCCGAAAGCTGGATAGCGCCTCGCCGGCGTTGCCCGAGCGGACTGGCCGATACGCCGGCCGGCCCCTCTTGATCGAAGCTGGGTTGCGCTACTGTCCGACCAGCGTGGTTACGAAATCATCAATGTCGTCAAAGTCCGTATCGCCGTCGCGGTCGAGATCATTGCGACACAAGTAGTTCGTAACAGTTTGATTCACCGCGGTCGTACACGTCTGCCAGTTCGGATATCCGATGATCGCCGCGACAAAACACTCGATATCGTCAAAATTGAGCGTGCCATCTCCGTTGGAGTCGCCGACAGCGGGAACACCCTGCAGTTCATATCGATTGATGATTCCATGATCGGAGACCCGATACATGCGTCGTCGGTTGTCTTCCCCAAACGAGGTGATCGCGCCGCCGGGGGCGTGCGTCGTCAATTCGGTAATGCTGCCGCTGCGATAGCGGAAGCTGCGGACGAAGTTCGCACAATAGTCGGCAAAGAAATAGGTGCCGGAGAGTCCTGGAATGTCGGCGCCGCGATAGACGACCCCCCCGATGACCGAGCAGGCGCCGCCGCTCCGCGGGTACTCGTAAATCGGAAACGAGAGCAAGGCGGGCATCGGGCAGGTTCCGGGGCTGACAGGCCGCGTTCCCTCGTAACAGCGCCAGCCGAAGTTCACGCCGCCGGGAGATGAGGCCGGCTCGAAATCGATCTCCTCGATTGCGCCTTGTCCGACGTCCGCGATGAAGAGGTCTCCGGTCTTTGCGTCAAAGTCGTTTCGCCAGGGATTTCGCAGCCCATACGCCCAGATTTCATCGCGGCCCGGAATGGCGCCGGCAAATGGATTTGATGGAGGAATCGCGTAATTGCGCGCGTCATCCTCGGGAAAATCGTCCGCATCGACGTCGAGGCGCAGCATTTTGCCAAGCAGCTCATTTAAATTCTGTGCGCGCCCGCCGGGATCGCCGGCTCCGCCGCCGTCGCCCATCGCGATATAGAGATACCCATCCGGCCCAAACTCGATCCAGCCACCGTTGTGATTGGGAAATGGCTGCGGAATGCGAATGATCTGCCGGGCGCTTGTTGGATCCGCGCTCAGTGTCGAAGTGAAACGACCATCCGACCCCGGGATGGCTGTGTAACGCCGCACGACGGTATCGCGGTTGGCGTCGGTAAAGTTGACGTAAAAGTAGCCGTTCGCTGCAAAATTCGGGTGAAATGCCAGCCCGAGCAGCCCTTGCTCATCGGATTGAACGCTGACCGGGCTGATCACCAAGAAGGGCGTCGGGAGCAATTGCGGCGCCGGCGCATTGATCTGATCAATAATGCGAATTCGACCGGTTGTGGTTGCGACCACATTTTTTTCGAGTACGAAAATCCGGTTATCGTCGCCGGGAATCGCGGTTACCCAGACGGGGCGCGACAAGCCCGACGCGATTTCGACCAGCCGCAGCTCAGCCGGACAGCTCCACCCGCGGCTTGGAAGCAGCAACAAAGCCAGAATTCCGGTTACCGGGAAACGCGCCTGAGTCAGTCGCATGCTCGCTCTCCTGGCGGGCGGGCTTGCTCGCTAACTGCACGCCGCCTCGAAATAGAGTATACACTCTATTAAGAGTCGGGCAAACATCATCGGCAGAAATGGGCGCTGTCCGGGTTGATCGATGGCGTCAACGTCGGCGGTTGGGAGCGCCGCCGATAACGGCGCCGCGTGCGGCGACTCGGTTAGGTGTGTTTCGGCTCCGGACGACCTTGCTCAGCGCGATTGGGCTTGTCGCCGGGCGCCGGCTTGGTTGGGATCAGCGGGCGCTTATAGACCTTGGTCTCGAGCGCCTTCACATATGGCGTCCAGGCGGAATTGGGGTCGTTGTCCTGCTCGATCGCGTCAAAGACCATGTTCACTTTCGCGTCGAGATTGTCGAGATAGTGCACCACGATCGCTTCGGCGATCGCCGGCAGGCGCGGACTGCCGAATTCGAACTTGCCGTGATGGCTGACGATGATGTGCTGCAGGGCCAGCTCGATGTCCGCAGGAAAGGGCTGGCCCGTTTCCAGCTCGAGTTCGGCAATGCGGTCGCGCAGCATCAAGACGCCCTGCACGATGTGCCCGAGCAGTTGACCGCCGGGCGTGTATTCGAAGTTCGCGTCATACGTCAGTTCGCGCGTCTTGCCGGCGTCATGCAGAAACACGCCCGCAATCACCAGATCGCGGCTGATCTGCGGATAGAGCGGGCACACCACATGGGCCAGGCGCAGCAGATTGCGCGTATGCTCGACCAGGCCGCCGAGGTAGGCGTGGTGAAAGGTGATGGCCGCCGGCGCCCGGCGGAAATCGCGCGCAAATTCAGGATCGTTGATGTATTTGCCGATCAGCGCGAGCAGGTCGCGATTTTCGATGCTGCGCAGGATGCCCTTGACTTCGGCCCACATGGCGTCGGCGTCGTGGCGCGTACGCGGCAGAAAGTCGGCCGGGTCGAACATGCCCGGCTCGACCGTTTTGACGCCGTCGAGGATGAACTGGCGGTTGCCTTTGTAGTTCTCAACGCGCCCGCGCACCATCAACAGCCCGCCCTCGGGGATCGAATCGTAGATTTCCTGCGAAGCGTTCCACATCCGCCCGAGCATCTGACCGCTGCCGTCGGCGAGCACGGCATGGATATAGAGGCTGCCACTGGTCGTCGTGCGCAGATCCTTCTGCTGAATGCGATAGACCTGATCTTCGACGCGCGCGCCGGGCTGCAGCTCGTCGATCGGGATACGTGGAGGCTTGGTGGCGTTCATACCTACGCTGCTTCCTGTCCAGAGAGGCGGCCGGAGCCGGCGCGTCGCGGGCTACGCCCCCGCGCCGCCCCGAATCCACTCATCCGCGTCGCACGAGATAAAGACCGCGTCGGCGCCGAACAAATCATTGCGCATCACCAGGCCCAGCGGCGTCGTGTAATACGAGTGAATCGTGGCCGCCAGATCGCGGATCGCCGCCGCCCACGGCTTTCCGCTACGCTCCATGTTCTGCAGCGTGCCGAGTACGCCATCGGGATTGCTCTGATGCCGGCTGATAAGCTCGGCCATCAGAATCTGCTGGGCCGAGCGCCGCACCCGGCCCCAGTCCACCGTATCCAGCCCGTGAAAAACGACCCGATGCAGATGCTCGATCTCGTGCAGCAGGTCGCGCAGAAAATCGCGCTGCTCGAACGTCGCGAGCAAGCCCTCCACCTGTTCGGCCGACACACGCGACATGTCCGTCTCCATGCGATTGACAAGCAGAGCCGCGACCTCTGGCGGAGCCGCGACCGTCAGGGAGCGGTCTTGGATTCCGCACCGCCAACGACCTATCCTCTGCGAGCAACTTCAGCAGCACATACCCAATCCGTCCAATGCCAAGGATCGCCCGCTGTCGGTGTCTCGGCGGGGCGGCGTTCAATGCTCGCGCCACGGGAATCGAATCGCTTGCTTACGGGCGCCGTTCGGTTCGCCCATTCGGTTCGCCCATTCGGTTCGACCGGTTTGCACTGTCGCTAGCCGCTCAACTCTACGGCTCTTCTTCCTTCTTTTCTTCCGGCTTTGCTTCCGCCGGCGCGTCGGGAGCGGGCGGCGCGTCAGCGGGCTTCTCTTCGGGAGCGCCGGCTTCCGGCGGCGTGAACTCGCCCGTGGCCTGCAATTTCACGACCGCGGCGAGGAAGCCCGGAATGTTGATTTCTTCCTGCTGATCGAGCCATTCCAGCATCTTGTCAATGCCGCCCTGCATGCGCTTGTGGTAATCGACGATTTGCGTCGCATCATCCGCCGTCAGCGGCTTCTCCAACTGGAACAGCCACGTGTCGCCTTGTTTGGCCAGTGTCAGCGCCGGCGGCAGCGTCGGGCCGAGCACGCCGATCAGCGGGTTGGGCGTTACGTTGGCCAGTTCCGGTCCTACCAGTTCGAGCTTGGGCTTGGGAACAAACGCCTTTGGATCAATTCCAGCCGCGGCCTGAGCGCCCTTGGCGCCGCCCAGCATCGTCGCGACCTTGTTCATCACGGTCTTCTGCACGAGCTGCAATTTCTCGAACGTCGGGTATAGCTCCGAGCGCTGGGCATCGGTCATGGCCGCTACGTGATCCTGGTTGATCAGCTTGAAGATCCCGTCGACGTTACCGCCTTGGATCGCATCGTGCAGCCCATTCACGGCGGCCTGCGCTTGCGCGTCCGCCGCATT
>CAYQLG010000058.1:0-26831 GCA_964418235.1 uncultured Planctomycetales bacterium
CGGAGCACGTCCTGCGCAGAGCGGCGGCGCGCGTGGGCGTGCTCGTACAGCCAGCTAAACAGCTCATGGGTCGTGCCGAGTGAGCGGCCGGAGCGGGCCTGGGCATGCAGCCGGCGCGCCAGCGACGCCGTCAAGCGCGGGTCGGCGGCGCCGCGTTCGGCCTGCCGTCCGTCGCGATCGAGCGGCTTTCCGAGCAGTCGCCGCGCGGCTTCGTCGAGCAGTTGATTGCAGACGCAGATGTCGCCGCCGGCGATTTTGCTGATGTCGCTCTTCGCCGATGCGCCGCGCGCCGGCAGCCAGGTGAAATTCGCGAATCCGCCGAGATTCAGAATGATGCGCGGCTCGCGCGGCGCGGCCAGGAAGAAATAGTCGGCCTGCGGCGTGATCGGCGCGCCTTCGCCGCCGGCGGCCAGATCGGCGGCGCGCATGTCAAAGACCACCGGCGCGCCGCAACGCTGCGCGATCAGCGGCGCGTGCAACATCTGCCAACTCAACGGCGGGGCGTGATAGACCGTCTGTCCATGAATCGCGATGAGCGCGGGCCGCCGTCGCGCGCACAACGCGCGCAGCGCCTGCACGTGGAGCAAGGCAAAATCATGCTGTAGCCGGGCGATCCGTCCGGCAGCCAGCGGCTCCTGTCGCGCCAGCCGCCGCAGCCGCTCACGCATCGAAGCCGGGATGGGCTGAGCATGCCCCGCAAGCCAGCGCGGCATGAGGCGCAGCCCCGCGTCTCGCACGGCAACCAGCGCGACATCCAGCGCATCGATGCTGGTGCCGGTCATGCAGCCGACAATCAGCCGTTCACGCGCGCGCCCAGCGCGCCGGGGTGGCGGGAATATCATGCGAGCAAGATAGTGCCAACAACCGAAGTGGGGAGTGGCGACGCAACAGAGTTGCCGACGGAGCCGCGACCGTCAGAGAGCGGTCAAGACGTGCCGATTGCCTTCGCTTGCGGACGCCGCGGTATGGTCGTGCCCGCTGCCTTCGCGACCATACACAGTGATCTGGTCTCACCGGCGACTCCGCTTCCTGACGGTCGCGGCTCTGCCAGGCGGAGGCTGCTATCGGATCGCGCCGACATAGAGTTGCACGGTGTACCACAACTCGACCTGTCCGCCGACGGCGTGTGCGTGAAACAGTCGCTGTGCTTCTGCAATCATCGGCTCGTGGCGTGGATCGCCGACGGGCGGCACATAGGACGACGACCGCAGCCGGCCCAGCAGACCACCGAGGTCGACGCGCTGCAGGTTGTCGAATGAGCGCAGCTCGAACGCGCCGCCGAAGAGCGCCGGTACGCGCCCGTCAGCCTCGGCATTCTGGTGTTTGACCTGCTCATAGTCTGTGCCGCAGCGCCGCAGCAACTGCTCATAGGCGCTCAGAAACGGCGTGTCTTCGCGGCGATTGTTCCAGAGCAGCGCGACGCGCCCGCCGGGTCGCAGGATGCGGCGAAACTCGACCCGCGCCGCCGGTACGTCGAACCAGTGAAACGCCTGTGCTGCCACGATCCAATCGACGCTGCCATCAGGCAGGCCGGTCGCCTCGGCAGCGCCCTTGAGACTGTGATAGGCGGGATTTTTCCCGAAGGCCGCATCCGCGGCGGCGCGCATCGCGTCGTTCGGCTCGATTGCATAGACGGTGTGCCCCTCACTCAGAAACAGCGCCGTCGAAATGCCCGTGCCCGCGCCGATATCGGCGATGATCTGACGGGCCTCCAAACCATGCGCTGCGCGCAGCGTTTCGATCACGCCCGGCGGATATCCGGGACGATACCGGACATAGTCGGCAACGCGCGATGAAAAGCGCTCGGTCGGCAGCGCGCTCAAATCTTGGGACGACATGAATGCAGCTTACCGCCTGGCGACAGCTTCGGGGCGCTCGCCCCGGGCCGGCCGCAACAGCAACACCGAAGGCTCGGCAAACCGGATCAGGAGGCGCGATTCAGCTCGGTACGAATGCGCTCACGCGCGCGGTTGAGCAGGCTCTTCACAATTTTCGTGTTCAGGCCGAGGATTTCGGCAATCTCTTCATAGGACAGTTGCTGCGTCTGGAACAGCAGCACAACCGCCCGCTGATTGGGCTTGAGCTGATGCAGCGCGGCCTCGAGCCGGGTGCGAAAATCGTCTTCATTCATACGCTCATCGGGCGCCGGCTCATGGTGGTCGAGCATGCTCGCCGCGAGATCATCCGCGTCCACCGTCGTCCCGCGATCGGGCCGCTGCGCCCGCACATGCTCCACCACGATGCTCGTCGCCAGCCGGTAGAGCCAGGTGATAACCTTGGCCCGCGGCTTGAAGCTCTCGGCGTTGCGCCAAAGCTTCATATAAACTTCCTGAAGCAGATCTTCGGCGGCGCGGCTGTTCTGCAACATCCGGCAGATGTAAGTAAACACCTGGGGATACGTGCGCTGATAGAGCCGCCCAAACGCGGCCTTGTCGCCGCGCGAAGCCGCAATCATCAGCTCCGTGTCGTAGTCCGACAACGCAGCCGGCGAAACATCCGGCTGGGTCTGCGCCGGCGCAGAGGCGGACTTACCACGAAATTTGTTCAGAACCCAGTTCATCCCAGCACCGCGGGCGTCTAACCACGTACAGTCGGTCACGCCACAAATGAGTTCTCTTCGACGTGAAGGCGATTGTAACACCTAATCGCCGGCGCATGGAATCATCAAGCGAAAAAGTTGTCCCCCTGCTCAGCCGATCACCGCTGACGGCTGTCCAGGCAATACCCTACTGCCATGCACGAAGGCGGTCTTGCAGGACGCCGCGCCCGGGCGACCGTTGCGGTCCGCGCATGCCCGCGCAGCGACCCGTCGCGACTCGACTTACGCCGACTCTTTTCGCAGCCGGGCCGTCTCCAGCAAGTCCTGCTCGCCGCGCACAACCGCCGGCGTCACCACATAGCGCCCGCCCGGCTTCAGATCAGGCAGCTCAAACATGTAGTCGAGCATCACCTCTTCAACCACCGAGCGCAGCGCCCGCGCGCCGGTTTCACGCTCCAATGCCCGCGACGCGATCTCGACCAGCGCGTCATCCGCGAATTCGAGAGTCGCGTTCTCCATCTCAAAGAGCTTCTGATATTGACGCACGATCGCGTTCCGTGGTTCCTTCAAGATGCGCAGCAGCGCCCCCACATCCAGCGGCGCCAATGGGCAGGTCACCGGCAAACGCCCCACAAACTCGGGAATCATGCCGAACTCAACCAGATCGTCCGGCGTGACCTGCTGCAGCGCGCGGCTGGTCTCGCCGATTTCGTCGCGCGGGTCAAAGTCGGCGGTGAAGCCGATCTTCTTATGACCCATCCGCTTCGAGATGATCTTGTCGAGGCCGACAAACGTGCCGCCGCAGATGAACAGGATGTTGGTCGTGTCGAGCTGAATGTACTGCTGCTCGGGATGCTTGCGGCCGCCCTGCGGCGGGATGTTGCTGGTGGTGCCCTCGAGCATCTTCAGCAGCGCCTGCTGCACGCCTTCGCCGGAGACGTCGCGCGTGATGCTGACGTTGTTCCAGGTTTTGCCGATCTTGTCGATTTCATCGATGTAAATGATCCCGCGCTGAGCGGCTTCAAGGTCATAATCCGCGTTTTGCAGGAGGCGGAGCAGGATGTTCTCGACGTCCTCGCCGACATAGCCGGCCTCGGTCAGCGTCGTGGCGTCGCCGATGGCAAAGGGCACGTTGAGCAGGCGCGCCAGCGTGCGGGCCAGCAAGGTCTTGCCCGACCCGGTCGGACCGATCAAGAGGATGTTGCTCTTCTCGATCTCAACGTCGTTGTCGGCCATCGTGTCGCAATGGCTCAGACGTTTGTAGTGATTGTGGACGGCGACGGAAATCGCCCGCTTCGCGACATCTTGTCCGATAACGTATTGGTCGAGAAATTCGAAAATTTCTCGCGGTCGCGGGATCGACTTCATCGCCGGGCGCGGCTTCCCCGCCTTGCGCTTTTCCTCTCGCAACAGGTTGTGACACAGGTCGATGCATGCGGCGCATATGAAAACATCGTTGACGCCCTCGACCATGGGGCCGGCGTCGCGATGGCTCTTGCTACAAAAGCTGCAAACATTGGGGCGGCGACCCCGGGTCGTCGTTGTTCCGCGTCCGTTGCTCATCCTCACACCTCACCCACGCCGGTGAGTGGCGCAGGTCACGAAACCGGGCAGCGCGGTCAACCGCGACGAACCCTCACACTGTCCTTATCGGGCATTTTAGTCGCTGAGCATTCCAATTCAAAGCGAACGAGAAGGGGCACGCCTCCGGTAGTTGTGGGGCTGGGTGGAAATGGTCTCTCTGCGCTGCCAAGAACGAGCCGGGGCGTAGCGGTGGGTCATGGCCGGCCGTCCGCGGCGTGCAGGCGTTGGCCGCGAGCGTCGTACAAACTCAGATCGACGTTTTTCAGCCATTTGGTCGCGTGAATGATCTGTCCCGTGTGGAAGCAGAAGTGCTCGACAACATGAAAGATCGCCGCCACGGTCAGCACCGAGTACCCCTGAATGATCCGCGGCTGCGAGAGGCTGGCCGCATCACAAGCCCGGATGATCCGCCGCGCTTCGGCCACGGCCCGTTCGAGCGGCGGCAGGATGACGGCGGCCGGATCTCCGCTGCGTGCGGCAAACTCCGCCGGCCGATTGCGGTCAAACGCGGCCCCGCCCACGCCCGCGACGATCCACTGGGTCACATTGCCGGTCAGGTGCAAGATCAGATTGGCCACGCTGTTGACGTGTTCGTTGGGACGTTGCCAGAGTTCCGCTGTGCTGAGCAGCCCGGCGCAGCGCAGGATTTGCCCGCTTTGCTGCGCCAGCTTTTGATCTGCGAATTGCACAAATTCGGCGGCGGCGGAGACGTCCATCGGCTCATTCCCTTCATTTCGCGGCGGCACGGGTGTGCGGCGGACAGCCTGTGAGCGGTGCCCGGTCCGCGGAAAACGTAGTGTACGACCATGCGCTCTCGCTGGCGCTGCGGCTACGATGAAAGGGGCTGCCGGTTAAAGTCGTGGGCTGGCACGCGAGCGGCGAAACGTCCGGTTGCGGTCCTGGAGTGCGGAAAGATGCCGTTGTTTTTTTTATCTGCCGCGAGGATCTGGTCGGCCCGCGGGTGGATGTGGAAGCGTCGTTTCTCGGTGGCGGATGGCGCATCGATGGCATGCGCCGTGCCGCCCAGGCGTCGAGCCGCGGGCAAGCCGGCGCCGTGGACACGATTGCTAGGGTTGATGGGGGTCGCGTGGACAGCGGGGGCTTGGGGCGTGGCCGGTCCGCCGGCCGAGATCCCGCTGGTCGAACAGTGCACGCCGGCGGCGGGCGGGTTCATTTCTCAACAAGCGGGCGAGCCGCAGCCGCGCTCGTGTCAGGCCGCGGATGACTTTCGCATTCGTGATGTGTTGGCGACCGGGCCTGAGCGCTACGAGCTGACGCGCGTGGTGTGGCGCGGGTCGTACTTTGACGGTGAAGCGCCGGTGGCGCCGCCGGATCCGAAACTCACGCCGCGCTCGTTCCGTGTGTTGTTCTACCGCGACCTCGATGGCCAACCCGATACGCTCAGCGTTGATCCCGCGGCGGATGCAATCGCCAGCTATGACGTTGGGCTGTTTTTCGTGAGCGAGGCGGATGCCGGGGTGGATGGCGTCACGCAGCAATACAGCGTCGCGCTCGATCCGCCGCTGCTGGTCGATCCGAGTCTGCGATATTGGGTGGTGGTGCAGTGCCTGCTCGACGGCCCGCTCGATTGGCGCGTGCGCCTCGCGGCGCCGACGAGCGTGATGGGGCGGGCGGCGCGCGGCGGCTGTCCACAGCAGGGCGTCGCGTATTGGACTGCACTCGGCTCGGCGGCGCATCCGGCGCCGCAGCAACTGGCGATATGCCTCTATGGGCGCGAAGCCGATTTCGTGCCGCCTGAACCACCGGCCGCCGCCACCCAGCCGCTCCCCGCCGACGCCACTGAAAATCAACCGAGGCGATTGTCGCTGAGTTGGACCGGGGCAGCCGACGCGCTGGTCTATGAGGTTTTCTTTGGCACGAGCGCCGCGCTGAGCGCGGCTGATTCGCGCGGGACCACGCTGGAAACGGTGTATTACCCGCCGGCGGAGCTGAGCGCGAATCAGACCTATTTCTGGCGCGTCGATGCGCGCGGCACGGGCGGGGTCACGACGGGAAGGGTCTGGTCGTTTCGGACCGCAGCACGCGCGATCACGCGTTGCGATTGCAACTGCGACGGGCGCGTGAACTATGACGACATCGATGGGTTCATCGTCGCGCTGACCGGCGCGGCCGCATATCTCTCGGCCTATCCCGCGTGCGTGTATCGCAACGCCGACGCCGACGGCAGCGGTGTGGTTGATTTCAACGACATTTCAGCATTCATCGGGTGTCTGACGGCGCGCAGCGGCGGCGAGATCGAAGCGCCCCTGGCGGGAAACCCGCTGCCGATGTTTCCGCATTTTCAGCATGTCGAGGTGGTGCAGTCGGATCAGCCGGTGCGGATCGCAGTTGATCCGGCCCGCTATCCGCACGTCGCGGGCCGGCAGGCGCAGGTCTACATCACGCCCAATCGCTCGCGCGAACTGTGGGACAATGAGCCGCATTTGCTGGATGTCTCGCCGGGCGGGGCGCACACCATCATGTTCACAGGCGCAACGATCAATCAGAACATCCGCACGCTGGCATTGGCCGGTGAGTTGACCGCTCTAACCGGCACGGCGTTGGGTGTTGGCTATGATGTTGTGGTCGATTTGAATGAGAATGGAATCCTGGATGCGGGCGACCTGGTGGATGGGCGCGGCGACGAGCCTGGCTTTGTCTATGTGCGAAACCTGACGCAACTGGGGCCGCGCCCGACGGCGAGCATTGTGCGTGACGCCAGCGCGGTGGGCTTGCCGCCGGGCATGGCGTTTGCCGCCGATCCGACCTGTGGGGCGACGACCGATCCCTGCACACGGCAAAAGATCTTCTATCCGACCGACGTCGCCTCAGGCGAGCGCTTGCCGCTGATCGTGTTCAGTCATGGCAACACCCACAACTTGCGCTGGTATGACTATCTCGGGCGGCAGCTTGCGTCCTATGGCTATGTGGCGTTGCTGCCCGCGATCAATGCCGAGCCGGGGATCGGCACAGCGGCAAGCTCGACATTGCTGCATATCGAGGCGTTTTTCGCACAGCTACCTGAGATTGCCGGCGGCGTGTTGACCGGCCGGGTTGATCCGGAGCGGCAAGTCTGGATCGGCCATAGCCGCGGCGGCGAAGGCGTGGTGCTCGCGTTAGACCGCATCCGGGCGGCTCAGCCGACCTTCGTGCCGGCCGGCTATGCGCCCAGCGCGGTGCGCGGCCTGGCGCTGCTGGCGCCCACCGATTTCAGCGGGCCGCTTTCCAGCGCCCCGGCCGATACGCCCACGCTGCTCTTATACGGATCGGCCGACGGCGATGTCTACGGCGGGCCGGACAACCCCGCCGGTCAACCGTTCGCCATCTTTGAGCGCGCCGCCGGCGCGCGGGCCGCGGTCTATCTGCACGGCGCGGATCACAACTATTTCAATTGCTGCGGCGTGCGCGACTGGTCGGGCACGCCGGGGTATGACCTGACGCGGCCGATCGCGCAGAAGATCACCCGGGCGGCGTTGCTGGCGTTTCTGGGGATGGTGCTGCGCGATGAGCGCGAACTGAGCGAATACTTCTGGCGGCAGTTTGAAGAGCTGCGCCCGAGCGGCGTGCCGGCCCTTACGCCGAGCGGGCACGAGGTCACCGTTGATCGGGATTCGCGGCGGCTGCCCGACGGCGGCGAGGTCGCGGTGATCGACAACTTTCAGTCGCAGCCCGATCCGGCGCTCAGCAGCGCGGGCGGCGCGGTGACCGCGAACGTGATCAACCTGCGCGAGACGCGCCTGGGCGACACCGACGGTACGTTTGCATACAGCCCGGACGACGCGGCTCAAGGCATGACCCGCGCGCGGCCCGCCGACCTGGCGCGCGGCGCGACGTTTGAGGCGCCGGCGGGCGTGAACACCTTCATCGAGTTTTCGCTGCCCGCGGCGCTGCGCGACTGGCGCGACGCGGAGTGGCTGTCGCTGCGCGTGTGTCAGATCACGCGCGCGCCGCTGACGCGCGCGATCCTGGCCGACAGCACGTTTCACATTGCGGTGCGCGACGCCGCGGGAAATCAGCGCTCGCTCAACATCGGCGCATATGGCGGCGGCGTGGAGGAGCCTTACGCCCGCGCGGGTTTTGGCGATGGCGTCGGCTGGGCCAATGCATTCGAGACGATGCGCATACGGATCGACGACTTCCGCGTCGGCGGCGAGCCGCTCGACTTGGCGCAGATCGTCGCGCTGCGGTTGCAATTCGGTCCGTCATTTGGCTCAGACGGCATGCACCTGGGGCTGGACGACGTGGAGCTGATCGGGAAGTGACGGGGCCGCACGGCTGGCTGGGATGCGCTTGGCTGTCGATCGCATGAGCATTTCTCGCATCGAATTGAGGATGCTTTCGCTGAGTACTGCAAAAGCATGCCGCCGGCCGTATCAGCGCCGGCTGACTGCGCGGGCATGATGTGCGGCGGCACGTATAATCCGCACCTTCGATGCCAGCCACACAGCCCGAGACCGCCGCAGCTACCCCGCCCTTTTGGCGCGATCCGCGCCGCGTTGCGCGGCCGTTGCTCGTGCTGGGCGTGATGGTGTATGCCGCTTATTGCGGGCTGCTGATCACGCGCAGCTCGTTTGTCCTGACCGATGGCCAACGCTGGTACTCGCTCTTTGATGATGCGATGATCACGATGCGCTATGCCTGGAACCTGGCGCACGGGCTGGGACCGGTATGGAACGCCGGCGAACGCGTCGAGGGCTATACCAACCCGCTCATGCTGATCTTCATGACGCTGGCGTCGTGCTGCGGCGACAAGCGGCTGGCGGTGTTGCTGGTTCAGATCCTCGGTGTGATCACGCTGCTGCTGATCGCGTGGTTGACCGCGCGGCTCAGCGCGATGTTGATGCCGTCTGGCCCGCTCAGCACGACCGTGCAGCCGCAGGCGTCGAATGCGCCCGCCATGCAGCTACTTGGCTGGCTGCCGGCGGTCGCGGCGTTGCTCTATTACCCGCTGATCTATTGGTCGCTGGTCGGCATGGAGACCGGGTTGCTGACCGCGGCGCTGCTGGCCGCGCTGTTGGCGGCGTGGCGCACCGTTGAGCGGCCCGGCTTCGCGGCGCCGCTCACGTTGAGCCTCGCCGCGGCCGCGGCCTATTTCGCGCGACCCGATGGCATCGCGCTGTGCCTGCCGGCGCTGGTGCTGGCCGCGCTCGGAATGGCCCGACGGCGCAGCGCGGCCGTTGAATCCTTGCTGGCACTCGGACCGCTGGCGCTGCTTGTCGGCGTCCACGCGCTCTGGCGCAAGGCGTATTACGGCGCGTGGCTGCCCAATACGTATGTCTTGAAGGTTGCGGGCATTCCGCTCAGCGATCGGCTCGAGAACGGCCTGATCTATCTCGGGTTGCGGGCTGGAGCCGAGCAGCCGACCTCCTATCTCCGCGAGAGCTGGCCGGCGCTATTGTTGGCGCTGCTGGCGGCCGGCGCGTTGCTGGCGCTCGCGGGAAGGCTGGCGCACAGCGGAGTCGCCCAGCCCCGGGCGCGCGTCGCTTCGCTCGTTGCAACGGTCTTGCTGGCGGCGTCGTATCAGGTTTCCGTCGGCGGAGACCCGTGGAATTACTGGCGCATCCTCACGCCGATTTTTCCGTTGCTGATGGTCTTGATCGGCGGCGCAGCGGTGGCCGTGCTCATGGCAGTTGGCCGGCGACCCGCTCACCCCGGTGGCGCGCGGCCGGCGGGACTGGCTTCGGCGGGTTGGCTGGCGGCGGGGCTGTTGGCCCTGGCGGTGGGTTTTGCTGATGCGCGCTTTTGGCGTGAGTGGACGCTGCGCGATCCGCCCTACACGACGGAGACCAACCGCGACAACGCCCAAACCGCGCTGGCGCTGCGCCGGGCGCTGCGGCCTGAGGCGCGGATCGCGCTGCTCTACGCCGGCACGGTTGCGTACTACACCGATTTCCGCACGATCGACATGCTGGGCAAGTCGGACCCGCGCATCGCGCGCGTCGCGCCCGACCTGAGCGGCGCGGTCGCGTGGGAGGGGCTGAAATCGGTGCCCGGGCATAACAAGTATGACCTGAGCTATTCGATCGTGGAGTTGCAGCCCGACTATGTCGACAAGCTCGCCTGGGGCCGGCAGAACGTCGCCGATCGCGGCTTGTACTACAGCGTGCTCGTCGAGGATCGCTCGCTTTTCCTGCGAATCGGCTCGCCGCATATCGATGGTTGCGCGCTCGGCGCGGCGCCCGCGGAACAACTGACCGACCCGGCGGGACAGGCGGTCAATGACCGTTCGATCGTGCTAGCTGCCGGCGCCGCGCGGACGCGCCGCAATCTCGAGCCGGCGCCGGCGGATGCGAGTGCACCACGCGCTGACACGCCGCTGCGCGCGGCTGATCCGGCGCAACCCAGCGCCGCGGACTTTGCGCTGCTCACGCCCGCAGCCGGCTATTACGCGATCAGCCTACGCTATCGCGCGCCGGCGTGTTTTCCGCTGCGAATGCAGGCGGATGCGTTGCAACTGGTCGCGTGTGATGCGGTGCCGGCGGCGGCGGAGAGGCCCCGGCTGCACCAGATGGGCGTATTCTTCTTGAAAAAGGGGGCGATCCGGCTGGCGCTCGAAGCGGCGCGCGATTTCCCGGAACTGCACGCGGTGGTGGTGACGCCGATCGCTTGGACGCCCGCGTCGAAGCGCGCGCGTTGAGCCGTACCGCGCCCTCAAACCGAACCGCGCGATAAAACCGAACCGCGCCCGTCAGGAAGCGATTCGATTCACGTAGCGCATCATCCGCAACGATGCGTCATGAATCACGTTCCGCTTGAATAGGTCTGTTCCATCCGCGCAGGATTTTGCCCCCAGCGCCCACGCTGGCGGGTCGGGCAATGAAGTGCGCCGGCCGTGTCAGGATGATCACAGCCGGCGCTTGGATGTCACGCGACGGATAAGCGGCGCGGAAATAACGGCGCGGAAATAGCTAATCAACGCAGAAATACCTGACCATTTTTGAAGCGCGGGGAATCTCCGCCCTCCCCCACGTTGCGATTCAAAAAATGCCCCCTTCGAAGCTCTCTCGAAGCTCAAAAAATCAGTCTTCGGATACCCCTCGAATGCCGCCCTCCGTGGACACAGCCCCTGCCCGATCGATTAGACGCCGCCCAGCGGCCCGACCGGCCTCGCCGGACCCGTTGATACCCCGGATTTGGATCGGGTAGCGCCACCCGCCCAGAAACGGCCCCAACGGACGCGATAGGCGACGAAACAGCAAGGTTAATACCAGCGCTGTAAGCATCATCGCACCGTACCCGTAGTCAGGCTGTGACTTGGCGGGAAACGTCGCTCTGATACACTTTCCAGCGTCGCGCGCAGCGCGGCGACGACGCTGTGACTTGGCGGGAAACGTCGCTCTGATACACTCGGCGCTCAGGTACATGAGCGTCTTGATTCGCTGTGACTTGGCGGGAAACGTCGCTCTGATACACTTGCTATGTCTTGTGCTCTACAACCCACGGCGCTGTGACTTGGCGGGAAACGTCTCTCTGATACACTTGCGCGGTGTCGTAGACTCGGTGGTTCGATGCTGTGACTTGGCGGGAAACGTCGCTCTGATACACTGCGCTGCCGGCAGCCAAGACTGAGGCCGCAGCTGTGACTTGGCGGGAAACGTCGCTCTGATACACTCCGACGGAAGACACGGAATGACGTTGGCATGCTGTGACTTGGCGGGAAACGTCGCTCTGATACACTCGCTGTCGTCGCCGGCGATCATCTTGAGGTGCTGTGACTTGGCGGGAAACGTCGCTCTGATACACTATGCGCCGAGCGACTTCAGGTGCTGCCACGCTGTGACTTGGCGGGAAACGTCGCTCTGATACACTGGACACGAGCAGTGAGTGACGCCGAGCGGCGCTGTGACTTGGCGGGAAACGTCGCTCTGATACACTGTAAGCCCGCCGCGGGTCGAACGTGTAGACGCTGTGACTTGGCGGGAAACGTCGCTCTGATACACTCGTGGCCGCATCAATCGACGCCTTGCACTCGCTGTGACTTGGCGGGAAACGTCGCTCTGATACACTCTGGCTCGCCCGCGCGGCTTGACGCACGAGGCTGTGACTTGGCGGGAAACGTCGCTCTGATACACTCCGCTCGACCATGCCTAGGTTGAATTCGAGGCTGTGACTTGGCGGGAAACGTCGCTCTGATACACTCGCGTAAGACGCGGCGCCTTCTTCCGTCATGCTGTGACTTGGCGGGAAACGTCGCTCTGATACACTAGTCCCCGCCCGTGAGCGTCGAGCAGTTCCGCTGTGACTTGGCGGGAAACGTCGCTCTGATACACTGCGCGGCGCGAGGATACACGTCGGCGATGGGCTGTGACTTGGCGGGAAACGTCGCTCTGATACACTCCACCGAGCAAATATCGCTACCGTCCAACCGCTGTGACTTGGCGGGAAACGTCGCTCTGATACACTTGTGCCCGGCCGTGAGCGTCGACCAGTCCCGCTGTGACTTGGCGGGAAACGTCGCTCTGATACACTAGTGAGGCGCTCGCGCCGCTCCGCGCAACCGCTGTGACTTGGCGGGAAACGTCGCTCTGATACACTATTCCTCCGGCGAGATCCTCTTTGACCGCGGCTGTGACTTGGCGGGAAACGTCGCTCTGATACACTGTGAGCAGTCTGGAGACGCTGGTTGGTGGAGCTGTGACTTGGCGGGAAACGTCGCTCTGATACACTAGTGGTGCAGGCGGCCGTGACGGAGGCGCTGCTGTGACTTGGCGGGAAACGTCGCTCTGATACACTCCCTTCGGCGTAACCCGGTGCGAGCCGCCGGGTTACGCCGACTTTCCGCTCAGAAAAGCAGCAACTGGCGCGGCTTTTTCTCAACCTCGCGCCGCCTTTTTCCAAAGAAAATGACCATTTTCCCGAACTGCCGATCGGTGATCGACAGCAGCCGCACCTCGCCATTGTCCGGCAGCTCTGTTTCGAGCCGCCGCTTGTACGGCTCGGCGGCCGCTTCGCTCGCAAGAAATCGAGCGTAGACCGAGAATTGTAACATGGTGAACCCCTCGCGCAGCAGCACCTTTCTGAAGCGCGCATATTCCTTGCGTGCTTCCCTGGTTGTCACGGGCAGGTCAAACAGGACCAATAGCCACACCGATCTATACCCGGAAAGTGCCAGCCTACTCCTCGGCATCGGCTGAATCCTCGCGGACCAGCCCCTCCGGTAATTCCAATCGGTCGCTTTGGCCAAGGAACACATTTGCCAGACTCACGGCAGAGCGAGATATCCAGTCAAACAGCGTGCGAGTTTCGTCACGGGAGCGGTACTGGCCGGTGAGCGGCTCCAGCAACATCTGTTTGACCGCCGGCGAAAGCGCGGAATCCGCGCCATGCGTCGCAACGCACTCGACAACGGCCTCGTCCACCAACGGTCGAAATGGCTCCATGAGATCATCGGCAAGGCAGAACGCGTCGTAGCGATTGTGATGGTGCACGCCGAGCGACGGATGCAGACCGGCGGCGCAGATTGCCCGTGCGGTGATCGCCCGCAACACGGCATAGCCATAGTTGAACATGCGATTAGCGTCATCGGCTTCGCGGCGACGGCGGAATTGCGGATCGTCAAAGAGCAGCGGCCAATAGCGCTGCGCGGCCTGGGCTTCCACGTTGTCGGGGTCGCCGGAACGGACTCGGGCGTGCATCCCGCGAAGTCCGCCGTCAGTGGCGCGGAGTGATTCGAGACACTCGGCCTGCGCGGCGATTTTGCGGCGGACAATCGCCTGCCAGAGACGTTTTTTGGTTGGGAGCGACGTAGCGGCCTGTGCGGCAAACCGCTCGGCCTGGGTGGAATGGCCGGTGATGGGGAGCATCATGCCGGTCGGCAAGTGATTGCGATCGCAGACGACGATCGCGCCGCCGTGTTCGACAATGCCGGCGAGTGCGCCGGTCGAGCAGGTCACCTGCCTGTGACCGAGGACGACGACGGCGATATCGGTGAGCGGCACGCGAACAGCGGTGCCGCGCGCGTCGGGGGGTGGATTAGCGCGCTCCGCCGACTCGCGTCGTTCTATCACGAGCTGTGCGTTCTCGGCGCGGAGGTAAGCCGCGCCAGAAGAGAAATCGAGGATGCGGTTAGTCATTAGCGGGCAGCACTTCGCCGAGTCTGCTCACGCGGATCTTGCGTGTGTTGGCCTGCTGCAACTGAGTTATCGTTAGCTGAAGTCTTCCTCCCGCCTTGCCCGCCGCTTTGACATCCGCAGCTTTCCGCGCGTCGTTATGTAGCCGAAGTTCGCATTGCTTCTCCGAAACACTGGTCACATAGCACAGCAAGTCCGAACCGCAGTCACTCTTGATGATGACGGCGTCACCTGGGGACAACGCCATCACAAATTCACAATCGGGCCCGTAATCGCGAAGAACGATGGGCGGCTTCCCAGCGGCATCACGACGACGGTAAGCCTCCAACAAGGTGACAGGGCGTGCTTCCCATTTCGTCGTACCACGTTTTCCACGTACAGCGACAATCGCGACGTGGTGATTGGTCCCGGGCTTCACGTAGCGTGCAGCGCCGCCTTTTCCTACGGTCTCGACCGTAACGGTTTCCTTTACCCGTACGCGCCGAATCGGTATCTGCCGCCCGTCGCGCGTGATCAGCACCGGCGGATCAGACTCCAGCTTGGCCGGATCACCGCCGACCTCAGCAAGTTTTCTCTCAACGGCGCGCCGAACTGCATCGTCGACGATCGCCGCAACTCGCGAGTCGTTCGTCATCGTGGTTACCGGCTTCCTGACGTGATGCTCAATCGGCACTCTACCCAGACCCGACGCATCGCCGCGTGGTTGGCCGTAGTTGGTGTCGAGATGGAGTTGTCCGCGAATTCGGTTGTTTTCGCGGCGCGAGACCACGATTCCGTCGATTTTCTGCCGCACCTCCTCCAAGAACCCTTCCCACGGCAGCGGAATTTTGGCAAACCGTCGTCGTCCGGTCAGTTCCGGCCGTTCCGCCGCGTCGGCGAGCATTTTGACGGTTTTGGGGTCGGCCAGAGCGATGGCAAGCGCATCAACGGCGTGGTGGCGGTGGTCCTGGCGGTTCTTCTCGCCTTGCAGGCCGAGAATTTCATTCAGTCGCCATTCGCTCCGCAGAAAGGCAGTGACTCCGCCGGCGCTGACCTGCACCCGCCGCCGACCGTCGGCATCGACCTGCCCGCCGTAGAGGCAACCGAGATACTCGGCGGCCAGTTTGGATGCGTAGCGCGTGTCGTTCAACTGGCGCTCGGTGAAGTCCTGATAGATTTCGTCGAACTGCGTTTCGTCCATCAGGAATTTTCGCAGCTTGCCCTCGGCGCTCGGTCCGTTGAATTTTTTGACGCGCTGGATGATGTCTTTCCAACGCTCTGCGCTGCTCGCATAGGCTTCAAACGGCGTGCGATTGCGTTTGTGCGATCGGTTCTCTTCGTGATAGCAGAGGGTCTTGTTGGCGAACGAATCGTCCAACGAACGGCTCAACGGGATGATGTGCTCGACATCAAACTGCGGATTCGAGCCGAGAAGCGATTCCATGCAGATCGGGCGCCCTGTGTACGGACAATGCCAGCCGCACTCGTCGGCGAGTAGCACGCGCTCGACATCTGCTCGACGCGGATCGGCGATCTTGGTTTCGTCGATGATTCGGTCGATGGCGTGCTCGCGCTCTTTCTCGCGCACGCGCATCTTCTTTGCCATTTCTTCGCGTCGTTTGCGCGGATTTCGTAAGTCGCGTGCAAGCTCTATGTGGATTGTCTCCGGCTTGCCATAACGACCAATGATGGCGTTAACGACCTTTCGCAGTTCCGTAAGCGCACGTTCCACGGCTGGATTGCGTAGGTCCGTAAGCAGATTGCGTACCGGCGGCAGCTTATCGGTCACGGTTTTCGATGTGAGGCTTTCAGGGAAAAGCACTTTTCGGGCGGTCATGTAGGGCGTACCGTCCTTCATGCGCTTGACCAGCATTTCGAGCGCCTCGCGCGAATGACGGGAACGATCCGACTCGAGGATGGTGCCAGCGAGTTCGGTCGCTGCCTCGTCATCGAGTTTCCAATGACGCTCGCCGCGGCGCTTCAATGCGGTCTCGTCCTCGAACGTCAACAGGTCTTCGACAACGGCATCACGTTCGGGGTCGGTCATTGAATCGAATCGCGAGCCAAACACTTTGCGGAGTTTTTTGTCGGTGCGGTTACCCGGAAGTTTTTCCTCGCCGCCACGTTCCAGATTGAACGTGGTCCCGCGCAGCGTCAGCCGCTTTCGGATTTCCGTGAACTTGAGGTCGCCCTCAGCTTTCAGCCAGTCGATTATTTTGGCTCGCTCGTCGGGGGTGAGCGCTCGCGTGCCGGACGGCAATTCAATTCCGAGATCATTCACGCGCTGAAGCAAACGAAACTGCTGTGAAATGCGCAGGGCAATCGCCGCCCGTCTTTTGCCGGGAACCAGTTCGCATTTGCCGATCAAATCGGATTGGTTCTTCAGGGGTCGTTGGTAGAACATCGCCTTGTGCAGCGTCTTTCGAAACTCGGGCGTCAGCGTTGCGTTCGTTTCGCACTGCTTGTCTAGAATTTGACGAAACTCGGCCCGAAACATGTCGCGATGCGTATGCCTACGGCGAACGCGCATCGTGCGGGGGTTCAATCCGGCGAAGTATTCGCCCAGCGTGCGGGCCTCGGCCGCTTTCATTTCAGCGTATAGGTCGCCGATGTTCTGCTTGACGATTCCCACTTCCTTCTCGTCTTCTTCAGTCTGCGATTTGCGACCGGATTTGAAGCCGCGGCGCTGCGCGAGGTGATAGAGCGCACGCCCCAGTTCGTGCGGCGAAAGCGGCTTGTCCAGCGCTGCGGCTCGAAGCCGATAGGGCAGCATGACGCGCTCCGCGTCCGTCGATTCAGAATTACACCACTTCGCGGACAAGTCCCCGTCGAGCTTTAGAAGGTATTCATGGATAGCTTCGGGCGTCGAGATGTCGCCGGGCGGGAGCAGTCCGCCTGACTGCAAGAGGCGCAGCACTTTCAGACGCCTTCGCTGCCTGCGCCAGAATTGGCGGCGAGTCTGACGGGCTTGACGTCGAGCGGCACTGCGCGATTCGTCGCGTCCACCCTCGATGTCGCCGTCAACACCGGCATCGAACGTGTGGACGCCACAAGCGCCAATCGACGCCGGCGACTCGTCTTCAAGGAGAACGACCTGCCAGCCCAGCGAACGCGCACCAAGGTCTATCCCAAGACGAAAGCGAGTAGTTCCGATATCCAATCTCACAGGTGCCCCTTGACTGCTGAAACATCCACATGTTATTCTTTCTGACAGTGTATCAGAGCGGCGTTTGCCTACAACTCACAGTAAGTGGACTTACGTCCGCGCAGGGTACCGGGTGAAAGCCCGTAGCCCGAACGCCTCCCAGCGGGGCGTTCTTTTTTTCGGGCGGGATAACGCGTCCGGCCATCCCGGCATTTTTTCTAGGCGGCGCAGAAATAGTTGACCAACGCAGAAATACCTGACCATTTTCGAAGCGCGGGGAATCTCCGCCCTCCCCCACGTTGCGATTCAAAAAATGCCCCCTTCGAAGCTCTCTCGAAGCTCAAAAAATCAGTCTTCGGATACCCCTCGAATGCCGCCCTCCGTGGACACAGCCCCTGCCCGATCGATTAGACGCCGCCCAGCGGCCCGACCGGCCTCGCCGGACCCGTTGATACCCCGGATTTGGATCGGGTAGCGCCACCCGCCCAGAAACGGCCCCAACGGACGCGATAGGCGACGAAACAGCAAGGTTAATACCAGCGCTGTAAGCATCATCGCACCGTACCCGTTCCGACGAAACCATCCGGCACTTTCTCGCCGCGGAATTCGCCCAACGTCTGCAAGAGAGGGTTGCCGCCGCTGCGGATCACCGTTCCGATGTTCGTCGTGTTGTGGTAGTGAACTGTCTGGGATTTTGCCCCCCCCGACAGCCCGCCGCCCGCGTCGCCGGACAATTCGAGCTTCGCCGCCAAGTCTGCCAGAAAAACAACCAGCCGACCAATGTCGTCGGTGCGGGCCGCGCCGCCCAAACCGGCTTCGTCAAGCAGCCGCATTTCGTCGCTCTGCGGCAGATAGCGCGACGGGATCACACCGGCGAGGCGTGAGCCGGGGATCACGCCGCGCGCGTAGGCCTCTGCCGCGACCGCGCCGGCGTCGCCGGACAAGCTCGCGTCGCCCGAGAGTCGCATTCGCGCTATCGATTGCACCGCGCCAAGTTCGCGGTCCGTCAAATCGGGTCGGCGCTTCCGCAGCTCGGCCAGCGCGACTTCGAGCCGCACATTCTGCTCATCGAAGCCGACCGCGCGGGCGGGCGCTTCCGCAGTCGCCATCGGGCCGGCGTCTGCGATAAAACGCCGCAACGCATCGCCGGCCTCCGGTCGCTGACCGGCCCGCAGCGTGGCGGCGATGAGCCGCTGATTCACTGCGCTGCCCTGGCGCGTGCCGGGTTCGAAGGCGACGGGTTCACCGCCACTAAGGACCAGGCCGGCCAGATAATTATCCCCATCGAACGGTCTTTGCGCGGAGCGAGCCAGTTCGCCGGCGATCGCCGTATTGCGGGCCAGCGCCGAAGGCACGCCGCGTTCGCGCAACCGGTTCTCTTCGGCTTGTATCGCGCCGGCCGCGCTGAACAGCCCGACCGTCGCGGCCTGCTGTGCAATCTCGGCACGCTGCGCGACGCCCGCGCGTGTATTGTCACTCGCTGCCGCCGCAGCGCGCTCCATCGCCTGCCGGGCACGATCCGCCGCTGCGGCCAGATCGCTATACAGCGCGACGCCCGCGGTCAGCAGTGCTAGCGCGCCGGCCAGCGTTTTTACCGCGGTCGAACCAGTTAGCGCGGCTTCCGTGACATTGCCGATTCGACCAACAAGCCCGCCGAACTGACCGCCGACCAGCCCGACGACGCTCGCGAGCTTCTCCTTGCTCTTGATTAGATCGTCGAAGGCCGTCTTGCCCGCCTGCGCCGCGCCGCGCGATTTGGCCAGCGAGTCCATTTCGCGGCTGAATTGCTCTTCGAGCGCGCTGGCATCCTGCCCGCCGGCCTTCTTGGCCTTGATCGTTTCGAGTAGGGCCTGAAGCCGCGTAGTTTTCTGCTCAGCATCACTGATATCGAGCTTGTATTGCAGGATTTCCTGTTGTGTCGCCATCAATCAGACTCCAAAGCCGGCGCGTCGCTCGGCGTTGCGTGCTCATCACCCGCCGCGGCTGCATGCGTATCGTCCGCCTGAGATTTCCGCGCTGCGCCGGTTGTGTCGCTCACAAGGCGCTCGCCTTCGATCGCCGCGAGTTCCGCCAGCGCGCCGACCGCCGCCTTCACGTCGCCGCCCGCCGCGTCGCACTGGAGCAGCGCCGCAAGCAGCGCCGGGCTGGGCGAAATGCCCGCCTCGACCAACAGCCGCGCGAAGTATGTCTGCGTGGCATCATCCGGCGTGTTCGCCGCCGCACGGGTTGCGCCGCCGGCCTGCCCCGCCGACAACGGCAGCGACCGAATCAGCCGCGCGAATGTCGCTGCTGCGCCGGCCCCGATCACTTCCGCCGCGGCCAATTCCGGGTCAGCCTGCGGATTCATGCTCGCCGCGCCGCCGCCGGTCAGCGCCGCCAGCTCGCGGTCGAATGCCTCGCCCAGCAGCCGCGCTGCCGGCGAATCAGGCTCGCAGACCTTCAGTTGATCGAGATAGGACCGCATCGCCGCCAAGCGCGCCTCCGCGGCGTCGATCGCGCCAACGCTCGCGGATGCTGCGGCGTCGATCGCGCCAACGCTCGCGGATGCCGTGCCGGCAAAGCCTGAAGCTTCATTCATGGCAGCACCCCAGCCGGGCGCGAATAACCGGATCACAGGCCAAAATCGTAAGCGTCGCATCGCGATCCTCGACCGCTTGCGAGAGCCGCGCGATGACGCCTACCAGATTCTCCGCGGCCCGCGTCATTTGATCCGCCGACGCCACCGCGGCCTTCGCCGCCGTGAGCAGCGCGAGCGTTTCCCCGGCGGTCAACTCGAAGCCACACCGAATCTTGAGTTCGATCGCATCGAATGCGGTCAAGGCCGCCACACCGTCGCCGCCGCTGCCGCTGCCGCCATCTACCTGATTCGCGCTCATCGATGCACTCCAAAAAAGCCGGCCAGTCGCACAGACCTGGCCGGCCCGCCGCTGAAAGCCTAGCTCCGCAGAACCGCGTCGAGCCGGATCGTCAATGACTCTGGGGCTTGCCCTTGGGCAAAATGCTCGACCCAACTTGCTTGCAGCTTCTCGACATATGCCCTGTTTTTCGCGGCGGCGTGATGCGCAGCGACGGCGACCGCCACGGCCTGCTCTCCGTCGCGCAAGCGGCGCTCGAAATCCTTGCGGATCGCGTCGAACTCCACAACCGAGTTGTTCAAATCAGCGCGGGCCGCATCGCGCGCAGCGGCGAGTTTTTCCATATCGCCCGGCGATGCGCGCAGCGCGTTCAAAGTCTCAACAAAACGTAGATCGGTCGGCAGCGCATCGGTTGATCGGCCCAAAACTGCCATCACGCGACCCAGTTTGTCCGCGTCACCGGGCAGCGGGCTGCTGTTGCGTGAGAGCAATTCGAGATACTCAGCCACCGCCGCGGACCGCTGCGCCGCGTGCTGCTCGCGTCGAACCTCAATGAGTGTCATTGCCATCTTCAAACTCCGTTCGATTGACTCAAAGCAAGCCGCCGCATCCGTGCGACGGCTCCAATCCAAGCTGACTACTCCCGGCTGACCACGCTCCGACCCGTCGCACGATGCGCCGGCGAGCCGGCTTGCGACGCGGCAAAGCGGGCCGTGCCCGGCCCACAAAAAGCGCCGTCGCGGCACGCCTCCTGATATGAGGCAAAAGCCTCGAAGTCGCCGCGGTACTCCTCGCGCAGCTCAGGCGATCCCGCGAAGATCGCCCGCATGGCCGATCGGTTCGAGATTTCGCGCTCGATCCGCGCGAGCTCCGCTTCGCCGAGCACGGCCCGGACAACCTCGCGCGTGATGGATACGACATCCGCGCCGGCGACGCCCAGCCGTGCCGCGATTTCGGCCAGCCGCTCGGGCGCGGCCTGCTCGACCGCGCGCATGGCGTCATCGAGCGTCGCGGTAGAAAGCAGCCCCAGCGCCGTGATGATCCGCGCCGACCGCACCGGCGTAGCGCGCGACTTCGCGACGGCGTTCGCGATTTCGTTGACGCTGGGCATGCGCCCGCCCGCTGCCATCGTCGCGGCTCGCTCTGCAGCCGCTTCGGCGTCCACCCGGGCGAGCATCGCATCAAGCACCTCATCGACGCTTGCCGAAGAATCCAGCCCCAACAGCTCGGCGATTTCATCGATGATGTCCTCGTCGGCATTCATTTTGATCGCTCCGACAATTTCGTCGCGCGAGCTGTCCGGCTTCAATCCCAACAGCGCCGCGACGCCGGCGACGCCCTTCGGTCCGCCAGTATCACCCAAGCTCGCCGCGCCGGGCCGCGCCGGCCGCGCCTGGCCGAAACCGCCGGCGAAAATAGAGACCGAGTCTGGGTTGATTTTCACGGCTGGTCCGATCGTCATATACAAGAGTCACGCTCACTTTCTAGCTTTTTTCATTCGCCTCGCCTCGCCCCGGCCGGCTCGCGCCGGTCGGGGCGGGTTCGGAGACGCGCTCGCGGCCAAAGGAACACCGCGAACTTTCACGACACACGAGACCTGTCTACACCGCCGCGGGCACGCCCCGCGACTCGCTCGCCGACCGGCATACGCCGATGAAGCCATGCAGCGGCGCATCAACGCCGCCCGCCGCACCGTCTACTTCCGACTGGCTTGCGCGCTGGTTCACGGGCGGCGTCCCGCGGCGCGGCGCGCGTTCGAGGACAACATCAAGAATCGCGATCGCGAGCTGTCGCGCCGCGCTCTCCACAATCCCGTGAATCTCCGCCGCCAGCGGATGCGTCGCGCTCGGCGTCGAAATGCCCGCCGACTGTGCCGCGGTCTGGCCTTCGTTTTTCGCCGCCGGCTCCGCGGATGCCGCCTCAGCGCGCATGCCGTCGTCGTTCCGCCGGCCATCGGCCTGCGCCGCGCCGGAAAACACCCGCTCCATTTCGGCGCGCGACTGCTCCGCCGATTTCCGCGCCCCGCGCGCGCAGCGAAGCATCGCGCGATGCTCGCAGTAATCCGGCGATGCCGCCGCCAGCGCGTCGCTGGGGTTCTCTGACGAAAGCAAAAACTCGACGGCCCACCCCAACAAAGCCCAGTCGGCCACGTCGTTGCTTGTGTCGAGCTTCTTGCGCAGCACCGCCAGATTCTCGCGGCCGCAATCGCGCAGCTCGACCACGCCGTGTTCGTCGCCGTTGTGTTCGATTCCATCCAGCGCGCCCAGGGCGCTTTCGACCAGACCGCCGACCGAGTGAACGCTCGCCTCGATCGCAAGCGCCAGCCGATGCAATGCCAGCGCATCCGCGTCGATTTCCGAATCGGTCTCGGCTTCCCAGTCCAGCTGGTTCGCCCGCGCCATCTGCATCAACCCGTGCAACATCGCCGCCGCCTGCTTCAGCGGCGCAACCAGCCCCGCGCGCAAAGCGGGAAACTTGCGCTCGCTCGTGCCGTCGTCGCCGTCGCGCGGCTCGAAAAACCGCGTGCTCGTTGCGTCGTAGCCACCGGCCAGATCGATTAAGTTACTCATTAGCAATTCCCCATGTGACGGCTTCGCATCCTGCTGTCCGTCGCAATGGTGTGTCGCGTGTCCATCCGTGAACTCCGCTTGTTTCCGCCGGCCACGCGGCCGGCTGTCCATCGCGGCCCGTGCGAGTCCAGTCGCGCGGGCCGCACTTCGTTTCGAATCAATCCGCGCCATCGACCAAGTCTGCGATCGCATCCTCATCGATTGCTTGCTCCTCAGCCGCGTCCGCAACAGCCGCGATCTTCGCGGCCCGGCTGTCTCTGGCCTGCATGGCCTGCGCCTTCAGTTGCGCCGGCGATCGCCACGGCTTCGGCGGTTTTGGCCTGGCCAGCTCGCGGTCCTCAGCCGATAAATCGCCGAGACTCAGGATCAGGATCGCATCATCCTTACAACTCAGGTCATAGCGCCCCGCGACCACCCGCGGATCGACGCCGAGCAATTTCAGCGCGCGCCCAATGTTGACCGTCCGCCGCCCGGTATCCGCGTTCGCCTGACTTCTCTTCGCATTCGAAAAAGCCCGCGCAATCGACACACGATACGCACCATCAAGATCAACCTCCGTAGGCCTCTTGAAACCAATGCGGAAATTCGCCTGATCGACGAAAACCGAAACGCGGTCGCTCACGCCGATGAGCGCCAGATCGCCCAGCCGGAACGTCGCCGCCCCGCTGCGCGTCAGCGTGCACTGACCCTCTTCGAGCCGCGCGACCGACTTGAACTCGCCCGCCGGTACATGCGTCCAGCTCATCACAACGACTCCTACCCGACCCGCCGCATGAGGCTGCCCTCTGCGCGCGTGTCGATTTCCTGCGCGGCCGAGCGCCCGAACGTCAGTTCGAGCGCCTGCCGCAAGTGTTCCACGTCGATCGTGAAATCCAGATTCGTGCCCGGCGGCTGGGCTAGCGCAACCGCGAGCTGTAATACGCTCATCGCGTTTCCGAGCGCGCCATACTCGATGATGTTCGCGAGGTCGCGCAGCCAGCGCACCGCGCTGGGCGTCAGCAGCCGCGCCCGGTGATTCGCGACGATCGCTTCGATATCCGCCGTGCTGTAGAGTCCGCCGCCGTCGAGCTGACAATCCGTGTCGATGTTGAGTACGGGCCGCATGCGGCGCACCATCTGCGGCGAGATCGGCGAGCGCTGCCCGGCCCGCGCCCCAAAGATGAGCTTCAAAAATGCTTGATCGCCGAAGAGCGCGATCGGCACGTTGCCCTGCCCGCTCGGGTCGCTCGTGTCATGGATGTCGCGGATCAACTCCAGCCCGCCCGCGTCGAGCTTCTGCGCCTCGTCGATCAAAATCATCGGGCTGGCCGTGCGACGAATCCACTCGCGGATCGCGAAGAGCCGCCGCCGCGACGAATGGTGTACGAGCTGCAGCGCCCCGCCCCCGATCGCCGCGACCAGCAGCGCCGCGACGCCGACCGCCCCGGCGTTTTTTTCATCGATGCGAATGGTCAAACACCCGCCGCGCTCACGTGCGAATGCACGCAAGTGCGCGCTCTTGCCCGTCCCGGGCGAGCCGATGATCACGCCGATGGAGTTGAGCTGGACGCACGCCCGCAGCGTGCCGAAGATCGCCTCGGTGATGCCGATGCGGGCATGCCCCGCGATCGAGAAGCGCCCGACGCGGGCGCGCTCTTCGGCCAGAAACGTATCGATCCGCGTGAGCAGCTCGATGTCGTCGCTTCGCGCTCGGCCCTTGCGCACGTCGCGCAGCGCCTCGATCGAAATGCCCAGCCGCGCCGCAACGTCAGCCCAGTCGATGGCCCTGCCGTTCTTGGTCTGCGAAGCGCGGTACGCGGCCAAGTCTTCGACCAGCCGGATTTTTATTTCGGCTGGGATCGGGTTCGTCGCCGAATATGGCGGGCCATCCGTGGCCAGCAGGCGGTAATCGACGCGCCCGTGTTGCGCGAGTCGAACCACCGCCTGGCCGTCCGTAGGCTGTAGTGGATTGCGCGGCGTGTCGCTCATCCTGCGGCCCTCGCTATATCGTCACGGCCGTCGGCGCGGTCGCGATTCATCCGCGCCCATTTTTTTCCGACGCTTTCATCGCCCTCGCCGCCGGCTATCGGCTCCGCTGCCGCCTCAGCCGCCTCTGCCCGCTCGCGGGCCGCGAGCTTTTCCCACCCGCCGGCAAACCGCCGCGGCCCGCCCATGAGCAGATCGAACGCTTCGCGGTGCTGGGCCTCTGCTGATTTCTCTCGCGGCACGCCCGAACCAAGCTGCGCCAGCAGGTCGGCACTCCGCGGCCCCGAGTCGCCCTCGACGGCCCTACGACGGGCCTTCGAGCGCTCAGCGAGTACGCGCTGCGCAGCGGGCACGAGGTCGGGCCGCGCGATCGTGATTTCCGGCGGCGCGGCGTCCGTCATCGCCTTGCGCAGCTCGCTCTCGCGCGCCCTGGCATGCGCGGCCTTTGTTGAGAGAATCTGAGTCACGGGCGTCTGCTGGATGTAGTCGCGCGCCGGCGCAGCCGCCCGCGCGACCTTGCGGAAGGCCGCCTGCAGCGCCGCGGCCTCGCGCCGCTGCGCCTCGGTGCATCCCGTCAGCCGGGTGTTGGTCGCGACGCAGAGCGGACGCTGCGCCGCATCCGCGACGATCACGCTGTCACACCACTCCGGATCGCGCAGCAGGTAGTACTCACCGCCATCGGGCAGCCGCCACACCGCCTCATCCCAGCGTCCATAGTCGATATGGTCGAGCCGGAAACCGTGGCGCGTCTTGCGCACCGGCCCGATCACGCGCCGCGTGTGCACCTCGACGATCGCCGGATCGACCGTGCGGACCGTGCCGCGATACTGCTCCATGAGCAGATTCGGCGTGAGTCCGCGCGTGCCAGCGCCGCGCAGCTCCGTCGCGTGCCACTCGGCGAGCGCCTGATCCAGCCAGCCGCGCGCTTCCGACTCGGTCGGCAGCGCGTCGATGTTGGACCTGATTTCTCGCTCGCGGCCTTCGGGGCGCTCATGCGGCGCGCCGCCGGTGAAGCAGGGCAGCCAGCGATCGAGCATCTCTTTGAGCCGATGCCACGCGCTCTCGATCGGCTTGGCCCAGGCGTGGTATGGCGCGGCCTGATGCACGCGCACGCCGAGCAGGTCGAAAATCTTCGCGGCGCGGCCATCGCTCGCGAGCGCCGCGGCGTAGCTGGAGCCGTGGTCCATGATCACGTCGGTCGGCGCGCCCCAGGCGAGCAGCGCGCGCTTGATCCCGGCGAGAATGCCGTCGGCGTTTTCCGTCGCGCGCAGCTCGACGCTCAGACTGCGCGAGCGCAGATCGAGCACGCCCATGATCGTGAGGCGGGCGCGCCGCCACTCGCGCCGCGCGTCGGGCACGCGGCACGGGAAATCGAGCGTGCGACCGTCGAGGCACCACCATTCGCCGGCGCGCACGTCGTCGTAGCCGCGCTCGACCTTCGGCGTCACGCGATCCAACTCGCGCGGCCCGCCGCGGTAACGCGCCTCCGTTCCGGGCGGGACGTTCGCGCGCCACCACGCGCGAAATGCGTTTTCGCTGGGCCACGTCCAGCCTTTGCCGGCGGCCTCGCCCGCGACGAAGCGCCACGCCGGCGCGAACGGGATCGCATTCGCCCCCAGGTAGATGCTCTTGAATAAATCGACCGCGTCATCGCTCGGCTCGATCGCGCGCCGTCCGCTCCGCCCCGCGCGTCCATCGACCTGCGCGCCGCTGCTGGCTCGCCGACTGTAGCGGCTCAGGCTCTTTGGCGAACTAGAAAATCCATTTTGTTCGAGCCATCCCCCGTGAACCCCGACAAACGCCGCGAAGAAACTCGGCGTGCCGCTCCTCAGCGCGGTGTGTTCCGCCGCGAACGCGCGCATGCGGCGCACGAGTTCGAGCGCCGCGACCTGCTTGCTCCGCGCGCGCGGCGTCGCGATCGCGAAGACATCCGGCATCCGCGCGACCGGCAGCGCCTGTAAGTAGGCGTCGATCGTGAGGCCGCGGTCCGCGTCGAGCAGCGCATCGCCGCGCACCTCGACGCCGCCCGGCCCGCGTCGGACCTGCTCCGGCGCGCGTGCCGCCAGCGCCTCGACCCAGCGCTGCTGGGCCTTTTTGATCGCGTCATTTTTCGCGCTGCGCCCC
>CAYQLG010000059.1:0-26768 GCA_964418235.1 uncultured Planctomycetales bacterium
CAAACATGTGTGCGGAATACCACTCATCGGAGAATCCTTCGATCGACCGGCGATCTCGGCCAGTCCAGTAAGCGATGATGTGTTCATTTATTGGGATCTTGGCCAAGCTGGGATTCGATGTATCCGCTCACAAGATCGAGGAAATACGTTCAATTCTCCCGAACTTTTAGACAGCAGGTCCTCAGGTTCGAGTGAGTTTATGTATGCACCAGCAGGTGCGACTGATGCTGAGGGCAACCTGTTCATCGTCTGGCCTTATCGCGCCGACCTCGACTGCGCGACACCAGTCACACTCCGGTTTAGATGGCGGAACACGCAAGGCGCTTGGCAGCCCCCTTTGACGAACCCCAGCCCGTACACCGTTCGCGATGCTCTAAGCGCACCGATCATGTTCATGGGGTGGTCAATCCAGGGCTTTCCAGCCGGCTTCCTCGATTACAGTGCACCATCGATCGCGATTGATCAGACGCGCATAGGTGGTCAGCCTGGACCTTATTATGGACGGATTTACGTCGCATACACCGAACGGAGCAGTTGCTCGTCCACCACCTCCGGGCGCGTTAGGCTCGTTTGGTCCTGCGACCGCGGTGATACCTGGAGCACGCCGGTGACCGTTAGCCCGGCTACAGGCCATTCCGACTCCCTGCAGGTGTACCCACGAGTGCGTTCCGACGGACGCGGCACCGTGTTTGTGTCATGGTACGACACGCGTTACAAGGATGGTACTGTGGTCGGCTCTCCCAGCCAAATAGACAATCTTGATCCTTACTACGACTTGTACACCGCCTATAGCTTTGACGGCGGACAGAGTTGGACGGACGTGCGGCTTTCAAAAGGAGAGCCGCCTTGGAGCCAGACGCAACAAGCCTATTTCCTTCTTATCGGAGATGACGTAGGTGACTACAGCGGTATGACAACCAACGCGACGCACGGGACATCCGACGTATGCGTTCTGGCGATGGGAAGAGCAAGCGGTCAGTCAAAGATCGGAGTCCACGCATTCAAAGTGCTCGTGCGTGCGCTGGGCGACTATGACGGCGATTTTGATGTTGACTGTAACGACGACCGGTTCTACTACTGTATGTCGCTGCCCGCCGCGCCCGAATGTGAGTGCAAGCTGCTGGACATGGACCAAGATGGCAACTTGGACATCAATGACATCTCATTGTTCGACCAGCGCTTCAGCGGTTCGATGCCCAATTGCCACGGACCCTGTCAGACCGACCCGGGCTGCAACGGCTATCTGTACCCTATGATGAGCGGCGAGACTGGCGCGTCAGGTCGTCGTGAACGCCCACGATTACGCGGCTGCGAACTGGCACTCTCATTCGTGACTTATGCAGCCCCGGATTCGGCCGCGGCTCTGCTACATCGTTTGGAAGAGTGGTTGCGGGAATGCGCAGACGACCCGGCGTCGGCAGAAACGTACGAGTTCTTGGAGTGCCTGCGATCGGCGCTGTGAGGGCTCGAGAAACAACGAGGTAACTTACCCAAACGCGACCGCGAGCAAGCTCACAAGCTGCAAAAGAATCGCTTCGAGTTCGCTGATGATGGATTGTCGTAGGAGCCCCCTTATGAAAAACTTCATCGTGTTTCTGTTCATGCTGAAATGGCTGCCCGCGGCTGCGCCGGCGACGATCATCGGCGTCGCCGGCGGCTCTTTACAAGTTCCGCCGGATACACTCGGCCCGTATGTGATGACGCCGTTTCCGCAAGACCCGCGCGAAATGTACGCAGTCGTCGAGGATGCACCATCGCCATTCGGTAATCCGCTCGGCTTCTCCCTGCCAATGCGCCTCTTGCAACAAAGATTGGGGGGAGCAAGTCCTTGGCCGTTTCTGCCGTATTCCGGGGCTGTTTACGCATCGGACCAGCCCGGCGGCATCCCAGGCGATCCGGTGGAGCTATTGCTGCCGCCGGACACACGCGCGTTCTATTTATATGTCAGCTCCAATTTTTTCTCCGGGCGCGTCATCCGTGTTACCGCGGACGACGGTACTTTCGTGAGGCAAGGCTCTTTCGCTGGTTCTCCCAACTATTACGGCTTTTATCAGGATGACCCCACGGGTCCGGCTATACGAACTCTTCGGATCAGCACGGAACTCGGAGGGTCGGCGGCGTATACTTTCTCCGGCCGGTTCGGCATGGCCATACCCGAGCCAGCGACGCTTACGCTACTGGCCGTCGGAGCGCTGGCAGCGAATTGGCGAAGATAGCTTTCCGATCGCAGCCGATGGCGGATAGGTACTCAATGCGCTTACAAAGTGCTCCTGGCAATACAGGTTGGCGCAAGCATCCAACTTCCGGATAGAGTTGGCTTCCAAATCCGGTTGGCGCAGGCTTCCAAACCCGGGTGGAGCGGGCTTCCAGCCTGCTGAGATTTCAACCGGCTCGGACAGGCAAGATGCCTGTCCCACACGGAATCGTGCCAGCCGCTCGAACCGCGCGAGTCCGCCCGCGCAAGTCGAATCGCCGGAGGAAGATAGATGGATCGATTTCTAGCCGTGATCGTCGTACTCGGGATCGCCCACTCCGCGAGCGCGGTCGACCGCATTCGTCTGTGGCTCAGCCCCGTTCCGCCGACGCCGGGCTGGTTCTCCTCTGTGTCCGCGACCGACCAGAGTACGCAAACGCGCGACACGGTTACTCGCCAGGGCACACCGGCGGACGTTCCCGCCCCATCGCAGCCAGTGGATTCACTAGATGGCTTGCCCACTGCGGACGGCGAAGCCTACTATGTCTGGGGCCGCTTTGACGCGCCGAGCTCGGAAGGTATAAGGGTTCGAGGCATGAATCTCCAAGCACTGACAAGCGGCAATTTAACCGTAAATTACACTTGGTATAATTGGAGAAATCCAGCGTCAGGTTCAGTCATTGTATCGCGATGGGAATCTGTTGCCGATCTAGAGGGTTCTGAGGTCTTCCTGACGGCCAGCTTGGATTTTCCTGCCCTTGGTTGGTTCAACGGCCCGACTGATGGTCTGCGTGACCGCCTCGACGCCTATCCCATCGCTCCTACGATCGATGATCCGAACCGAGGAAGGCTCGGACAAGGCGCGATTCTTCTTGGCAAGATCAGCTGGACAGGCGGCGCGGGCGATCTCATGCTGCGACTCGGCGCAAACGGTGTGAATACGGCAGCAGGCACAGAGATTGCTCTCGGAAGCAGCACCACTTTCATCTCCGGTGGCGCTGGGCTCAGCGGCCGCGGCTACGGCGTGCAAGGCCGCTTCATCCCCGAGCCGGCGACGCTGACGCTGCTCGCGCTCGGGGCGCTGGCGGCGCGGCGGCGATGGTAGCTTTCCGATCGCTGCCGACCTCGGATACGCTACTCAGTTAGGCAACAATGAGCGCCTTGGCAAATCCGCGTGGTGCGGGCTTCCAGCCAGCTCAGACAGCAACATGCTTTGACAGGCAATATGCCTGTCCCACCCTCTGAGATCTGTTAGGCGCACTTAATGTCTTCTCGGTGGAATGAGCGATGATACGTGCGACGATTCTCATTCTGTTCGCTCTGATTGCGTGCCCTTCTGGAAACGCGACGATCATCGGTGTCGCCGGCGGCTTTTTAGAAAACCCGCCGACAATGCTTGGACCGTATTCGATGACGCCATTTCCCGAAGACCCGCGCGAAATGTACGCAGTCGTCGGGGATGCACCAGCGCCTTTCGGCGCCCCGCTTCGGTTCTCCCGGCCAATGCTCTTGGTTCAGCAAACACCAACACGAGGCGGGCCTTGGCCATTCCAGCAATACTCCGGGCCTGTTTATACATCGGCGACACCTGGCGACTTTCCAACCGATCAGATGGAGCTGATACTGCCATCGGACACGCGCGCTCTTTACTTATTCGTCAGTTCCAGTTTTGCCTCCGGTCGCTTTATGCGCATCACAGCAGACGACGGAACCTTTGTAAGGCAATTTTCTTTCGTGGGTTCTCCCAATTATTACGGCTTTTATCAAGACGATCCCGCTGGTCCGGCGTTGCGAAGTCTTCGCATCAGCACTGATCTGGGAGGACCGGCAGCGCTCATATTCGTCGGCCAGTTCGGCATCGCCATCCCCGAGCCGGCGACGCTGACGCTGCTCGCGGTTGGGGCGCTGACGGCGCGGCGGAGAAGGTAGCTTTCCGATCGCTGCCGACCTCGGATACGCTACTCAGTTAGGCAACAATGAGCGCCTTGGCAAACCCGGGTGGAGCGGGCTTCCAGCCTGCTCAGACAGCAACATGCTTTGACAGGCAAGATGTCTATCCCACCGCTGAGTTATGTTAGGCGCTCTTATTGTTTTCTCGGTGGAATGAGCGATGATACGTGCAACGACTCTTATCACGATCGTACTCTATGCGTGCTCTTCTAGTAACGCGACCATCATCGGCGTCGCCGGCGGACCTTTGGTCACTCCGCCTACGACGCTCGGGCCGTACACGATGACGCCATTTCCCGAGGACACCCGTGATCAGCTCTCCGTCATTTCTGACGCGCCATCGCCTTTCGGCGATCCGCTGATCTTCTCTCGCCCGATGCTCCTAGCGCGACAAGACGCATCGGCTGGAGGGCCTTGGATTGGTTACGATTATGTCGGCGCGGTTTACGTATCGGCGACGCCAAGCCCCTTCCCGACGGGGCTCGTCGAACTTACGCTCCCAGCAGAAACGCGCGCGTTTTACCTGTATGCCAGTAATAACTTCTTCTCAGGGCGCTTCATGCGCGTAACGGCTGACGACGGGACAACCGTCAGGCAGTTCTCTTTCGTAGGCTCTCCTGACTACTACGGCTTCTATCAGGACGACCCCGCTGGTCCGCCGCTGCGGAGCTTACGTATCAGCGTTGAACTCGGGGGTGACGCGCCGCTTGTTTTCGTCGGCCAGTTCGGCATCGCCATCCCCGAGCCGGCGACGTTGATGCTGCTGGCGCTCGGGGCATTGGCGGCGCGGCGGCGATGGTAGCTTTCCGATTGGGGCTGATTTCTGAGCGCTCCACAATGGCCCCGGCAGAAGTCGATTCACTCTTTCGATCACTATTTGCGAGTTGCTCGAACGCCACCAGCGCAGCACTCGATCAGCCGATTTTCTCCAAGTTCGCTACCCCTTGATCAACTCCACATTCGCCCGCGGCACCGTTGCCTCGGTCCCATCGTCGAACGTGACGGTCAGCACGCGCACCTGCGCCTCGCTTTCGATTGTGCGCAGCTCCGCCGGCAGCGCGGTGCAACGCCCCAGCCGGCCAAAGTGCGGCGCGCGAATCGCCCTGACCCGCGTGCCGACCTGTAGGATGCTCGCGGCTTCGCTTGCCGGATGTATGCCGGCGAGTATGGTTGGCATCACCGCGGCGGCCGGGGGGTTATCACAGGTGTCGCCTGGCATCGCGGTGTCCGGCGCGCCGCCCGTCGAAGCGGTCGGGTTTTCCGCAGATGGGGCTTCCTCCCATGGGATGAGAATCTCCGGCCGAATCACGCCGGCGCGGATTTGCGTCGCCCCGTTGATGCTGGTCAGCAGCCCGGCCCGCCGTGTGAGCAGCGCATGCGTTGCCGCCGCCATCGCGATCTCGCCAAACCCTTCCGTGACGACGATGGTTACGCCGAGCGTCTCTTCGCCGGTGATCGCGACGCCGATTTCATATCCGAGAAAGCCGCGCAGGTCGGCGTCATCGAGTCCGCCGACGATCAAACCGTGGACGCCGCACTCGATCACCTTCCGCACCGCCGCCGCCGTCACGCGCCCGCCGCCGAGCAGAACTGTGCCGCGCAGCGCTGGGCTGATGCGGTCGGCGTCGAGCGTCTCGTCGGGGCGATTGCAGACTACGTGCAGCGGGCCGGCGATTTCGCCGCCGATCCCAAAAATCCCCTGGATGTATGTGCCGACGACCTCGACCGTCACCGATTCGCTCGCGGAAATGTCGACGATCCGGCCGGCAGCGAATGCGCGGCGCTGCAACGCGATCGGTTGGCCGCGCACAATCACCTGCCCGGTGAGCTTCGAGATCGATTCGATCGTGCCGGCCAGCGGCGAACGCAACTCCGATTTCAACAGGCCAAAGAACGTGCTGCGCCGGGCGATCACCTCTTCCGCCGCGACAGTTTCGCCCTCGCGCTTCACCATCGCCGCGGGCAGCTCTTCGGGGCCGATGCCGAGCGCGCCAGTTGCGTTGAGCGGGCGCAGTTCCCCGGGCAGACTCGTCTCGGCGACGATCGTGTCGGCGGAAACGCGCTGCCCGGGTTCCACGAGAATGCGACCCGCCAGCGGCAAACGCCGCACTTTGCGGACCACTGTGTGCGGTGCGACGGTCAACCCCGGTGTATAGGCATAACCCATGACTGACTCGCTTCATGACCAGCAAGCCGCGCAACCACGCACGGGCGCCCGATCAAGGCGTCGCGGCAGATGATACTCGCGACACCGTGTTCGTGCCGCCCGCGGCCCGACCTCAACCCGCCTGATTCCGTTTACGTCTTGGGTGGCGTCCTTTCATTGCCCCGTGCGCAGTTGACGTTTCCACGCATCCGCGCGCCCGCTACACTCCCGGCACTCACATAAAGGATCTGACATGAGCACCAACTCTGTTCCTCCGCGAGCTGAAACGCAGCATTCCGTCTTCCTGATCAACAAGCCCGGCGTGCTGGCGCGCGTTTGCCAGCAACTCGCCGCCGACAAAATCAACATCGTCGCGCTGTCTATGATGGATTCGACCGAGCATGGCGTCCTGCGGATCGTCGCCGAAGACGCCGCCCGCGCGCGAACCGCACTGGCCAAGCTCGACCTGCCCTCGACCGAGGCGCAGGTCCTGGTCGTCACGCTGCCCAACCGCCCCGGCGCCATCGCGGACGTGGTCGAGCGCCTGGCCACGGAACACATCAATGTGAACTACGCCTATTGCACCACCGGCGCCGCCGGCGGGAAGACGCTGGGCATCCTGCGCGTTTCGGACATGAACAAGGCCATGCAGGTGCTCGGTGAGCGCAAGCCCAAACGCAAGGAGACGGCCCAACCCGTGCGCGGCCGCCAGGGCCGGCGAAGTTGAGTCGGCGTGGGACGCCCAAGTCGCATAGCCTCGTACCTGCTCGCAACTTCTCCAGCGCGATCAAAGGCTGAGCGCGTCATGTTATGACATCGCGCGTTGAGGTCGTGGGCTTCCAACGGCTGGATTTGTGCGTCGCGCCGTTCACATTTGGCATCCTATTAGCCACCCAGCGTGCCCAGTGCCGCAACCGCGGCGAGCACGCCGCTATCAGCAACATGAACGAGCTGCGCCGGTTCATTGAGCAGCGCATGGCAGGCCACGGCGATCGGCAGTTTTCCGCTTAGCAACCAAACCGCTGTCAGCACGATCGCCAGAGCGACCAGCGGCGGCGACACGCGTCTCACTTCGGCAAAGCGGTTGTCCATGCGTGGGCACATCGAAGCGGATCATGTGCGATCCGCGCCAAGCGGCGAAATCGGGCCGCCCGGCTCTGCCATGATTGTCGAAGATCAACCAAACCCGGATCGTCAGGTCCGCGCTTCGACCAGCCGGGCGAGCGTCGTGGCGAACTGCTCGACGCTCGCCGCATCGGGCAAGGTTAACGTCAGCCGAGCGCGCCCGGTCGGGTCCAGCTCGACACAATCCATCAGACGCTGCTTCAACACCGCGTCCAGCCCCTTCCGCGCCGCGGCGGTATCCGATACGCCGTCCGTGGTTGACGAAGTCTCCGGCGCGGGCAGCAATTGCGTCACAAATGAGAGCGCCGCCGTCAGCAACTGTCCGCCCGCGAGCGCCACGCTGTCGCGCCGCGCCAGCCGTTCGGCTTCGGCCTCGGCTTGCCCGCGAACACTCTCATCGAGGGGGGCGACGGGCTTGGCGCCGAGCAACACTTCCAGCCGGTTCTTGAGCTGATCGATGCCGCGGTCGAACGAGACGGCTTCGACTTCCGAATCGGCGTCGAGCGCGGCTTGCGCCAGTTCGTGTTTGGCCGAGAGCGTCCCGAGCAGATTCTCCTCAATCGTGCCCTCGCTGATCACTACATACGCCTGCACCGGAGACTTCTGCCCCATGCGGTGAGCGCGGGCGATGCGCTGCTCCAGCACCGCCGGATTCCACGGCAGATCGACGTTGATGACGGTATTCGCGGCCTGCAGATTCAAGCCGGTCGCGCCCGCATTCGTCGCGATCAACACGCGGCAATCGGCCTCCTTCTGGAAACGCTGTACCAGCGGAATGCGCCGCTGCTGCGGTACCGAGCCATCCAGCCGCACATAGCCGGCCGTGAACTTGTCGAGCAGCGGCTGGATCAAATCGAGCATCGTCGTCCACTCAGAGAAAACGATGATCTTGCGATCGGCCTCGGCCAACAAGCCGGTCAGCAGCTCATCCAGCGCCGCCAGTTTGCTGGAGTATCCCGGCTTGCGCTTGTCTACCAGAAACGTGCTGTCGGCGGCCATCCGGCACATCAGCAGCGCCTTGCGCAGGCGCAGCAAATCCATCTCGCTGATGTATGGCTTGCGCACGATCGTGCTGACGATCCGCAAATGCGTGCTGTGCAGCTCCATCTGCTCGTCCGTCGGTACGACGCGCACGATTTCGGTGCTGCGCGGCGGAAGCTCGCTCAGCACCAGAGCGCGCGTGCGTCGGAGCAGCACCGGCGCCAGCCGCGCCCTCAGCTCGGCCAGATTTTTGTAGCCCGCGACGCGCCCGGTCTCATCGGCCATGCGGTGCCGATGAAAGAACCGAAACGCCGGTCCGAGCCGCCGCTCATCCACGAATTCCATCACCGAAAAGAGATCCTCTAGCCGGTTTTCCAGCGGCGTGCCCGAGAGCACCAGCGCAAACCGCGAGCGCAGCCCCTTCACGACGCGGGCGGTCTGCGCCTCCCAGTTTTTGATTCGCTGCGCCTCGTCGAGAATGATCAAATCCCACGCGACGCGCTCAATCGCGAGAATGTCGCGGAGCACCTGCTCATAGTTGCAGATCGTGAAGAATGCGTCGTGCTCGTATTGCCCGGCGCGCTCCGCCGCCCCGCCCAGCACGAGCCGCCCGTCCAACTCGCTGAAACGCTCAATCTCGCTGAGCCACTGTGACTTCAGCGAGGCGGGACAGATCACCAGCACCCGCCGGATGTCGAACTCTCGTCGTAACAGCGCCGCGACGCCGATGCCCTGAATCGTCTTGCCCAGCCCCATCTCGTCGGCGAGGATCGCGCGCCCCGCGCCGACCGCAAACGCCACCCCGTCGAGTTGATAGGGCAGCAACTCCGTCTTGAGCAGCTCTCGCCGCAGCGGATGCCGCTTCGGGTCGCGGCGGATCTCGGCCACGAGCGCGTCAACGCGCTCAGCATGCAGGCGCTGCTGGATGTACTCCTCCGCGTCGGGATAAATCAGCACGTCAGCGCCCAGCGCCGCGAGCCGGCCAAGTCGGCGCATCAGGTCGGGCAGGTCTTCGATGGCGCGCCCGTTCAACGGCTCAACCAGCCGGGCCGCGGCCGCCTCAAGTCCGTCCGGAATCGTCAGCCGCAATTCGACCTGCGGCCCGTAGCGCAGGTGCAGCGCCAGCCGCTCCGGCTGATAGGGTTGCTGCTGTTCACGCGCGGAGAAGCGCTTTCGGGCCTGGCACTGCGTCGCGAAGATGTGCTTGCAGACGCCGAGCGTGTTTTTCCGATAATCCGGGCATGAGCAGAACGAGTCGCCCGGCTCCCACCCGCGCAGCGCGACCCGATAGGTCCGGCCCGATTCCTGATTGGTCACCAGATAATCGCTCCAGAGTTTCTTCGGCTCGCGTGCCTCGATCCGCAGCCGTTCCTTCTGCGCACGTTCCAGCCGCTCGTGGATTGCGCGTTGCACCAGCTCGGCTTCGCTGAGCAGCTCCAGCGGCGTCTTGGCGGTCGGCGCCACCGCCAGCCCCAGCGCGGTTTTCTCCTCAAGCACGAGCGACAGTGCCGCGCCGACGTGCTCGCACGCTTCGTCGCAGTGTGTGCAGTTGTAGTGAAGCCGCTGCGGCGCCGCGCTCATCGTCGTGATCGTGGCAACCGCACCCGCGACCCGGACGCGCAGCAGATCATCGCCAAGGTAAACGTCTTCCTCGAGGTCTAGTTCGAACGCCCCGCCCGCGCGAATCAGTTGGGCCCCATGCGGGCCAAGCCACCGACAGGCCTGCTCGTAGGTAAGCCGTGAGAGCCGATCTTTGAGCGTGAGTTCGCGCTCCGCTGATCTGTCGGCTCGAGCCTCGCGATCGGTTCGCGCCTTGTTTCCTCTTGGCGACTTGTCGCCGGTTCGCGTCCGCTTGCCGGCTCCCTCCGCCTTGCCTCCTCGCGCCATGCTGATTTTCCTCGTCGTTGTGTAGCGAACACCGCTCGATCGCCCGCATGAGCCGCCACGACATGCTGACCAGCAAGCTGCCGGACAAGATAGCTGCCTGCCCCAAGATCGATCAAACCACCAACTCCAACGCGCCCGAGAGGATTCGAACCTCCGACCTGCGGTTTAGGAAACCGCTGCTCTATCCAGCTGAGCTACGGGCGCAACTCGTTGCAAATGCTTGATTTGTGTCGAATATTACTTTACTCGTTATTTCGCGCGACAGCCTTGGCCACAGTCGCGAAGCTGCGGCGGCCTTCGGATGAATCAGGCCCGTGGCTGCTGTTGCTGAATGAGTCATGGTCAGCCGCACTTGAACGAAACTCGGCAAGCCATGACCGACCTTCACTCTAACCGCCCAGCCGCAGGGTCAACGCTGCAAGATAAAACCTTAACAAGTCAGATTTCATCGGCGATTGGGCCGATCCAAACGCCGCCCAATGCAATTATCTTCGAACCGCCGAAGAATTGCACGCGAGGCGTCAGCCATTTTGTTCGGACCAGGATGCGTTGACGGTGTGGAAGCATGCAATCATCCGCGCCGGTCATCTGCCGCGGAACGCCAGCCGACGCGCCCGCGCCGTCAGCATTCGCCGCAATGCGCTGATCGGCGCCGCCGCTCTGCCGGCCGTGGTGGAGGTATTAGCATCCCGGAGGAGGCGCTTGCGGCCACAGCAGCGGAGCTGGCGGCTGCGGAGGCTGCGCAGGTCTGATCTCCGGCTTTTTGCCGGATCGGCGCCGGCGGAAACGATGGCATCGAGCGCGACCTCTGCGGCGGCGCTCGATGCGTGACAAACGACAAACTCATTCTGGGCGCCCGGCGTCAGCAGCCGCCGACTAGGCATTGCACAAAGCGGTCGATGTCGTCGAAGTCGACCGTGCGATCGCGGTTCGCGTCGTTCAGCCCGAGGTAGTCGCAATAGGGATTCTGACCACACGCGCCGCGCCACGCCGCCTCGCCCGTCAGCGCCGTCACGAAGCAGCCGATGTCGTCAAAATCGACTGTGCCGCTGCAATTCGAGTCGCCCGGCGTCTGGCAATCCTGCACCAGCGGCGATTCGCGCAGATCCACCTGCACCCAGTGCGATGGAATCGCCGAGCGAATCACTTCCGACGAGAGCATGAAATTGTCCGGCCCAAAGAGCGCCGCCTCGTTCGAGGTGTCGCCCAGACCATCCCACTGCGCCACCGGCGGCCCGAGCAGCGGCTGACCCGCATACGTCGCCTGCAAGAGCTGCGTGAAGCGATTGAGCAGTCGCCGCTCAATCATCGGCAGGCCGGCGGGGCCTTGCATCGCGCAGTTCATCAGAAACTGTTGATATTGAACCAGCGTCAAACCCGAGAGCACGCCGTTCGGCCCTTCGACCGGCTGCGGCACGTCTGGCGCGAGGCTGAGCTGATCGAGCGCCGCGCGGGTCTGCCCCACCGCCGCGTCGAACTGATTGAGCGCCGCCTGCATCGCCGCCGGGTTTGTGAACTGCCCGACCTGCATGCGAACCGGCTGAAGTTCGATCTGGATCTGCTGCATCTTCTGATAGGGCTGGCCCTCATAGAGTTGCAATTGCGGCAGTAGCTGAGCGAACTGATCGATGGACACAATCCAGCGGTCGAGCGCCTGCCCCAGGTCTTCCGCCGCGTGCAGATGCTGGCCGCAGCGCTGCTGGCCATGGGCGACGGCGCCGCGCATCGCGATCGTGAACGTGGCGCTGCCGTCGCGGAGGTAATTCCAGCAGGCCGTGCCCGCGCCGGGTCGCAGCGTGTCGATCTCCTCAAAATCCGCCCGCGTCATCGGTCGCCCTACGCCCGCCAGCGTCAACTCAGGAATCCACGCCTCCAGCTCGGCGTCGGTGGGCGGCGCGTAGAAGCCGAGTGCGTCATTGACCGGGCAGATCGGATCCCAGCACCAACTGATCAGGTAATCGGCGCCCTGACCGACTGCCGTGCCGGCGGCAAACGCCGTGACCGCGGCGCCCGTCACCAGCGTGGCCTTCGTCGCGGCCGCGATGAGTAACTCCAGTTCCGCCACGAGCGCCGCGGCACGACCGACCTGCGTGGTCAATTGGGCGATCGCCGAAGCCGAGGCGACGGTCAGCGCCTGGCGCGCCTGCTCGAGCGCTTCTTTGGCATCGGCCAGTTGCTGCGTCAGTTCCGCCAATCGCCGGACGGCCTGCTCATAAGCGTCATAGATGCTTGCCGTATAGCGCTTCGCTTCGCGCCAGAGCTGGTCGCCGCGTGCCGTTTGCACCGGCGCTCCGAGCGTCAATCCGATCATCATTCCGGCCACCACCGGCTGCAGCGCGCGCATCGTACTCTTGTGAAACATGTCTCTCTCCAGTTCGGCTGGGTTTGCTTGTCCACCATGCACGTCCGCATGACGTGCACAGTACGAACAGCGTCACACCGACGGAAAATCGGCGCGGCTTCCGTCGCGGAATGTCACGATTGTCCCGCCGCGTATGGCCATGCTATCACGTGAGGGTTGAAAATCAGCGCCGATAGTCCCATATCGCCGCAGAAAACTGCCGGCTCTTTGAGAAGTTCCAGATGAACTAGAAATCGCCGTTGGATCAGACGGCGAAGGTGGGCGCCGCAAGAACGACAAAGGCCTCGCCGCCAACCGGGGGGTGCGAGGCCTTCGTCTCTCTTGCGCGCTCTTAGCCGATCACGCTACGGACGGGGCGGCGGGGGGTTGCCGCCGAAGTCGCCGTTGCTGCCGGCGGTCAGGATGTAGGTAATCTGCGTGCCGTTTTCGGAGTAGACGCTCACGCCGATGTTGATGGTTTCCCCGCCTTGGATCAAGCCATTCCCATCGATGTCATCGGGGTCAAACCAGACGCTGACCCACTGAGCATCGACACACGCTCCGCCGATGTTGCACTCCGGGCAATCGCAAATGATGAATTGCTGGACGACATCTTCGCAGCTGCCGCCCGCATCACAGACGACCGTTGTAATCGTGATGGTGACTTTTCCGGACGAATCCTTGATCACCTGAATCCACTGATCTTCGATCGTCAGGTCGCACTCTTCTCCCTCTTCACAGTCATGATAGGTCACATCCTCGGGATCATCCGTGATGATCTCCGCCTCGAAGATCTGCGGGTTATACGGCGTGAAGTTGGGGTTGCAGCAGAAGATATGGTGCCACGACTGTCCTGGCCAAGGCTCATAGTCGGGATCCGGCTCTTCATTGATCGGCGCCGGCCACGGGTCGTTGATCGGCGGATAGGGCGGGCGCGGGTCATCGTCCGGCGGAAATTCCGGCGCCGGGCTGTGGGGTTGAATCGGTCCCGGCAACACCCCAATCCCAGGGGTACCTCCGATCCCAGGGCCGCCGCCCTGACTGAGCGCCCAAACTGTCATGCTGAGCAAACCGACGAACCCCGGAATCGCAAGCCAACGCGTTCGAGCAGGCATGAAACGTCTCCTTCCGAAGCGGGCGCAACAACGCTCGCCTCTGTGATGCTCGCTACACTGTGGTCCGAAACCTTCCCCGTGGAAACATCACGCAGAACACGTGATGGTAATACTTGACCTGTTGATTCTGATTTCTCGCGGATCCAATCGTAGTGTAGCCGATCTGCGAATGCTGTCATGTCGGCTGCGCAGGCGACAGAGCTGCCCATCGGAAGGCATGTTTGCGCCGGTTACGGCCATCCATGTGAGCCAGGGCGCGGCGATCGGCGCATGAAACACGCCGGCGTGGGTTTGGCCGACCGTGCCTAATAGATCTGCGTTTAACGCCCCATCGATTGGTCGAAAAATTCGACGATGAGCGCGCCGGTTTCGGCGGAGAAGCTCGCTAAGAACATGGGGGAAGGTCGTGCGCCGTGCACGGATTGGCAGAGCCTACATGATTTTGCTAAAAAGAGGAAATATAGTGCGAGGCGCGGCCCATACACCGGCCAATCTGCTCGATCGCCCGGCCGGCCAGCCGCCGGACGGCGTCTTCGGAGCGGCCCAGCTCCGCGGCCACCTGCGCCAGCGGCTCCTGATTCAGACACCAGCGCTGCACCACCGTGCGGGCGTCCTCCGGCAGTTTGGCCAGGCACAGCATCAGGGCGCCGACCGCATCCTCACGCTTGATCGAGAGGCTCGGCGAGCCGGCCGCCGTCAAAACCCGGTCGAGCAGTTCCAGGTGCGCTGTCCCTTGTCCGGAGTACTCCCGTGCAGCGTCACGCTTCTTGCGCCGCCAGCGGCGAACCTGGTCCATGAAGCGGTGGTCGATAATCCGCGTCACCCAGTGATAAAAGCAGTCTTCGCCCCGATACTCAAAGCCGCCGATCGTCGCGAAAACCTCAATGTATGCATCCTGCAGCACGTCTTCGGCGTCGATCTTGCCGTTCCAATCGACGCCGATCTTGCGGCGGGCAAAGCTGAAGAGCCGGGCGTGATAGGCGCCGAGCAGCCGCGTGAGCGCATCCTGGTCGCCGGCGATCGCGGCTCGACACCAGTTTTCAACGACGGCAGCATTCGGAATGGAAAGATTGGGTTCGGACATTCCGAGAGGTAAGATACCCGATGAAAGCAGGAATTGTCATGGATTCATCCGCCAGCCAGCACGTGCTCGATCTGGTGGCGCGCTTCATGGAGTCGCGGCGCTCGGGCCAGCGGCTGCCGCTCGATCAGTTTCTTCCGCGGCAGCTTGCTGATTCCGACCTCGTTCGCGTGCGCAATGAGGCGCTCACCGTGATCTCGCATGCCGCCCGCGCGACCGTGGCCCACGGGCACTCGTCCGACCACGCGGCCACCCTCTCGATTGCGGCGGCCCCGACCACCGTCGAGCAGCCCGACCTGCCCGAAGTCGAGGGCTACTACATTATCGAATCGATCGGCGCCGGCGGCATGGGCGTGGTCTATGAGGCGTATCAGGAATCGACCGGCCGCCGCGTCGCGATCAAGTTCATGCTCGCGCACCTCGCCGCCTCGGAGAGCGCCCGGCGGCGGTTCGAGCGCGAGGTCGATCTGATTGCGCGGCTACAGCACCCGGCTATTGCATCGATCATCGACTCGGGCGTGAAGAAGGGACGCTATTACTACGTGATGGAGTTCGTCGAAGGCCGGCCGATCGACGAGATGCTGATACCCGGCGCGTGCGACGTGCGCGGCGCGCTAAGTCTGCTCGCGGACGTGGCGGACGCCATCGACTATGCCCATCAGCGCGGGGTGCTGCATCGCGACTTGAAGCCGGGCAATATCCTGGTTGATGCGAGCGGGCGGCCGCGCGTGCTCGATTTCGGTCTGGCCAAGACGATCGAGGGCGCGTGTGAGCAGCGGCCGGCCAACCTGACGCTCTCCGAAGCCGGACAGGTGTTGGGCACGCTTGGCTATATGTCGCCGGAGCAGGCCCGCGGCGCCATCGACCAGCTCACCGTGCGCAGCGATGTCTATTCGCTCGGGGCGATCGGCTATGAGCTGGTCGCCGGAAAGCCGCCTTTCACGGTGCAAGGCGCGCTGAGCGACGCACTGAAGCGGATCGAGTTGCAACCGGCCACGCCGCCGGCGCCGGCTCGATTGAAAGGCGGGCGCGAGATCAACGCGGTGCTGCTCAAGGCGCTGGAGAAGAACCCGGGCGGCCGCTATGCGACGGCGGGGGAGTTCGCCGCGGATTTGCGCCGCATCGTGCGCCATGAGCCGGTCGCGGCGCGCCCGATTGGTCCGCTGCAGCGGGCCGGGCGCTGGCTCTATCGGCATCGGACGGCGGCGACGATCGCAACGATCGGGTTGGCCGCCGTGCTGGTCGTGGGCGGCGTACAGACTTATAAGATCGGCGTTGAGTACCTGCGACGTGTGGCTGAGGCCGAGCGCCGGGCGCGTATCCAGGCGTTCTATCAGGGCGGCTTTCGATATCTCAACATCAACGAGCGGCAAAGCCACAGCGTCACGCTGATCGACTTGTTGGGCTACAACGCCGGCCGCGTCGAGCGCGATCTCGCCGGCTATCCGATCGACATCGCCGAAGTGCAGCACGACATCGGCGTGCAGTTCCGGCATCTGCGCGAGTTTCCGCAGGCGCTCCCGCTGCTCGAGAAGGCTCTGCACACGCGGGCGTCGCTCCTGGACGCGGACGATGAGCGCATCGCGGATTCGAAGTATGAGCTGGCCTGCGCGTTGCACCTCACGTCGAGCAACGCCGTCGATCGCGACCGAGTGAAGCAACTGCTGAATCAATCGCTGGCGGCTGGTGCGCGGCGCGGCGCCGACCCGGTCAAACGAGCGCAGACCCTCAACCGGCTTGGCTGGGTGCACAAGGACGACGGCGACTACGACGCGGCGCTTACTTACTATGGCCTGGCGCGCGCCCTGCGCGAAAACCTGACCGACCCCGGGCCGCTGGGCGAAACGCTCTCCGACATCGGTTACGTCTACCACAAGCTCGATCGCCCGCAGGAAGCGATCGCTCTCTTCCAGCAGGCCCTGCCGCATTTACGCCGCGCCTATGGCGAAAAGCACGAACTGACGCTTGCCACCATGAACGGGCTTGGCTCATCACTCAAGCGCGTCAATCGCCTGGGCGAGGCCGCCGGCTATTTGCGAGCGGCGCTCGCGATTCGCAGCGACCTGCTCGGCGCTGCCGCTCACGACACGCTCATCAGCCGTAATGAGCTGGGTTTGCTGCTGCTCGATACCTGCGAAACCGCGGCGGCCGAGGTGGAACTGGCCGCGGCCCTGGCCGGGCGCGAGCGGCTCTATCACAAGCCGCACGATCTGCTCGTCGTCAGCAACTGCAACTATGGCCAGGCGCTGACGGCCCTGGGCCGGCCCGAGGAAGCGCTGATTTACTACGATCGGGCCGAGCGCCTGGCGGAGCAGTGCTATAGCCACGTGCAGCAACATCCCAACTTCGCCGCGATCCTCCATCATCGCGCGCTGGCCTTGCGCGAGAGCGGCGCACTCGACGAGGCCGAGCAGACCGCCTTGCTCGCGCTGCAGATTCGCACGAGCTATGCCAAGGGCAACGCCGGCATCGGCGTCGCTGAGACGCAGTTTGCCCTCGGCGCCATCGCGCTGGCGAACGGCAACTGGAGCGGCGCTGAGGCCTGGCTGACGCCCGCCGTCGAACTCGCTCGGCGGCACCGGCCGGCGGCGCATTGGCGCACGGCGCGGATGGAGATTGCACTGGCCCGCGCCCTGCTCGAACAGCAGCGCGTCGCCGCAGCGCAACCGTTGCTTGCCGCCGCGGGCGCTAATCTGCGCGCCGGGTCCTGTGCGGCAGATGCCCGGCTGATGGGCGAACTGGAGGAGACCGAAGCGCGGCTCGCGGAGATTTCCCCGTAAGTCGGCTCAGACATTGACTGTCGCCGCGCCCGATTCTCCGGCTATCATCGAGAAATGATCCGATATTTTGCATTTTCCGAGCGGCGAGGCATGTGCGCATGCCTCGCCGCTGGATGGACGGCTGTGCTTGGGCTGCTCACGCCCGTCGCTGCGTACGCTCAGCCGCAGGCGTCCAGCGCGCCTGCGACCCCCGCCGCGCCGGCGGTCATGGCCGAGCCGGCGGAGATCACCCCGGCGACACGCAGCGCGATCGAGCGCGGCGTTAAGTTCCTGATCTCTGCGCAGAATCGCGACGGCAGTTGGCGGACTAACGGCGCGACCGGCGAATACCCCGTCGCCATGACGGCGCTGGCCGGGCTGGCGCTGCTCGCCACCGGCAGCACGCCGACCGACGGGCCGCACGCCCGCCAGGTCAGCGCCGCGCTGACCTTCATCCTCAAAAGCGCCCGGCGTGACGGCCTGATTGCCCAGCTCGAAGAGGAAAGCCATTGCATGCACGGTCATGGCTTCGCGCTGCTCTTCCTCGCCGAGTGCTATGGCATGGAGGAAAATCCGCAGCGGCTCGCGCAGATCAGGCTCGCGCTGCAGCGCGGCGTTGAGCTGACCGGGCGCAGTCAGAGCGCCGCGGGCGGCTGGCTCTACACGCCTGATTCGGGCGGCGATGAGGGATCGGTCACGGTGACGCAGGTGCAGGGCCTCCGCGCCGCGCGCAACGCGGGCATCGCCGTGCCCAAGCCCGTGATCGACGGCGCGATGAAGTATCTCGAAAAATCGATGAACCCCGACGGCGGCATTCGCTACATGGTCAGCGACAACGGCCCGAGCCGCCCGGCGATCACCGCCGCCGCGGTGGCCTGCTGGTTCAATGCGGGCGAATACGGCCATCCCGACGCCAAGCGCGCGGTCGACTTCTGCGAGCGCACGCTCTCGCCGCGGCGACAGGCCAACCGCTTCTTTGGCCACTATTACTATGCCCACCTTTATCTTGCCCAGGTGATGTATCTGCTGGGCGATGAAAAGTGGCTCGACTACTTTGGCGCGATCCGTGAGATTCTGCTCGCCGAGCAATCCGCCGACGGCTCGTGGGATGGCGACCACGTCGGCAAAACCTACGGCACCTCGGTTGCGCTGCTCATCCTGCAGTTGCCCTACAAGCACCTGCCGATCATGCAGCGGTGAGGGGGAGAGAAATCAGTGGCGAGTAGCGAGTTGCGAGTAGCGAGTTGAAGAAGGGAGAAGATCACAGTTCGAAGAGCGAAGAGCGAAGTGCAAAGAGCGAAATCAGAACCGTGAATTGATTGTTGCGTGTAAATGGCGCCGGCTTTATTGCTTTATCACCTTGGCACGTTGTCACCTTATCACGCCATCACGCTATCGCGTTATCTCGCCGCCTTCCCACCTCGCGGCTCATTCCACGTATGCTGCTCATATGTCACAACATGCACGCTCCCAATCGGTCGTATTCCTGCTGCTGTCGGCGTCGCTGGCGTTGACCGGCTGCCAGGCCTTTCAGCCCGCCGCTGTGCACGAGGATGATCCGCTGAACGAGTTACAGGCGCTGATGATCGGGCGCTTCAGCAGTGCTGAGCAGGCCGCTGCCGATCGCGACTTTCGCACCGTTGTCCTCAACATCGCCCAGCTCTGGCCGCAGCGCACCGACGGCCCCTGGCTCTATGTCGAGCAAGCCATGGCCGGTGAACTCGACAAGCCCTATCGTCAGCGCGTCTATCGCCTCAGCCGCATGCCCGACGGCACACTCACGAGTGCGGTCTTCACGCTGCCCGGCGACCCCAAACAATACGTCTATGCCCCATTTCAAAGCCCCGGCGTCGGCGATCGCCGTGTCATCGCCGCGGGGCCGCTCCGCGATCTGACGCCTGAGCAACTCACCGAGAAAGCCGGCTGCACCGTGTTCCTGGCGCGCACGGCAGGCGGGTTCAGCGGCGGCACGCGCGGCGCCGGCTGCGCGAGCGATCTGCGCGGCGCCAGTTACGCCACCTCGGACGTGGTGATCTACGAAGACCGGATGGAAACCTGGGATCGTGGCTTCGACGTCGGCGACAAGCAGGTATGGGGCGCGGTCAAGGGGCCGTACGTCTTCCGGCGCGTCGCGGAATAGTGCGTCATCACGGATGCAGAGGCAGGGGGGGGAAGAGAGTAGCGAGTTGCGAGTGACGAGTGGCGAGTTCTGAGTTGCGAGTAATGGAAACGCGATGTGCGAATTCGGGAGGGCGAGATAAGAAGTCTGTGAGCATGATGAGCGAAGATCGCGCCAACGCCTTCGCACTTTATCACCTAATCACTTTATCACGTTATCACGCGCCCTTCCCACCTTCCCGCGTCCCCACGTCCCTCTGTTCCTACGTCGCGGCGCTCGTGTCGGACGAAATCTGCGGCGATCCGTGCGGCGTGGCGCCGCGCTGTTGCTGCAAAGCGCGATAGCGCGTCTGCCGCCGACGAATCAGCATCAGGTTGCGCACGTAGATGAGCAGGCTCAGCGCCTGCGCGGTCATGATGACGATGTCCTGCTTGATCGTCGCGTAGATCAGCAGCATCAGCCCACCCGCCAGGCTGAGCACCCAGAATGAGACGGGCACATGGCTGCGGCCGCGACGTTCCGACTCAAACCACTGCACTGCGAAACGCAGCATGAATACAAACTGAGCCGAGAAGCCAAACAGCACCAGCGGGTTGCGAAGCTGCTCCCAGACCCAGCCGAAGTGGAGGTGATCGAACATGCAGCGGCGGCGCTACTTTCCGCAGTAATCGATGATGCGGGCCAGCTCGTTGCGCAGGTCGCGCCGGTGCACGATGCGGTCGATGAAGCCGTGCTCGAGCATGAACTCGGCCGTCTGAAAGCCCTCCGGCAAGGTCTGCCGCACGGTGTTGGCGATGACGCGCGGCCCGGCGAAGCCGATCATCGCGCCCGGCTCGGCGATCGTCACATCGGCCAAAAACGCGAAGCTGGCCGCGACGCCCGCGGTGGTCGGGTCGGTCATGACGACGATGTAAAGCCCGCCGGCGTCGTCGAGCCGGCCGATGGCCGCCGAAGTCTTGGCCATTTGAACCAGCGAGACCATGCCCTCCATCATGCGCGCCCCGCCCGAGCAGGTAATCATGACCAGCGGCAGGCTGTCCTTGGCGGCCAGCTCGGCGGCGTGGGCGACTTTCTCGCCGACGACGGCCCCCATCGACGCCATGATGAACTCGGGATTCATCACGCCCATGATGACGGGCCGGCCCTTGATGAAGCCTTTGCCGATGACGATCGCCTCGGTTTCGCCGCTTTCGGCCTTCACCTTGGCGAGCCGCTCGGGATAGGGCAGACGATCTTTGAATTCGAGCGGGTTGGTCGACTCCAGCCCGGGCAGCAACTCTTCAAATGTGCCCGGATCGTTGAGTTGCCGGATGCGCGTGCGCGCGTTGACCCGGTAGTGATGGTCGCACTCGGGGCAGACGTGCAGCTCTTCTTCCAGAATGCGGCGATAGATCATCGCGCCGCAACTGACGCAGCCGATCCATAGCCCCTCCGGCACTTCCATGCCGCGCCGCGGGGCGGCGGGTACATCCGACATAGGCGCTCCTGTTGGCAAAGCTCAGGCATGATACGGCGCAGCCGGCGACGGGTGAATGCCGGCGGCGCATGAAGCTGCGAGAAGTTGGGCGGTGCATAGTAAAAGAGCCGCGCCCGCAAGCCGAGCCGCGCCCGTGAGGAAGCGGTCTTCCGAGCCGAACCGCGCCCGTGAGGAAGCGATTCGGGTCGATACACGCCGGATCAACCCAATCGAAACGACTCGACACTGACGTGCCCGCCGAGCGGTTTCGATTGACCCGCGGCGTCAAGCCAGTCTTGAGCCAGCCGAGCATCGCGCATTGAGTCTTCCGTTTCGTCGCATCGTCGCATCGTCGCTTCGTCGCATCGTCGCATCGTCGCATCGTCGCTATTCCAGGCCGTTGCAGAATCGAATCGCTTCCTCACGGGCGCGGTTCGGTTTGCGCTGGTCTGAGCCGACCCGCGCCCTCAAGCGGACCTCAAGCAAGGCCTGATTGCACTCCTCGAGCACGCATACGCGGATAACTCCGAAAGCATTCCACCCGCTACCCCAAAATGAGGCGACCCGTACGTGCCCACTGCTGGGCGTGTACAGGTCGCATGGGTCAGTCTTAGCCGGCGGCGATCGCCAGGTTCCGGCCGGCTTAGAAGTTCTTCACATCGTCAGCGTTGCCGTAGATGCCGTCCTTGCCGGCGGTGATCAGCAGGAACGAATCGCGACGGACCGGTGCGATCGTCTTCTTGTTGGTTGTCTCAAACGCGTCGCGGTCGAGGACATACCACGTGAAGTTGAACGTGTCCGTCTCGATGGCATCGCGATAAGCAACGTAGGTGCCTGCGGACTCGGCTGCGTCAGCAGCGGCGTGCGAGAGCGGGAAGCGCGAACGCTCGCTCGGGGCGCCGGTGCCGGTTTGCGAAGAGCCGAAGTCGATCGGCACATACGTGCAGGTACCCGCGCCGCACTCGCCGGTGTAGAGCCCGTTATCCGCGAAATTGAAAATGCCCTGCTCAATCGCGAAGCCGGTTCCGGTTGGCGGCGGGTCGTCGAGATATCGCTTCCAAGCGACCTTGGCATTGGGGCGTTGAGAAAGGCGCGTATTGGCCGCGTAGTAAAGCACCGGATATCCCCAGACATCCACATAGGTCAGCATGTCCGGAGTGGTGATATCCATTTGCGGCTGTCCGGCTACTTGCGCCGACCATGCACGCAAATCGCGGTTGCGAACAGTTTTGACGGCATCGTTGGAGACGTAAGGACCTGTGCGTGTGATCGGATAGTTCACACCGGCGACGGCGCCCGGATCGCTCGGATCATCCACGCCATAGACGCCGACCTGCCATTCGTTCGGCAATGTGGTCTCACGACTCAATATCTGGCGCGGCAGCGATTGCCGCGGTGCGTAGCCTTTCAAGTCGTCTCCGGCCAAGTACCGCACCAGCAGATTCGCACCAAAGATGCGCTGCTGACCTGCCCGAGCGATGTCTTCGCCAACAGCTGAAGTAGGATAATCTTCGCCCTTGACCGAGGGATCGCGCTCATTGTCGTTCTTGAAAAGCTCCAGTCCGTCGCCGATGCTTTTCAGGTTGGCGCGGGTCTTGGCGTTTTTGGCTGCGTCGCGCGCCCGGCCCAGTGACGGCAGCAGGATGCCGATCAGCAGGGCGATGATCGCGATGACGGTCAGCAGCTCAACGAGCGTGAAGCCGCGCGGGCGGCCCGGCTTTGCCGCCGCGCCCAGATGTCGGAAGTTCATGTTCATGCGTCCACCATGAATGAAGGTAGTATGGCTAGGGGCGGGTACACCCCGCCCCGTATATTATTAAGGGGCCTTGAAGGCCGATCAATAGATGCTGCGGTTTCTCCATGATAATTTCGTGCGCAACCGCGCTCGTCGCGCATCAGCATAATGTCACCCGACTGCGGCAAGCAGCGGATGTCGGAGATGGCTTGGTTCGGTGCATCGTTTGGGAGTTGAAGAACTTGGAGCAAAAGTGCTCCACCACGTGGTGCAATTGCACTACGCTGGATTGCAGCTTTTTGCAGGCTGGATCGCTGTATGGCAGACGTTTGTCCAGCCTGGAAATGAGGCGGGAAAAAGGGACGCTGGGGTGGTCAGGCATCGAAAGCCGACGGCAGATGTTGTCGGCTACGGAGGTCCGACGCAACGACACGCCGTCGGCCACGGAGGGCCGACGCTACAGCACGCCGACCGCTCCGCATTCCGGGCAGCGCGGCGTCTGGGTGCCGCGCAGGTCATAGCCGCACTGCGCGCAATGGCCCAGCGCACGGCGATTCTCACGCAGGCGGCGCTGCGGCTGCGAGCCGCACCACGCCGCCAGCAGCGCGGCGGGCAACAACATGGCCAACTGCAACGGAATGTTGATCAGCCAGCGCGGTCCGTGAAGGTGCACTTTGTACTCAAGAAAGCCGTTGAAGTGCCACGCCACCGTGCGAACGATGATGAACGCCACCGCAAAATAAAGCGTGAAGCGCCGCCAATGGTGAAAGCTGCACCACCCGATCAACCAGCCGGCGAGCAGGCCGATCACCACGTCGCGCAGGTTGATGCCGTGCACGACCGTCCAAAGCCACGACCCGACCAGATTGTTTTGCACCATCCATGCGATCAGCGGACGGCGCCATTCGCCGTAGTAATGCGACAGCAACGGCGCGGCTAACATCGCGCCCAGCCCGGCTAGTGCAAACGCCGTGAGATAAATCCACGGTCGCGGCGGCGCGAGCCGACGCTGGGCGCTCAAAGGCAGGGGGGCCGTTGCCGGAGGGTGTTCCGACGGCGGCCCGGCAGGGGGGCGGCGGCGCTTCGGCAGCATGTTGGGCATGGTGTCTCGGCCTCGTACGGGCTACGGGCCGGATACGACCGGAAGCGGTTTGCTGACCCCGATTTGCGTGAACATGTCGTCATAGCCGCGTTCCAGATAGTCGCGACTCATGTGCAGGCCGATGTGATCCCACGGCAAACACTCTTCGTAGCTGCGTTCGCGGTGGGCGTACCAGTCGGGGTCGACGCCGGTGGCGTCGAAGGCGGCCTGCCAGAGCGCGACGTTAAAGGTGTCGTCCCAGCCGTCAAAGCGCGCCCCGCGCCGCCATGCCTCCAGCAACACCGCGGTCAGCCGCCGATCGCCGCGTGAAAAGACGGCTTCGAGGATCGAGCGATAGGGGTGATGCGTGATGATCTTCACGTGCGATTTTTTTCCGTTCCAATAGCCGCCGCGACCGGGGATGGGCTTTTGCAGCTCCGCAATGCGTGGATCGACGGAAGCAACTTTCTGCGGCGGAGCCGTTGATGTCGTGCCTTCCATTCCGACGTTCCGACGTTCCCACGTTCCCACCTCGCCCGGCCGCACGGGCCAGAGGCCCATGCTACCCTCGCTATTGACCCCGCCACCGCCGGAATGTACGTCCTCACCATGGGCGGCTGCACCGCTCGTGTCGTCCTCGCGCATCTGTGCGACGCCGCCATAACCGCCGTGGCTATCGCCGGGGAAGACCGGCGCGACGCCCGCCGTAGCCTCGTTCGTGGAGGGCGCTGCCGGCTTTCCGCCGCGCCACTGGCCGGAGAGCAACCTCAGCCGATCTCGGACGGCCTGAAAATACTCCATGCGCGGCTGAGCCATCCATTGCAGGGGTGTGAAGGGCTTGGGCACGAGCCAGCCGACAGAGGCGGTTACTTCGGCGGGGCCTTTGCCGACTTTGGTGCGTTCCCAACTGACGGCGTTGGCCAGATGCCAGATGGCGTCGATGTCCGCCGGCCGCTCGCCGGGGAAGCCCGCCATGAAGTAGAGCTTCACGCGGTTCCAGCCGGCCTTGTAGACCTCGCGAACGCCGTCGAGCAAATTGCCGTCGGTGACTTTCTTGCGGATGGCGCGGCGCATGTCGTCGCTGGCGGCTTCGACGGCCATGGTGATGCTGCCCTTGCGGACGGTGCTCGCCATCCACGGAATGTTTTGCAGCATCTTGTCGACGCGCAGCGACGGAAACGAAAGATTGACAAAACGCGGGTTGAAACGCTCATGAAAGCGCGTCGATAGTTCCTTCAAATGCGGATAGTCGGCGGATGAAAGGCTCAGGAGGCCGATCTCGTGGTGGCCGGTGGCCCAATAGGCCTCCTCGGCGATGTCGAGAATTTCATCGACCGTGCGATACTTCAGCGGGCGCTTGGTGTAGCCGGCGTGACAGAAGCGGCAGACCTGCGGGCAGCCGCGCATGATCTCAATGCCGACGCGGTCGTGCACGACGTCGATCCACGGCACGATCGGCCGTCGCGGAAAGGGCGCCGCGCCGAAGTCGGCGGTCTTGGCCCGCTCAATTCGCGCGGGCAGGCCGCTCTCCAGCGGAACGAGGCCGGCGAGCGTGCCATCGGCGTGATAGCTGGGCTGATAGTGTTTCGGGGCATAGCAGAAGGGAAATCGCCGCGCGAGCGCGAGGATGATCGCGTGCCGCGACAGACCGGCGGCCTTGTATTCCTGATAGGCGCAGAGCAACTCGCGCAGCGGATCTTCGCCGTCGCCGATGACGATGAGATCGATGAATTCGGCGATGGGTTCCGGGTTGTCGGCCTGCGGACCGCCGGCGATGACGATGGGCCAATCGTCGCGAAGCGGATGCCCGGCGCCGCGCCCGTCGTGTATGTCAGAGCCGCGCCCGCGAGGCATGGCAGAGCCGCGCCCGTCAGGAAGCGGAGAATCCGCGGCGACCTTCGGATCGAGTCGTCGCTCGGGCTGCGCGCCGGACGATGAAGCACCCGCGCTGTTCAGATCGATTGTCGGCGCGTCACAGGATTGAGGCGTCAGTTCGTCGCCCAATCGCTCCCTGACGGTCGCGGTTCTGCTGGAATCGAAGCGCTCCCTGGCGGTCGCGGCGCGATCCGCCGCGCGAACAGGTATGCCGGCGAGATCGAGCAGGTTGATGACATTCGTGAAGCACATCTCGTATTGCAGCGAGATCGCGAGAATGTCACACGAAGCGACCGGCTGGCGCGTGTCCCAGGTAAAGAGCGGGATGCCCTTGTCACGCATGATCTTTTCAGCATCGATCCAGGGGCAATAGACGCGTTCAGCGCAGACGCCGGGCGTGTGGTTGCAGAGCCAATAGAGAATCTGGCAGCCCAGGTGCGACATGCCGATCGTGTAGGCGTCGGGAAACGCGATGGCGACGCGAACGTCAGCCCGCTCCCAATCGCCGGGCCGGGTGAGCTGATTCCACTCTCCGCCGATATAGGCCGCCGGCTGCTCGATGAATGGGAGCAGTTCGTTGGAGACGCGGGCGGAGAGGGAGTGGTCCATGGACGTATCTTAGCCGGACTGCTGGAGGAGTAGCGAGTTCAGAGTAGCGAGTTCAGAGTAGCGAGTTCAGAGTAGCGAGTAGCGAGTTCAGAATAGCGAGTTCAGAGGAAGGAGTAGCGAGTTCAGAGGAAGGAGTAGCGAGTTGCGAGTAGCGAGTGAGGCATGCTCACTCGCAGTACATTGAGCGATCGCCGCGGGCTTGGGGTTGCGTCGATATTTCTATGGCTAATAACGCTTAACTCGCGACTCGCTACTCGCTACTCGCCACTCGCCACTCGCCACTCGCTACTCGCTACTCGCTACTCGCTACTACG
>CAYQLG010000060.1:0-25771 GCA_964418235.1 uncultured Planctomycetales bacterium
GCGCCTCGCCGCCGGAGAGGGTATTCGACGGCTGGCCCAGCTCGATGTATCCCAGGCCCACGTCGGAAAGCGCCTGAATGCCCTGTTTGATCTTGGGAAAGCTGTCGAAGAACTTGAGGCAATCCTCGATGCGCATCGCGAGCACGTCGGCGATGCTCCGCGCGCGATAGCGGATTTCGAGCGTCTCGCGGTTATAGCGCGTGCCCTTGCACTCCTGGCAAACGACGAACACATCGGGCAAAAAATGCATCTCGATCCGCCGCACGCCCTGCCCCTGACACGCCTCGCAGCGACCGCCCTTGGCGTTGAACGAGAAGCGGCTGGCGTCGAAGCCGCGGACGCGCGCTTCCTTGGTCTTGGCATAGAGCCGGCGGATTTCGTCAAAGACGCCGGTGTACGTCGCCGGGTTGCTGCGCGGCGAGCGCCCGATCGGCGTTTGATCGATCTCGATGACTTTGTCGACGAACTCGGCCCCGAGCAGGCGCTCATGCGCCCCCGGCCGCTCACGGCTGAAGTAGAGCCGGCGGCGCAGCGCGGGCAGGAGAGTCTGCGAGATCAGCGTGCTCTTGCCGCTGCCCGAGACGCCGGTGATCGCCACAAAGACGCCGAGCGGGATGCGCGCGTCGATGCCTTTCAGGTTGTTTTCAGCCGCGCCCACGATCTGCAGCGTGCGGTCACTGCGAATCGGGCGGCGTTGCTCGGGCAGCTCCAGGCTGTATTCGCCGCTGAGATAGCGCCCCGTGATCGATTGCGGGTTGGCGAGCACCTCGGCGGCCGTGCCCGCCGCGATGATCTTGCCGCCGTGCAACCCGGCGCCCGGCCCCATGTCGATCAAATAGTCGGCCGCGCGGATCACGTCTTCGTCATGCTCGACGACCAGCACCGAATTGCCGATCTCCACCAGCCGGCGGATCGCGGCGAGCAAGCGCTGATTGTCGCGCTGGTGCAGTCCGATCGTCGGCTCATCGAGCACATAACACACGCCGACGAGGCCGCTGCCGAGTTGTGTCGCGAGGCGGATGCGCTGAGCCTCGCCGCCGGAGAGCGTTGCGCTCGTGCGATCCAGCGCGAGATAGTCCAGGCCGACCTCATTGAGAAAGCGCAGCCGCTGGCGCACTTCGCGCAGGATCGGAGCCGCGATGGCCTCGGCTTCGCCCTCAAAGCGCACGGAATCAAAGAACGCCGCCGCCGCGCCGATCGTCATCTGCGCACAATCGTGGATGTTGCGGTCGGCGACGCGCACGGCCAGCGCCGCCGGCTGTAACCGCGCGCCGCCGCAGGCATGACATAGCTCGTCGCATTGATAGACGCTGAGGCTGCTGCGCACGTCGCCGCCGGCGCTGGCGATTCGCCGTTCGAGATTGGGAATGACGCCCTCAAATTCGATCTCATGGGCGCGCGTGTCGGCGGGCTTGGTGCCGAAGAGCAGCATGCGTCGCAGCTCTTCGGGCAGATTGCGGAAGGGCGTCTCCGGATTGATGTTGAACGCGGCGCAGAGCGCTTTGACCGCCTTCAGCGCGGGGCCGCTGAGCCGGCCCTTGGGACCGGCCCAGGGCGTGAGCGCTCCGCCGATCACCGGCTGATTCTCATCCGGCACGATGTACTGCGGGTCGAAGCGCGGCACGCGCCCCAGACCCCCGCACGGCGCACACGCGCCATAGGGAGAGTTAAAGCTGAACATGCGCGGCGAAAGCTCCGGCAGACCGACGCCGCATGTGGTGCACGTATGCCGCTCGCTGAAGACCTCGTCGGACCATTCGGATTTTCCGTTGGTCGGACCGGAGCCGGTGGCGGCGTCACCGCGATGGCGGCTGGCGATCAGCGTGCCCTCTCCCAGCGCCAGCGACAGCTCGATCGCATCCGCGACGCGGCTGCGCACGTCGTCGCGCAGCACGATGCGATCAATCACGATGTCGACGTCGAGCTTGCGGCCCTTGCCGATCTCGCCCACATCCTTGACGTCGATCAGCTCGCCATTGACGCGCGCCCGCACAAATCCCTCGCGCGCGATGCGCCGCAGGGCCTGCTCCGGATCGCCGCCGCGCCCGCGCAGCAGCGGCGCCAGCAACATCACGCGCGACGCCGGCGGATAGGCCATCACCTCATCGACAATCTGATCGACCGTGCGGCGAAAAATTGCCTGGCCGCACTTGGGACAGTGCGGCTGGCCGACGCGGGCGAAGAGCACGCGCAAAAAATCGTAAATCTCGGTCGTGGTCGCGACGGTCGAGCGCGGGTTGACGGCGGTGGCGCGCTGCTCGATCGCCAGCGTGGGCGGCAGGCCCTCGATCTGGTCCACGTCGGGCTTTTCAAGTTGCTCGAGGAAGTGCCGGGCGTGCACCGAAAGCGACTCGACATATTTCCGCTGCCCCTCGGCATAGATCGTGTCAAAGGCGAGGCTGCTCTTGCCCGATCCGCTTAATCCGGTGAGCACAACCAGGCGATCGCGCGGAATGTCAAGCGACAGATTGCGCAGGTTATGTTGTCGCGCGCCGACAATCCGAATCGTACGAGCTTCCACAGTTCCGCCCTCGTCGGTTCAAGGTCGCGAATTGTGCAGTATATCGGTCTGGCAGCGGCCGCGCGCAGCGCCGCCTACAGGAAAAACCGGGGTACGGTCAGCCCGCAGCAGAGCCGCGACCGTCAGCCGAACCCCGACCGCAAGCAGAGCCGCGACCGTCAGGAAGCGGTCTTGCTTGACAGCGCCCGCTCGAAATATGCCCGTATCGGCGGCCCCTCGCGGCTGACAGCGTTTTCGCGACGATCATCCGTAGCTTGCCCCGTCGCTCAGCGAACCGCGCGCGTCTTGATGCGCGCGAACTTTCAGAATTGCCGTGTCGCTCTTGCAGAGCTCGGCGAAAGCAGCGTGGTCGGATTTACGTTGAATCTCCGCTTCCAGATGGTCGCGGCTCCGCTATTCGCAACTGCCCAGTTGACGATGCGCCCGATAGCCGCGCCGGAGAGCCGACTTCTGAATGTGCCGCATGGAAACTCGAAGCATACGGAAGCAGTTGCGTCCCGCGCGGATTGAATGCATCAGAGTGCTCGTGTGAGTGTGTGGCATGACCATGAGCGGCGCTCGCGCCTTCATTCACCGAGCTTCTCACTCGGCCAGTCGGCGAGGATGTACGCCATCAGCGCCATCGCCGCCACGTTCTTGTTCAGATCTTCGCGGTTGATCTTGTCGAGCGTGTCGGCTTGCGAGTGGTGATAGTCGAAATAGGTCGACATATCGGCGTTGTGACCAAAGAGCGGCACGCCGGCAGGCTTCATCGGCGAGATGTCGGCGCCGCTGCCGCCGGGTCGCAGCGTCAGCTCCCCCAGCCGTGCGAAGAGCGCCGCGTAGGGCTGCAATTGTTGGTTCAGCCGCTTCACGCGCTCTTCCACGTTGATCTCGAATGTGAAGCCGCGCGGGGCCGCGACGCCGCCGTCACACTCGATCGCCGCGAAATGGCGTGGCAGTTCATCCGCATGTTCCGCCGCATAGGTGCGCCCGCCGGCGAGGCCGTTCTCCTCATTGGCAAAGAGCACGACGCGGATCGTCCGCCGCGGGCGCAGGTCGAGCCGGCGCAGGATGCGCAGCGCCTCCATCGCGACGACGCACCCGCCGCCGTCGTCGAGCGCACCCTGCCCGACATCCCACGAATCGAGATGGCCGCCGATGACGACGATTTCTTCCGGCCGTTCGCGCCCGGGCAGCTCCGCGATCGCGTTGGCCGCAGGCGTCAGCCCCTCGTCGCGCGCGTTCATCACCAGCCGCAGCGTGATGGGAATCCCACGCGCATGCAGCCGCTGAATTTGCTCGACATCCTCTGCCGAGAGCGCGGCGGCGGGGATTTTGCGCGGCGTGTCGGTGTAGTCCATCATGCCGGTGTGCGGCGAGCGCAAGCTGCGCGCGGTGACCGAGCGGATCAAACTGGCCGCCGCGCCATAGCCGGCGGCCCACTTCGCCCCGACCACCCGAAATCGCACCGCCAGGCCATAGCCCGTGCCGTGCTGCGGGTCATACTGCGGCATCGCGAAGGTGAAGAGCACGAATTTGCCGCGCACGCTGGGGCCGAGCCGGCGCAGCTCCGCCTCGTCGCGCACCGGAACCACTTCGGCGGTGATCCCCTCCGGCGGCGTCGCCACCGAGCCGCCCAATCCGAGCATCGCCAGCTTCTGATAGCGCGGCGTGAGCATCTCGCAAGACTCTTCGCCGCGCACCCAGCGCGGGACCATCACGCACTCGGGACGAATGTTGTCGAGGCCGTCTTCGTGGAACTTTCGCAGCGCCCACAGCACCGCCTGGTCATATTGCGGCGAGCCGGAGAGCCGATGGCCGATGTCGTCGCACAATTCCGTGAGCTTTTCGTACGCGCGGCTGTCGTGCAACGCCGCGTCGATGATCGCGTCGGCGTGTGGACAGAGTGAAGATGCATGCTCCGATGCCGTCACCGAGATAACGCCCATGAGCAGGAGCAACGCCACGGGAACTCGGCGCCGCATAGTCGACAGTGAGTAGTCAAGCAATCGTGGTGGTATGTTTCTTGCCATCGAATTCCACTCGAAACCGATCAAAGACACCTAAACGGCCGAGCAGGTTCGGAGTGCCTCGATCCGCCGTGACTGCAAAAGGCACCGTGGCCATCGGATTGTCATCGCCGATTCGCGTCGGTAAATGGTGAATATAGGCGATGAGTTTTCCACCGCCGACACTGGATATTTCGACCCGCTTGCCGGCTTCAAGCATGATGCCCAGCCGTGCAACGACCTCACCGCCCAACACCGAGATAATCGCACCACTGTCCACCGCGAAGAGAAACGTATGAAACGCCCCACCGCCCGCCGTCAACGACGCGGACGCCACGGGAACCCAGATCTGTCCAAAATTGGCCGATTTAATCTGTCGCCAGCCAAAGACTGCCATACCAGGTCTCTGGGTCGCGCGGCACATAGACTAGCAAAACATCCGTCGTACCACACCGTTGTCCAGCGAGGTCGGAAGCCTCAACGGCAGTATCGCCCTCACCGACGACCTGTTCGGCCCGGATCGCGATCCACTTACCGCCAAAGCGCTCGTCAAGCTCCAGCGCGTGACCGACGTACCAATCAAAGTCTCGTTTGGAAGCACTCGGCATCGAAGCATTCATGATCGGATTCACTCCAATAGCTTACAACTATTGAATCGTAGCAGAAAATCAGGCAAATCGTTGCTCACCGACGCGCTGCCAAAGATTTGCGTCGCGCCGATCTCATATCCGCCGCCTCTTCCTCAATCACCGCTTGCGCCGCCGCCAGCCGCGCGATCGGCACGCGATAGGGTGAACAGCTCACGTAATCCATCCCGACCGCGTGGCAGAATTTCACGCTCGGACCGTCGCCGCCGTGCTCGCCGCAGATGCCGACCTTCAGCTTCGGGTGGGCCGCGCGGCCTTCCGCGATCGCCGTGCGCACGAGCAGCCCGACGCCCTCCTGATCGAGCGTCTGGAATGGATCCTCCGCGAAAATGTGGCCGTTCGCGATGTATTCCGGCAGAAAGCGGCCGGCATCATCACGCGACAATCCCATCGTCATCTGCGTCAGGTCGTTCGTGCCGAAACTGAAGAACTGGGCCGTCTCCGAAACCTTGCCCGCGGTCAGCGCAGCGCGCGGCGTCTCAATCATCGTGCCGACGAGGTAGTCGAGTTTGACGCGGGATTGGCCGATGAGTTCATCGGCGAGGCGACGCGTCTGCTCCGTCAGGATGCGCAGCTCGTTCGCGTCGTTCGTCAGCGGGATCATGATCTCCGGCAGCACCTTCACCTTCTTTTTTGTGCAGTGAATCGCCGCCTCGATGATCGCCCGCACCTGCATCTCCAGAATCTCGGGATAGGTAATGCACAGCCGGCAGCCGCGATGGCCCAGCATCGGGTTGGCCTCATGCAGCGCCTCGCTCCGCTCCAGAATGTGCGCCACGCTGTGGCCCGTCACCTTCGAAAGCGCCTCGGCCTGCTCCGGGGTCTTGGGCACGAATTCATGCAGCGGCGGGTCGATCAGCCGGATCGTCACCGGCTTGCCGTCCATCGCCTCGAAGATGCCGATGAAATCCGCCCGCTGGAACGGCAGCAGCTTCGCCAGCGCCGCGACGCGCTGCTCCTTGTTCTCCGCGACGATCATCTCCTGAATCGCAAGCTGCCGCTCGCGCGTGGCGAAGAACATGTGCTCCGTGCGACACAGGCCGATGCCCTCGGCCCCCATCTCGATCGCCTTCTGGGCGTCCTCCGGCGTGTCGGCGTTGGTCCGCACGCGCAGCCGCCGGCGCTGATCGGCCCACGTCATCATCGTGTAATACTCCTTCGGCGGTTCCGGACGGACCAGCTCCATTTGCCCTTCATAAACCTCGCCGAGTGAGCCATCGAGTGTGATCCAATCGCCTGCGCGCAGGGTGCGCCCGTTCACGCTCAGGCTGGCCCGCGTGTAATCAATGCGGAGCTCCTCCGCGCCGACAACGCAGCACTTGCCCCAGCCGCGCGCCACCACCGCCGCGTGGCTCGTTTTGCCGCCGGTCGCGGTCAGGATGCCCTTGGCCGCCTGCATGCCGCCGACATCCTCGGGGCTGGTCTCCTTGCGAACGAGAATGACCGCTTCGCCGCGCGCGGCCTGCTCTTCAGCGGCGTCGGCGCTGAAGACGATGCGACCGCTCGCTGCGCCGGGCACCGCGTTGATGCCGCTCGTCAGCCGACGGCGGGCCAGCTCATCGCGCGAGACGCGGCTGTCAATCACCGGATAGAACAGCCGCTCGATCTCCGCCGTCCCCAGGCGCCGCAGCGCGTCATCCTTCGAGAGCACCGGCCGCGTCGCGGCGTCGGCATAGCGCTTCGGCAGATAGCCCTTGCGCGCCAGCCGCGCGGCCTCGGCCTTCGAGAGCAGCGGCTTGGTCGCCTGCTCGACGGCGATGCGGAAGGCCGCGATCGGGCTGCGCTTGCCGGAGCGACATTGCAGCATGTAGAGCTTGCCGCGCTCGACCGTGAACTCGAGATCCTGCATGTCGCGATAGTGCATCTCGAGGATCGCCCGCACGGCGAGCAATTGGTCATAGACCTCCGGCATCAGCTTCTTGAGGTCTGAGAGGTGCAGCGGCGTGCGAATGCCGGCGACGACATCCTCGCCCTGCGCATTGATCAAGAGATCGCCATAAAACTCGTTTTCGCCGGTGCTGGGGTCGCGCGTAAAACAGACGCCCGTGCCCGAGTCGTCGCCGAGATTGCCGAAGACCATCTGACAGACGTTGACCGCGGTGCCCTTGAGATTGGTGATCTTCTCGACGCGCCGATAGGTCGCGGCCTTCTCGGCGTTCCACGAGTGGAAGACGGCGTTGATCGCCCAGCGCAGCTGCTTCCCAGGGTCTTGCGGGAAGGCATGGCCGGTCTGCTCCAGATAAAACGCCTTGAAGTCATCGCACAACTCCTGCAGGCTTTCCGCCGGAATCTCGGTGTCGAGCTTGACGCCGAGCCGCTCTTTGATGTGATGAAGCTTGTCCTCAAGCGTGGACTTGCTCAGCCCGACGACGACGGTCGAGTACATCTGGATGAAGCGCCGATACGCGTCCCACGCGAAGCGCGGATTCGCGGTCGCCGCCGCCAGGCCGCGCACGCTTTCGTCATTCAGACCGAGATTGAGAATCGTCTCCATCATGCCCGGCATCGAGCGCGCGGCGCCGCTGCGCACGGAGACGAGCAGCGGATCGCGCGGATCGCCGAGCTTCTTGCCGGTCACCTTCTCGAGCCGGGCAATGTGCTGCTGCACTTCCTTCTCGAGTCCCGCGGGCCACTCTTCGCCGTTCGCGTGAAAGTGCTCGCAGGCATCGACGGAAATCGTGAACCCGCCCGGCACCGGCAGTCCGATCTCGGTCATTTCGGCCAACCCCGCGCCCTTTCCGCCGAGCGTCTCGCGCATGTGGCCCTGACCTTCGGCCCGGCCGTCGCCGAAGAAGTAGACGTATTTTTTCTTTCCGCCGCCGCCGGCTTTGGCGGGGCCTTTGCCGGTCGATTTTGCGATGGTCTTGCTCTTCTTTTTCATCGTTGCGGTCGCCATTTGCTGCATCCTCTTGCTGGTCTTAGTGGATGATGAATGCCGACGTTCATCGTAGGGGCGCGGTGCCGCATTTGCGAGGGCCGGAATGACGCCGGCGAGGCATCGGTCGGCGCCAAGTTTTTAGGTTCTTTTGTCATTTCGAGAATTGAAATCGTTCGCGATCGCCATCTGCGCCCGGAGGGCGCACAAGATCGGCGATCACCCCCGAGCGATGGATGCCGACAGGTCGATGACCAGGGCCTGTAAGGCCCGGACAACCATCGTTCGCCTTGCCGGGACAAATACGACGACCCGCCGCAAACGGCCCGCGCGAGCGCCCCGTTTCTGCGCCGGCGCCGACTTGCAAGTCCCTGCCGCCAATGAAGGTAGAGCGTGCGGCGGCTGCGCGAGAAAGGCCCGTGCCAATGGGGCTACGGTGCACCGGAGTTGCGTGTCAGAGCCGTGCGAACGAAGTGCGCCCCCTCACAATCGCGGCTTGGCTCCAGGCCTCTTGCAGGTTTAGGCCGAGCCGCGCGATTCAACAATCACGTCGCATTCGGCCGAAGGTAGAATATGCCGGACTCCGCCGGGGCTTCGCATGGCCCGCGCGATCGTGCGGCGACGAGTCGGACTTGGGCCGGATGGCCCAAACATGGAGGTGTCCCCGTGACCACCCGCGCCCGTTTGTTGGGTCTGATGCTGGTTTTCGTAATCGGCTTGGGCGGCTGCCCGCAGCCGAGTGGTTCGGGCAATGGCGACAACAGCAACAACAATGGCGGCGCCACGGTCAGCCTTAGTGACGCTCAAAAAACCGCCTTGACCGACGTCGCCCAAGGGCTGGTCGCGCTCGGTGAGTTTTCCGCCACGCTCGCCAATTTTCAGAGCAGCCAACTGAATCTCAGCCGGCTCACGACGCGCTTCAACGAGGGCACGTGTCCGCGCTTCACGGTTCTGACGACCGACACTTCCGCGGTCGCCCGGCTCGACTATGGCGCCGGCTGCAGCTCGGCCGCGACTGGCAACAAGACCATCAGCGGCACGGTCGATTGTGTCATCACGCTCGGCACGCTCTCGGTCGAGTGCACCTTGAGTAACCTGGTCATCGACGGCGCGGCTGTGACCGGAACCGTCGCGATCACCGTCGCACGCTCGGCCACAGACAGCGTCACGCTGACAGGCACCGCGAATCTCACGGTCGCCGGCATCGGCACGGTCGCAGGCGCGATCTCGATCGTGGTGAACGCCGTCGGACTGATCACGATTTCTTCCAGCGCGCTGACCCTGACCGACGCCCAGGGAGCAGCCTACTCGCTGACGCTGAGCGGACTCGTCTGCGACCCGGTGAACAACGGCAACTTCATTCCCGAAGCCGGAACGGCGAGCTTCGCATTGAATGGCTCGACGATTGTGGCCTCCTTCGACTCCGGCAGCCCCAGCGACGGAACCGTCTCGGTCACGGTCGGCAATCAGTCCGCGGGTGAATTTGATGTGCCGGGGATTTAAGAAAAGTGCGAATTGCGAAGAGCGAAATGGAAGAAGGGGCAACTGGAAGTCGCTGCTGAAGCAGCGGTTCGCCCTTCGTCTATTCACCTTATCACGTTTTCACTTTATCACCTGCCTTGATCTTGCCGTCTCCCTATCTGGATCGTGAAAAAAACGGGCGAACAGGCTGGCTAAGCCCATTCGCCCGGCGGCTTGGTTCGTGCAATATCCTTAAGTTCGCGTGACTGTGATCGCGCTTCGGCTTACTTGGCCTGGTTCTGGCGCTGCTCCAGCCAGTCGGCCAGACGCGGATGGCGCTCAAGAAAACGCGCCCGGCGGGTTTCGAGGCGCTCGGTTTGTTCCGGCGTCAGCAGCGCCCGGAATTGCTCGCGGGCCGTCTGTCGCAGCGTTTGGGCCTGTTCCCGTGCGCCTTCGCGGAGCGTGCGAATCTGCGCCCGCTGATCGTCCGTCAACTGCAACTCATCCGCCAGCCGCTGCAGGAATTCGCCGCGACGCGCCCGGCGCTCCGCCAAGCGCCCCGGCCCGCGCTCGATCGGCTCATCCGAACGGATGTCGGCGAATTTGTCCGCGCGCAGTTCGTCAAAGCGGGTCCGCTGTTCATCGGTGAGGATCAGCCGGATTGCGGCGCGGCTCTCGAGCATGACTTTGCGCACCGCGCGTCCGGTGGTGCGGCCGATCGTACGCGCCTGCTCGGCCTGTTCGTCGGTGAGCTGCAGCCAGCGCGTGACGCGCTCGATCCGGCGCTGCCCGCGCGCCTCGCGCCCGGGCGCAAAGCGATCGCCGAGCAACGCGTCCGCCTGCGTCGCAAAGTCCGTCGGCGTGAGCGTGCCTTGATCAAGCTGATTGCGCAATTCCTGAAGCTGCGTCTTCTCGGCTTCGCTCAGGAATGTGCCCTGCTTCTCGATCTCCGCTGCCAGGGTCGTGCCCGGCGGCGCGAGGAATGGCAACGTCATCGCCGCCGCCCCGTCATCATTCAGGTCGGCCAGCTCATCGATTGCCGCTTGCGGCAGGCCCGCGCTGCCGCAGCCGCTTAGCATCGCCAGCCCGGCCGCCGCAAGTACGCTTCGAATTCCGAGGTGAATCAACGTTCGCATGGGTCTTCTCCAGATACTTTCTGTTGCCGATTTGCCGGCTGACACTCGAGCATACTCAAATTCGGTCTGTCGCCTAAAGCTGAGCCGCGACCGTAAGGAAGCGGTCTTCGAATCGCGCTTGGCTTTGGCATCGCTGCAGCGTCGGAACTCCGTGTCCGACGCCGCGTCGGTAGCGTGCCGACTGCGGCTCAATGGCGCCGTCGGCTACGCATCGCCGACCCTACAAGGCAAGCAGCGCCGCGCACAAAGCAGAGCCGCGACCGTAAGGAAGCGGATATTCAGGATTCACCTCACCACTCCCTTACGGTCGTGGCTCTGCCAGAAGCCGTGGCTCTGCCAGAAGCCGAGCAATTCTCAAAATGCTCTAAGCCGGGCGTCCAGTCAGGTAAACGCTCCACGATGCCCGGTATTGCCCGTTTGCCCCGTTCCATTCGATCTGACAGTTTCTTGCACCGCCCGCAGATAGAGCGCTCGCAGCCTCGCGGCCGCCGCCAACGCCGGTGGTTTGAGCGAATCACATTCGGGTCCGTCAGGCCGGACCTGCGGATCAGCTTTTCCGGACTATGATATGCGGCGTGTCAGAGTTGCGCGTGCGGCTACATTCCGTTTGGCCCGTCGCGGGCGATGCAGGCAGCCGGCTCTGGCGACCCGATCGGATTTTCGCCGCATGAATAACTCACGCTCTTGCCGGATGCACCGGCGGCGCCTCCGAGTGCTCGGGATGCTGCCGCTGGCCGTGCTGCTTCTCGGCTGCAAGCCGCCCCCGGCGGCCTTCGTCGCCCCGCCTCCGCCTGAAGTCACGGTCGAGCCGCCCCGGCTCGAAACGGCGCCGGATGTATTGGAGTTCACGGGGGCCCTCCGACCAAGTGAGACGGTCGAAATCCGGGCGCGCGTCCGCGGCTTTCTTAAGGAGCGGCACGTCGCCGGCGGCAGCGTCGTGAACGAGGGGCAGTTGCTCTTCACGATCGACCCGCGCGAATATCAAGCGGCGGTCCTGCGGGCCGAGGCGCAGGTCGGCGTGATGAAGGCGCGGGCCGACTTCACCGAAATTGAGCTGCGCCGCGTGCAGGACTTGATCGCGCGCGACGCGGCCTCGCGCAGCGAGTTTGACCGCGTCCGGACCGAGCGCGACAGTGCGATCGCCCAGGTGGCGCTGGCCGAGGCGGAGCTGGCCGCCACCAGGCTCAATCTCGAGTTCACTGAAATCCGCGCGCCGATCACCGGTCGCATCAGCATCATCACCATCGAACCGGGCCAACTCGTCGGCGCCGGCGATGCGACGCTGCTCGCGCACGTCGCCGATGAGAAGCGTTTTTACGCGACCTATTCGCTCGATGAAGCCCGGCTCATGCGCACGCGGCGCGCCTTTCAGGGCCGCCGCCCCGGAGAACAGGGCCGCGACAACCTCGCGGTCTACATGGGGCTGTCCGATCGCGAAGATTTTCCCTATGTCGGCCAATTCACGGCGGCGGACATCGGCCTCAACCCACAAACCGGCTCGATCACCGTGGAGGCGATCTTTGAGAACACCGACGGCCTGCTCCTGCCGGGCATGTATGTGCGCCTGCGCACGCCCATCGGCGAACAACAGGTGCTGACCGTGCCCGACGTCGCCGTCATGCGCGATCAGCGCGGCCCGCACCTGCTCGTGGTCGAGGCCGAGAACAAGGTCGGCCGGCGCGACGTGACGCCCGGTCAACTGCTCGGGCGGCGGCGCGCGCTCCTCCCCGATGAAAGCGGCAAATTCCCGCTCGCTGAACAGGAGCGCGTCATCGTCAACGGCCTGCAGCGCGCCAGGCCCGGCATGGTCGTCAAGCCGCTCACCGCGGAGGCGCTCGCCGCCGCCACCTCGAAACCGGCCGCGCCGGCGGCAGGGCACTAATCGATGTTCAGCAAATTCTTCATCGAGCGGCCGGTCTTTGCCTGCGTCCTGTCAATCCTGATCACCCTGCTGGGCTTCGTGGCCTATTTCCTGTTGCCCGTCGCGCAGTATCCGGAACTCGCGCCGCCGGTGGTTCGCATCGAAGCGCTCTACCCCGGCGCCAATGCGCAGACGATCGCCGATACCGTCTCCGCCCCGATCGAGCAGGAAGTCAACGGCGTCGAGCGCATGATCTACATGCAATCGACCGCGAGCGACGGGCGCTATTCGCTGGACGTGGCGTTTGAGGTCGGCGCGGACATCGACCTCGCCGCAGTGCTCGTGCAGAATCGCGTCAGCATCGCGCAGGCCAAGCTGCCCGAGGATGTCCGCCGGCTGGGCGTGACGACCCGCAAACAATCGACCAATCTCGCGGGCGTCATCAGCCTCTATTCCGACGCCGGCCCCGACGGCAAGCCGATCTTCGATGATCTGTACATCTCGAACTATCTGCTGATCAATTGGCGCGACGAATTTTCGCGCATCTACGGCGTGGGCGGCATCAACATCGTGCCGGCCAAAGAGTATGGCATGCGCGTCTGGCTCGAGCCCGACCGTCTTAAAGCCCGCGGAATCACCGTCAACGACGTGATCAACGCCATCCGCGGACAGAACGTGCAGGTCGCCGTCGGCAAGATCGGCGCGCAGCCCGCCCCGGACGGCACCGACTTTGAGCTGGTCATCACGACCAAGGGCCGGTTGATCGCACCGGAGGAGTTCGGTCAGATCATCGTCCGCAGCGTGCCGGGGCGCAACGGCGCGCTGGCGGAAGTCGTGCGCGTTCGCGACGTGGCCCGCGTCGAGCTGGGCGCCCGCGACTACAGCACCGCTTCGACCTTCAATGGCCGGCCCAGCGCGATCCTCATCGTCTACCAGTTGCCGGGCGCCAACCTTGTGGACTTGACCGGCCAGATCGAGGCCAAGCTCGAGGAGCTCCGCCCGCGCCTGCCGCAGGGCTTGCGGGCGAGCTTCTTCTATGACTCTTCGATGTTCATCAAGGCCTCGCTGGTGGAGGTCTACAAGACGCTCTATGAGGCGTTCGCACTGGTCTTCATCGTCGTGCTGGTCTTCCTGCGCAGTCTTCGCACGACGCTGATCCCCGCCCTGACGATTCCCGTGTCACTGATCGGCACGCTGCTCTTTCTCGCACTCTTCGGTTTCAGCATCAACATGCTGACGATGTTCGGCCTGGTGCTGGCGATCGGCATCGTCGTCGATGATGCGATCGTCGTGGTGGAGAACGTCGAACGCAACATGCGCGAGCACGGCCTCGGCGCGAAAGAGGCCACGATCCGCGCGATGGGTGAGATTACCGGCGCTGTCGTCGCCATCACGCTCGTTCTCATGAGCGTCTTTGTTCCGGCGGCGGCCCTGCCGGGCATCACCGGTGAGATGTATCGCCAGTTCGCGCTGACGATTGCCGCCAGCACGGCGCTCTCGGCGGTTTGCGCGCTGACCCTCAGCCCCGCCCTCGCCGCGTTGCTCATGACCCTCCACGCCGACCACGGCCATGCGCGCCCCCGTCCCTGGACGATCGGACGGATCGTTTTCTGGCCCTTCACCGCATTCGGCTGGCTGTTTGAGCGCGGTTTCGACGCGCTCACCGTTGTGTACGCCGCCTGCATCCGGCTGACGGTGCGCGGCGCCGCGCTGACGCTCCTGCCCTTTGCGGCGATTCTGCTCGCGACGGCCTGGTTCTACGGCCGCGTGCCGACCGGCTTCGTGCCCAATGAAGATCTGGGCTTTGTCGTGGTCGCGGCGCAGTTGCCCGATGGCGCCTCGTTGGAGCGCTCGATCGACATCGCGGATCGCATCCGCGCGTTGCTGCTCAAGGATGGCGATGGCCGCGACGGCGTCGACGGCGTGCAAAACGTGATCACCCTGGCGGGTTTCTCGGTGCTGGAAGGCAACGCCGCCAACCTCGCCAACGCCTGGATCGTGCTGGAACCCTGGGACGTGCGCGAGCGCAAACATCGCAGCCTCGAGCAGATCATGGGCGAGATCAACGCCCGCCTTGCGCCGATCCAGGAGGCGCAGTTTCTCGTTTTCTCGCTGCCGGCGATTCCCGGCCTGGGCAACGCCTCCGCGATCGACATGCGCCTGCAGGATCGCGGCAACCTCGGCCGCGAAGCGCTCGAAGCGGCCTCCCGTGACGCCATCAGCGCGATGATGGGGCAGCAGCCGCCGACCATCGCCTTTGCGTTTTCATCGTTTCGTTCCGGGGTGCCGCAGATTTATCTCGACATCGACCGCGAGCGCATTCTGCGCATGAACCTCAACCTGCAGGATGTCTTCGATGCGCTGCAGGGTTTTCTCGGCTCGATCTACGTCAATGACTTCAACCAGTTCGGCCGCACCTGGCAGGTCAATCTGCAGGCCGACAGCCGCTTCCGCCAATCACGCGAGGACATCGCCCGCATCGAAGTGCGCAACCGCGAAGGCGAGATGGTCCCGCTCGGCGCGGTGCTCACGGTGCGCGACATCGTCGGCCCGGATCGCGTCAATCGCTACAACATGTACACCGCGTCGACGATCAACGGCATCCCGATCCCCGGCGCGACCACCGGCGACGCCATGCGAACGATGGCCGCCGCCGCCCGCAGCGCGATTCCGCCGGAGATGGGCTACGAGTGGACCGCGCTGGCCTATCAGGAAGCGCGCGTGGGCAATCAAGGCCTGCTGGTCTTTGCCCTGGCGATTCTGCTCGTCTACCTGATTCTGGCGGCGCAATACGAAAGCTTTGCGACGCCGCTGGCGGTCGTGCTGAGCGTGCCGCTGGTGATCATCGGCGCGATGGCCGCGCTGTGGTATCGCGGCCTCGACAACAATGTGTTCACGCAGATCGGCCTGGTGCTGCTGGTCGGCCTGGGCGCCAAGAATGCCATTCTGATTGTCGAGTTCGCCCGCGAAAATCGCGCGAAGGGCATGACGATCGGCGAGGCCGCGATCGACGCCGCCCAGCTGCGCTTTCGCCCGATCATGATGACGTCGCTGACGTTCATCCTCGGCGTACTGCCGTTGCTGTTCGCGAGCGGCGCCGGCGCCGCCAGCCGGCAATCGCTCGGAACCGCCGTCTTCGGCGGCATGATCGGCAATACGATTCTCTGCCTGCTGTTTACGCCGGCGCTCTATGTCATCATCCAGACCGCAAATGAATGGCTGCTCTGGCTCTTCGGCCGGCGTAGCCCGGCACCGGTCGCCCCACCCGCCGCTGACCCGCCCGTCGCCGCAGCGCAACCATCGTAGCGCCGCGCGGTCGGCGAATGTCGCGAATGTCGCGAATGCAGCGTCGGCATGCGGGCTGCATGCGGTGCGCAGCGTGGCAACGTGAGAAAGTGGGAAGGCGGGAAGGCGGGAAGCGCGCCCACCGATACCGGCTGGCTGAAGGCTTCAATGGCTAGGATGTGATCGGCTTTAGGCGGCAGGATGTGGTTGGCTGCAGGGGGGAGGATGTCGTTGGCTTCGGGGGGTAGCATGGGCCTCTGGCCCGTGCGTCCATCATCTGAAACGTCGTCAATTTCAGCCCAAGCCAACACGCAACCAGCGGTGTAATCCAACGCGCCGGCTTCCGCTTAACACAACGCGCCGGCTTCCGATCAAACCAAACCGTCGGCAGCGCGCACGGATCTTTCCAGGACCATTCAGGCTCCGGCCTCCGGCCATCTTCATCCATCACCCAGAGTGCGAACGCACCTCGAGTGAGCACGCCAGATGAAAAACACGGACATCGCGCCAACCAGAGCTACAAAGGCCCTGACTGCGGATCATCCGCCCGCGGTCGAATACGGCCATCGCGATCATTCCGAACGCTCGAAATGAAAAACTCCCTTCAAGCGTGACGACGGCCTGAGCGTTCTACAATGAATATCCGCTTGCCGATCGAGCGCCGTTTTGTCAGGATGATTCAGTGCCTGGCGCGCCGATAATCGGCATGGGCACAGCGTGTCTGTACAGGAGTCTGGCATGAAGCGATCCGCCGTCTGGTCGTTGTGGCTGATGAGTTGTGTGACGCTGACGGCGTGGGCCGGTGGCAGTCCGGAAAACGCGCTGCTGATTCTCGATCCGCTCAACCTCGACTCGCTGCACGTGGCCAACTACTACAAAGACGCGCGCGATCTGCCCGACAATAACTTCCTCTACATGCAGCCGGGCGCGGCGAACTTCCAGGAATTCAACGATGTCAATCTCACCGGGCTGTTCGGTTATCTGGCCCAGGCCCGCATCGCCGACCGCATCGACTATCTCGTGACGTGTCCGGGCGCTCCGTACTTTGTTTCCGCCGGGGGGCTGGTGACGGATGGCTGCGCGCCCGTCACGCGCTTCTCCATCAGCGGCTGCTATACGCTCGCGTTTCTGGCGCCGCGCGTGCAGCAAGGCGGCCTGCCTAGCAATGAACTGAATCGCTACAGCCGCGTCGGTTCCGACGATGCGCGTTTTTTTGACAGTTCGTTCGCGTATCTGTCCGGCGCGCCGAGCGTGCCGCCGGCGATTTCGGCGCGGCGCTACTTCATCGGCGCGATGCTGGGTTACAGCGGCGAGCGCGGCAACACCATCGCCCAGACGCTGGCGATGATCGACCGCAGCGTCGCGGCGGATGGCGTGCGGCCCGCCGGCTCTTTCTGCTTCATGAACAACCTGGCCGACTCGGCCCGCAACGTCCGCTCGTCGCAATACTCCGCCGTCATCAGCACGTTGAACACGATCGGCCGCACCGGCCTCTTCATCAACGGCATCTTGCCCGAGGGTCGCAGCGATTGTCTGGGCATCATGACCGGCGCCGCGAATCTGCCGATCTTGTCGGCGGATTACGCGATCGTGCCCGGCGGCTTCTGCGATCATCTCACCAGCTTCGCCGCCACGTTTGATGATGGCTCTCAGACCAAGCTCTCAGATTGGATCACGCGCGGCGCGAGCGGCTCCTGGGGCGCCGTCGAGGAGCCGTGCAACGGCACGTTCAAATTTCCACATGCCCGCATGCATGCTCACTATGCTCGCGGCCTTTCTCTCGGGGAGGCGGCGTTCCGCTCCGTCAGCGCCATTCCGTTTCAAGGGCTGCTTTATGGCGACCCTCTGACGCGGCCCTTTGCCGTCCTGCCGACGGTCAACGTCGCCGATCTGCCTGGCGGCATGATCACCGGCTCACTCACGCTCACGCCGGCCGCGACGACCACGCTGCCGGGCGCGGCGATCGCATCGCTGGAATTGATCGTCGATGGCGTGTCGGCGGGCACAATCGCGCCGGGCGGCAGCTTCACGCTCAATACGCGCACGCTGGCCGACGGCCGCCATGAGCTGCGCGTATTGGCCTATGACGACTCGACCGTGCGCTCGGTCGGGCGCTGGCGCGGCTGGATTCAGACGCGCAACTTCGGGCGCGACGCGGCCCTGACCGTCTCCGCCGGAACCGGCACGCTCAGCGACGCTTTTGACTTCACGATTACCGCGACCGGCCCCGGCGCCGGCGCCGCCCGGCTGATTCACAACGGCCGCGTGGTCGGCGCGGCGGGCACGGCGCCGGCGACGATTCGCCTATATGGCATGAGTGTTGGAGCAGGGCCGGTCTCGGTCGTTCCGGAGGTCGTCTATACCGATGGCATGCGCGTGCGCGGCAATGCGGTCACACTTGAGATCAGCCCGACCGCCGCCCCGCAGGCGCCGACGCCGACCGCGTTTTCCTACGCCAAGTCGATTAGCGCGACCGCCGCTGCGATCATCGAGTTGCCGGCGGCGTACGACAATCTGGGGGCTGATTTGACCTGGGAGATCGTCACGCCACCGGCGCGCGCGAGCTTCGTCGGCGGCGCCAGCGACGGCTATCGCATCGTGCGCCCGGCGCCGGGGGCGTGCGGCGCCGATGCTCTCACATTCCGCGTGCGCGGCCCCGGCGGCGTGTCGAACGTGGCGACCGTGAGCCTCTTCTATCGCTGTCGCGGCGACGTTAATTGCGACGGCCTGATCGATTTCAACGACATCGATGCCTTCATCACCGCGCTGCTCGGCGCCGAGCAGTATTTCGTTGCATTCCCTGGTTGTGCGATTGAATTAGCCGACGCCGACTGCAACGGCAGCGTCGATTTCAATGACATCGGCGCCTATGTGAATTGTCTGACGGCCGGGGCCTGCCCCGCATGCCCCTAAATCGCGCCGGTGACTTTCTCACCTTATCACTTTGTCACAGCATTACGCGCATCCGCCCCGCCCGACGGTTTTCGATAGCCTAATGTAATCTTGTCGCGTCGCGTCATGTTCGGCTGCGCAGGCGCGCTTCCTGCAGATCGAGGTCGCGCTCGATCCGGTAGAGCACTTCGTCGTTGATCACGCCGTCGTCGCGCAGCTTGATGACCATGCGGCGTTCGGCTTCGATCAGGTCGTAGTGCAGCGCATTGGTCAACGCCGGCAGCGTGTCCATGCCGTCTTTTCTCTCCGGGTCGACCAGCCAGGTGTATTGCTGCACACGCTGCTTATAGAAATTCCGCAGGAACTCGATCGCTTCGCGCGGCAGCAGCGGGTCGAGCGCCGCCGCCTCCAGCCGGGCCAGCGCCGCATAGGCGCCCTCGAGGCGGGCGCGGCGCTCCATCGATTCGGCGCCAGCCGGCTCGGACACGCGCAGCCAGCGTATCAGCGGCGCGAGCGTCAGGCTTTGCAGAACCAGCGTTGCGAGAATCACGCCAAACGTGATGAAAATGATCAGCTCGCGGCCCGGGAAGCGCTCGGCCCCCGACATCAGCGGCAAGGCCTGCGCCGCGGCCAGAGACACCACACCGCGCATGCCCGCCCAGGCCACCACGGCGACTTGCCCCCACGGCGGCGTCGGGTATTTCGAACCGATCAGGTAATAGACCACATAGACATTGCCGAAAACCCAGATCACGCGCACCGCGATCACGACCGCCGAAACCACTGCGGCCGCCAACAGCGGCTGGGCCACCGATTCCGCCGCGACCAGCTCGATCACGCGCGGCAATTGCAAGCCGATCAGGATGAAGACGATGCCGTTGAGCAGAAAAACCCAGACGTCCCAAACCGCATAGGCATAGAGCCGCAGATTCGGCGAGAAAACCAGCGAGCTGCGCTGACTGACGAACAGGCCGCACGTCACGACCGCCAGCACCGCTGACAGATGCAGCAGCTCCGCCGGCAGAAAAACGACGTAGGGCGTCAGCAGCGTTACGACGGTTTCGACCAATGGATCGTTGATGCGCTCATGCAGCCGCGTCACGATCCAGCCGACCGCCAGCCCCAGCAGCACGCCGCCGGTGCCGGCGAGCAGAAATTCCCAGAGTGAATCGGTCAGCGAAAAGCTGCCCGCCAGCGCCGCGGCCACCGAGTAGCGCAGCGCGATCAGTGCGGTGGCGTCGTTGACCAGGCTCTCGCCTTCGAGAATCGTCACGATCCTTCGCGGCAGGCGCATGCGCCCGGCGATGGCGGTGGCCGCGATGGCATCGGGCGGCGAGACAATCGCCCCCAGCGCAAACGCCGCCGCCCACGGCAGCCCGACAACGTAGTGCCCGACGACCGCGACCGCCCCCATCGTCACCAGCACCAGGCCGATCGCCAGCCGTGAAATCGGCCCAATTTCTCGGCGAAATTCGTGCCACGTCGTATACCACGCCGCCGAATAAAGCAGCGGCGGCAGAAACACGAGCATGACGATTTCGGGATTGAGCGCGACATGCGGCAATCCGGGCACGAGCCAGATGGCCAGCCCCGCCAGCACCATCAGCGTGGGATAGGGAATCGCAACCCGGCGCGCCACCAGCGCCAGCACGGCGACGATGATGAGCAGGATGATGATCGTGGCGATATTCTGCATCGGCGAGGATTGTCGCGATTTATGCCGCCTCAGCCAACGCTCCGCCGGCCGGCCCATTCGGCGGGTCGTTAACTACGACGACAGGGCTGCGGATATCATCTCAGCGGCGGAGCGGTCCAGGCGATCGCCGGCACGCAAGCGCCGGAGGAAAGTCCGAGCTGGACAGGGCACGGTGATGGCTAACAGCCACCGGGAGCGATCCCAGGGAAAGTGCCACAGAAAACATACCGCCGGAGAGAGTGATCCGACGATCGCGTTGCCGGTCTCAGCACGCATGGGGCCTTTCCACGCAGTGATGGATGTGCGTCGGCACGGCTTGGGCGATCTTCAGATCACTCTCTTCGGTAAGGGTGAAATGGTGCGGTAAGAGCGCACCGCGCGGCGGGCGACCGTCGCGGCAGGGTAAACCCCACCGCCAGCAAGCCCAAATAAGGGGCGATGAGCCGGCCCGGCTCGTTACCAGCCCCGGGTAGGGTGCTTGAGCCGCGCGGCAACGCGCGGCCCAGATGAATGATCGCCGCTTGGTTGCGCGCAAGCTCAAACAAGAACAGAACTCGGCTTATGGCCCGCTCCGCCGCCATTTCTATTGAAGCGTGATCTGCGTCGCACTTCTGAATGGAACGTGGCCGCTTTTGCGGCGGGCAAGTAGCGTCCATAATCCGCCATGCTTGGGGCGACGCGCATCTCCCGTGATTTTCTCGCGGCGCAGCGCCGTCAACGCTGGCGCCGCCGCTATTGGCGCACGTCGCAACAGCCGATCTATGGGTTCATCTTCGCGCTGTGCTTGCTGCTGATCTATGAAATCGGCGTCCGCGTCGCTACGCCGGCCGGGTTGCCACCGGCGCTGCTCGCGCAACAGACGCTTCGTCAGGCAATCTCGTGGGTCGGAATCCGCGGCGGTTGGACCGCGCCGCTGATCGTGGTCGTGACGCTGACGCTCTGGCTGATCCAAGCCGGCAGCCCCCGCCGGGCGCGCGCAAAGGTGCTCGCGGCGCAGCTGCTCGAGGGCGCGGTCCTCGCGCTGCCGCTCTTGGTCGCAAGCCGGGTGGCGCTCGCGGTCCCGGCGGGCGCGCTGCACGAGTTTGGCGCCGGCATTCGCGTGCTCGAACTGATTGGGGCGGCGATCTACGAAGAGTTTTTGTTTCGATTCGGATTGTTGGGGGCGATCCGTGCGGCCGGGGCACGCCTCTTCCGCCCGGGCGCAAGCGTTAACGCCGCCGCTGTCCTGGGCGCGGGACTGGTCTTTATGGCGGCGCACTTCACACCGCTGGGCATGGAGCCGTGGACCTGGAGCGCCGCACTCTTCCGCGGGGCTGCGGGGTTGTATCTGGGCTGGATTTTTCTCCACCGCGGCCTGGCGGGCGCGATGCTGACGCATCTGTGGTTCAATCTGCTCTCGTGGGGGCTGCGCGGCGTGGCGTAGCGCGGCTGTCGGCGGTGGGGTGTCTCGGCCCGCCGGGCGAATGTGGAAGTGCGAATGACGAATAGTGAAAAATGAATCGAAGACGTAGCGGCTCAGAACGATTCAAGCCCCGCCGGCCGCGCAAGCGCTGCGATGCCGGCTACATCCGGTGAACAAACCGCTCCAGCACCGGGTTGAGCGTCTCAATCGTGGTGAATTCGTAATAGCAGTACCAGCGGATCGCCACATAGGTCGTCGTCGCCAGTAAGAACCAGCAACCCAGTTCCGCCACGCTGTGATCGCGCAGCCGCAACAGGATCAGCGTCCCCACCGCCAGCAGCGAGAATTTGTAGACCGTGACAATGATCGGCGGTCCTTGCAGCAACACCGCGGCGATCGGGTTCAATTCATAAAAGTGGCTCGAGCCGTTTTCGATCAGCGTGAAGAGCAGGTCAAACGCGCTCATCAGCCACACGCCCAGCATGCTGATCAGCATGCGCCGCGGACGCGGATCGGTCAGCAGATCGATCGAGGCCCGCGTCGGGACGCTGGCCGGCAGAACGGCGACGGCGGCGGGATGAATCACGGATGACTCCATCCGGCAGTTGCGAAGGGCGTACGGCGCAGGGATCACTGCGGGACTTGGATCGCCGTCCTTCCCAACCACCACAAAAGCGTATGGATTCTTCGGCAGAATCTTCAAGCAGGCTTAACGCTAGGATGAAAGGTCGGCTCAGATATCGGATTTGCGATCCGCTCGACACGCTATCGTTCGCGCGTGGTCCGAGGGCTTAATACCGCGGCGCAATCGTCTTACTTCAAAACGCGCGACCGCTTTCGGCTTCGCGACAAGCCGAGTGACGGCCCCCACAGCCGACCGCAATGACCGTGCAAGCCGGTCTGCTCATCCGAAAAGGCCCGAGAATTGGAATTCGCAAATCGCCGATAAGTCAGACGCTTGCCTGGGCCGGGCTGCGCCTCAGCCGGGCCGGACCGCGCGGCGAACGCGTCGCCAGCCCCTCGATCACGAGCAGCGCGATCAGCACCACGTTCGTCACGTAGCCCCAGACGCCATTGAAGAGCGGATACATCAGGCTGTCCTTGGGCACGCAGCCGCACTCGGTCACGTTGTGGACGAAATACGCATAGCCTTTCGCCACCAGAAACGTCGCGAGCATTCCAACAAGCAGGATGCGGGCCTCTTTGCGAAAGACCCCCAGCACCAGTCCGCCAACTGTCAGGAGCTCCAGCCACGGCAGCACATACGCCATGACATTGCTGGCTTCCAGCGGGACGAGCCGGTAGGCCCGCACCTCTTTCACAAACTGCGTCAGCTTTTCGACGGTGCTGATTTTGTTCCAGCCGGCGGTGATGAATATCGCCGCGACGATCAGTCGTGGAAGCCAGCCCAGCATCAGGCTGCGCCAGAGGGGCTGCGGTTGCAGGCGGGCGTCGGTTGGCGGCTCAACCGTTTGAGCGGGAGGCCTGGAGGGCTGATCGGCTAGAGGAGCATGCGGCGCGTTCTGGTGAGCGGGCTGATCCAGTGCGCCGGTGGTTGGCGCGGCTTGAATCAGCGGGGCGTCGGAGGACGATAGACTGCTCATTGGCCCACTCCGGTTCCACGGATCGTCGGCAGGCCGGCGGCCTTAATGCCGTCCCAACCGTCAAAATAGATGCGAATTTCGGCAAAGCCCATCGGTTTTAACAGCACCGCCAGCTCTTCGGCGAGCGTGCAGGAGTTGGTGTTGCAGTAAACCGCGACCGGTTGGCCGACGTAGGGCATGACTTGGTCGAGTTGCTCCTGGAAACGGGCCGGGTGCAGATTCACGATCAGCACCGCGTCGAGGTGCTCCTCCGCGTATTGCTCGCTTAGCCGAGCGTCAATGACAAGCTGCCCGGCGGCGGCATGCTCGCGCAGCGCTTCAGCCGTCATGCCGGCGGATTCGCGCAGACCCTTGGCCGCCGACTCCAACTGCAGAACTTGCTGCTTGTCGGGGATTAGCGGCAGCTTGAAAACCTGCGTCGCCTGCGTCAGCCCGCAGATCGCAGACAGCCCAACGAATACAGCCATTTTGAGCAAAGAGGACACCATGCGGGTTCAATCTCCACACCAGCCGTCATTAGCTCGTGACATTGCCATGATCAACGCTTTGCAGCACGCTGCTCGATAGTAGCAAGCTCGCCCACAAACCACGCCGGTGAAGCTCGCCGCGCTCACAAACCGACCCGCGACAGCGAACCGAACCGCGACCGTGAGGGAGCGATTCGATTCCGCAGCGCCGCGATTTCATTCGAAGTCATCCGTCTCCGTACAAGTCACCATGCCGCGCCGCCGCCCGCGGTTTGTGCAAGCCTGCCGAGCAGCGCCCTGCTCAGGTACTCGCGTCGTGGCCCCGCGCTGTCTATCCCTTCGTCGCTCCGTCGTTTCAGTGCTTCGACAAAGTCTGATGCTTCGGAAGAAGCCGAATCGCTCCCTTACGAGGCTGTCGAAATACTCCGGCGTCGGAGCGATTCGATTCCGCAGCGCCGCGATTTCATTCGAAGTCATCCGTCTCCGTACAAGTCACCATGCCGCGCCGCCGCCCGCGGTTTGTGCAAGCCTGCCGAGCAGCGCCCTGCTCAGGTACTCGCGTCGTGGCCCCGCGCTGTCTATCCCTTCGTCGCTCCGTCGTTTCAGTGCTTCGACAAAGTCTGATGCTTCGGAAGAAGCCGAATCGCTCCCTTACGGTCGCGGCTCTGCTAGAGCCGCGGCTCCGGAAAAAAACGCGGCGGCTCGGGTTTCACACGTCGGCCGATCGCATAAGCGAGGCGCGACGCTCATGGCCCGAGCCGCCGCTGGCAGGAGACAAACTCGGTCAACCGACTACTTCGGCGCGGCCGGGGCTTGCGGCGGGGTCGCCGGCGCCGGCGGTTGCACTTCCTTGTTCGTCGGCGTCTCGCCCGTCTGCGGCGCTGACGGCGAAGTCAGCGAAGCGCCGGACATGCCTGGCGGAGGCTGCGCGGCGCCGCCGCTGGCGATCACCTGAATCGGCACCTTGATCGTTTTGTAGGCGTCTTCGGTCGAATCCGTCTCAATCACGATCTCCGGCTGGAAGCCATCCGGGATCTTGTCGCCCGGCGGCAGCTTGACCTTCACTTCATACTGCATCTGCTTTCCGGCCGACTGCGCCGGCGTCTCGCTCGCCAGCGTCGCCGTGATGCTGTCGTGGTTCGGCTTGATCGACTTGATCTTCACCGGCTCATCCGGCATGAACTGGATGTAGAACGGACGCTCCAGCTCCGTCGTCGAACCCTTCGGCAGGAACAGCCGCGGCGGACGCACCGCGATGTTCGGCTGCACAAAGCCATAGACCGGAATCTTGATCTCGGGGATGCGCTCGATGCCGGTCACCAGCGTGACATCCGTGCGGGCCATGCCGTCCTTGAGCGGCGGCTTGGGCTTCGCGATGATCGCATACTTCGCGCCCGCCTCGACCTCCTTGAACGTGATCTCAAACGGGTCGAACGTCTGACCATCTTTCAGCTTCAGCGAAATCTTGTCGGTGTACTTGATCTCGATCTCGACGCTCTTCTCCTCGACCGACTTGCGCGTCAGGTTGCCATAGATGATCCCGTCCTGCGGCTTCGTCTCGTAGAGCGCCTTGACCGTGCCCTTGACCGGATAGGCAAAACTCGGCTGCGTCGGGTCATTCGTCGTGATCGTCACCGTCTGCGTCACCGCGCCCTTGCGCTTCGCCGTGTCGTACGAGATTTCCATCTTGTCCGACTCGCCCGGCTCGAGCGGCGTCTTCGGCTTGGTCGGCACCGTGCAGCCGCACGAGCTGCGCACGTCGAGCGTCAGCGGCGTCTTGCCGACATTCTTGATCGTCACGGCGTGCTTAAGCGGCTCGCCCTGCCAGACCTCGCCAAAGTTCCACTCCGGAGCGCTCAGCTCCATCTTCGGAGCGTCGGCCGGCGGCGGAGTCGGCGTGCTCGGAGCCGGCGGCGCCGCGGGCGGCGTCGGC
>CAYQLG010000061.1:0-25226 GCA_964418235.1 uncultured Planctomycetales bacterium
GGCTGGCCGGGCTTCGGCGGCGCCACGGCGGGCGCTCGCCGACGCGCGGCCGGCGCGGCCTTGCTGATGTATGCGGCGGCACTGGGTTGCCGCGAAAACGCCCTGCTCTTTCCATTCGTCATGGCCGCGATTGAGCCTTTCCTCGCCCCGCCGCCGCGAAACCAGCGTGGCCGACGGCGCGGCGCGCTCGGCCTCTATGCGCTGATGTTCGTGGTTGCGTGCGCCTATCTGGCGGTGCGCTCGTACTATCTGGGCGGCGCGGCGTTGCCGCCGAGGCCCTATGTCATCGCCCCGCATGAGCCGGACTTCTGGCGATTCATTTTTGACAAGTCGCTCTATTACCTGCTCGGCGAGTTTCTGCTGGCGCCGTGTGTGCCGATCGGCGGGCTGCCCTATCTGCAGGAGCGGCCGTTGCTTCTCTATGGCGCGGCGGCCGGGCTGCTGCTGGGGCTGGGGGCGCTCATATGGACGGCGCGGCGCGAGCCGGCGGTCGTGCTTGGCGCTGTCTGGATCGTCGGCTTCATGGGGCCGGTGCTGCCGGCGTTTGCTTCGCCGCACCATCTCTATCTGCCGGGGGTCGGTTGGGCGCTGCTGATGGAGCGGATGCTGCGCGGCCTTTATCGACAACCTGTCACCGCACTCGAATCCGCGACCGGGCGTCGCCGCGGGCTGCTCTATGGCACTGCGGCGCTGCTGACGACGCTATTCGCCGGTGGAACCGCGGTCAGCACGCTCGTGTTCGACGTGGCCCAACAGGTCGAAGATCAAGTCGTGCGCGAAGTGCTCGAAGCCGAAAATCGCGTCGCCGACGGCGATACGCTCTACTTCGCGAATCTGCCGATCATTGCCCATTACGTGCGGCTCGCGGCGGAGGAGCAGGGCGGCCTCCGCGACCTGCGCGCGGTCGGTCTGACATGGTCACCGCGAATTCTGGGGATGGTCTCGCCGGCGGAGTTACAGGCCATCGACGAGCGGACCTGGGCGCTGCGCATCGGCCCGTCGGAGCGCTACTTTACGGGGCCGTTCGGCCGGCTGATTCGTGAAGCGCTCGGCGGCCCGCTCGGCGCGATCCACCAGCGCCAGCATCCGCGCGGCGGATGTGTCATCTTCATCGACGAGCAGGACGAGCAAGGCATCTCCGCGCTGCGGGCGGTGCTCGACCCGCCCAGCGACGGAGGAAACGTGCATGTGTTCTGGGGTTCGCGCGCGAGCTGGGCGCAGCGCGTCACGCCGCCGCGCCCCGCCCCGACGCAACCGTAGCCACAACGCGACTACGGACCGCCCACGTGGCAATTCGACAAGCCGCGCTTCGAGAGATACTGCTGGTGGTACTCCTCCGCTCGCCAGAATTCGGCGGCGGGCGCGACCTGCGTCGCGATGGGCTTCTTGAAACGACCGGCGCGGGTCAACTCGTCGATGACGCGATCGGCGACGGCGCGCTGCTCCGGCGAGTGAAAGAAGATCACTGAACGATACTGCGCACCGACGTCGGGGCCTTGGCGGTTCACCTGAGTCGGATCGTGCACCTTGAAAAACACGTTCAGCAACGCCTCATAGCTGACCTTCTGCGGGTCATACGTCACGTGCACCACTTCGGCGTGGCCGGTCTGATCGGTGCAGACCTCCTTGTAGGTCGGATTCTTCTTGGCGCCGCCCATGTAGCCGACCGCGGTGGCCGTCACGCCGCCGACCTGGCGGAAGCTCTCTTCGACGCCCCAGAAGCAACCGCCGCCGAATGTGGCGACCACGCTGTTGGCGCCGCTCGTCGCGGCCGCTGCCGGCGCGCTGGTCGCAGCGCCGGAGACATTTGAGGTTTGACTCACGCTATTTTCCTTGCTGTTGCTGTCCGTGTTGCCGCCGGCCGGGCGTTTCTCCGCCGCGCCAAGCACCCGCCCGGCGGCGGAGGATTCGCCACCCGTCGAGCAGCCCGCGCACAGCGTCACGCCCACGATCGCTCCGATCCATACCCGCTGTGCAATTGGCCCGGTAATCTTCATTTTTTCTCCACGGCGCCGCCGATCACGTCCACGACGGATTCAGCCGACTACGAAGTATCTGCCGACGGGCGCCTATCGCCCGCGGCAGGTGATGGTAGTCGGATGGATGTCGCCGCGGCCCGGTTACACCCTGTAGGGGAGCCGTTTTCGGGCTGCCCGTCGCTTGGGCTAGACCTATTCGCGATCGCGGCTATGCGCTCGACCCGCGCGACACAGAAAGCGACAGATTATCACGACCATCCGCAGCCCCGGCGAGGCGCCGGATGCGGCACTAGCCGGCGGTCGGCGGGCGCCCCTAGGCTTTGTTGTCGATCGACGCGCACGTCCGTGCCGCGCGACACGGCTCGTACCGAGGAGTGCGTCATGCCGAATTTTCGCCGTCGACTCTCGCGTCTACTGCTCGACGAGCACGCGATCACCGTCAGCGAATATGCCGTGCTGATCGCGATGAGCGCGCTGGCACTGATGCTGATCGTGACGATTTTCGGCTCGCATGTTGACGAGCTGCTGCGACGAATGGCCGGCGCGCTCGGCGTGACGGTTGTTCATACCGAACGGCCCTGATCAGAACCGCCCCAACACCACATCTCGACCCATTCAACGCTTCTACACGATCGGCAGCAATGCAGCGCGATACCAGGATCATCGCGTCATCACGGCGCAGCTTATCAATGCGCTGCGGGGCCGGTCGCACGGCGGTCCGCGGCCAGTTCGGCGCCGGCTATTGAGGCCTGTGTGTAGGGCGTGACGAGCGGCAAAGTGAAATGAAACGCCGCCCCGCCATCGGTCAGATTCTCGGCCCAGATGCGACCGCCATGCGCTCGGATGATCGCGTCACAGATGGCCAGCCCAAGTCCCACGCCGCCACGGCCCTCGTCTGATGCCCGATAGAACTTCTCAAAGATGCGCGGAATGGCCTCATGCGGCAAACCCGGCCCGTGATCACGCACCGAGACAAACATCTCATCGACGCGCGCGTCGGCGGCGATCTCAATCGCCGTTTCGGGCGGCGTATGCTTGACCGCGTTCTCGAGCAAATTGACGAAAACCTGCTCCACCAGGCCCGGATCGACATTCACCGGCGGCAAGTCCTCGCTCAGCCGCGTCGCGACGTTCCTTGTCGCCAGTGGCCGTCGCAACCGGTGCATCGCCGCATCGAGAATTTCGGCGATCGCGGCGGATTCGCGGCGGACCTGAACCGCGCCGGCTTCGAGCCGGGTCATATCCAGCAGATTCTGAATCAGCCGGTCGAGGTGCTCGGCCTCGTCGTGAATGATCTCGGCCAGCACGTGGCGATCGGGCGAATCCGCCGGCAGGCTGTCATGCAGCAAGCGATGCGAGGACGCCAGAATCGTGCCGAGCGGCAGGCGAAAGTCGTTGGAAACGGCGCCGAGCAGCGAGTTTCGCAACCGCTCGGTCTCGACCTGCACCTGGGCGCGATTGGCGTCTTCGGCCAGATTCACGCGCTCTAGCGCCAGCGCCGTCTGACGCGCAAACGTCTCCAACAGGTTCAGCTCATCCGGGTCTTGCAGGCGCGAAGTCGTCCCCGGCGTAACCGCGAGCACGCCGACCACTTCCTGCGAAGCTTCCAGCGGCAGACAGAGCGCGCGGGCCGACGGCAGCGTGGTCGTGCCCAGCCCGGCGCGTTGGCCGTTGTCATAGACCCACTGCGCCACGGCCCGCTCGCGTTCCTCAAGCGCCGCCGCGGCGCCTTCGACCAGCGCAAGCCGGCCGGCTTCATCGGGGATCAGCATCTGCGCAGCGCATTGGAAATTCTGCTGAATTTCCTTCGCGGCCGCTTGCAGCAGCGTGTCGCGCTCGCCGATGTCGGCGAGCTTACGCGTCAGGTCGTAGAGCGCGCTCGTGCGCGCCTCGCGGCGGCGGGCTTGGTCGCCCTGCTGACGGATTTGCAGCGCCAGGCCACTGACCAACAGCGCGATCAGTAGCATCGCGACGAGGAAAATGAGGTGCGTGGTCTCGGTCAGCGACAGTTGATAGAGCGGCTCGACAAAAAAGAAGTCAAATGCCAGGACGGACAGCACAGCCGCCGCCACCCCCGCCGCGCGCCCCAGGCTCAGCGCCACGAGCGCGACGGCCAGCACATAGAGCAGCGACAGGCTTCCCAGCGGTATCCAGGTCGAGGCCAGCTTGGTCAATGCGGTGCAGGCCGCCACCGCCGGCGCCGCCCAGAGCATGCGATCCCAACGGGGCGCGGTCAGGCGCGTGGCGGCCTTTTCCGCGGCGACCTGCTCGCCTTCGCCGCTAATCACGTAGAGATCGATCTCGCCCGAGAAGCGCGCGATGTCGTCGACGAACGAGCCGAAAAGCAGTTGCCGCCAGCGCGGCTCGCCCGATTTCCCGATCACGATCTTGGTGACGTTGCGCGAGCGCGCGAACGCCACCAGGTCGCGCGGCGCGTCATGACCGGTGATCGTCGCGATTTCGGCGCCGAGTTGCTCCGCCAGCCGCAGAATGCGGTTGAGCCGATCGCGCTCGGCGGCGCCGAGGCGGCGGGTGCGCGGGGTCTCGATGTGCACCGCCAGCCAGGCGGCCCCGAGGCGCGTCGCCAACCGGCGCGTCGCGCGCACCAGGCGGGCCGACTGCGGCGCGGCGCTGACGCACACCAACAACCGCTCATGCACGGGCCAGGTCGGGGCGCCCAGCTCGCCCCGGCGATATTCCTGCATCTGCCGATCGACGCGTTCGGCCACGAAGCGCAGGGCCAGCTCGCGCAGCGCGATCAGCGTGCCATGCTTGAAGAAATTGTCCGCCGCGCGCCGGGCGGCTTCGCCCAGATAGACCTTGCCCTCACGCAAGCGCTTGAGCAGTTCCTCCGGCGGCAGGTCCACCAGCTCGATCTCATCCGCCAGGTCGAGAATCGAGTCCGGCACAGTCTCGCGCACGACGACGCCGGTGATCTGCGCGACGACGTCGTTGAGGCTTTCGATGTGTTGTATGTTGAGCGCGGAATAAACGTCAATGCCGGCGGCCAGCAACTCCTGCACATCTTGATAGCGCTTCTGGTGGCGCGAGCCGGGCGCATTGGTGTGGGCCAGTTCATCGACCAGCACAAGATCGGGCTTGCGCGCCAGGCAGGCGTCGAGATCAAATTCGCGCAGCTTGACACCGCGATATTCGACCTGCATTTGCGGCATGAGATCGAGGCCGAGCAGGAGCTGTTCGGTCTCGGCGCGGCTGTGGGTTTCGACGATGCCGACGACAACGTCGCGCCCCTCGATCCCGCGAACGCGACCGGCCTCCAGCATGGCATAGGTCTTCCCGACGCCGGCGCACATGCCGAGAAATATCTTGAAGCGGCCCTGGGGGCTTTCATCCTGCTGCTCGTTCTGAAGACGCGCCAGCAGGGCATCGGGATTGGGGCGTTCACCAGCCATCAGCCGGGCATTCTAGGGCAGTTTCAACCTTGGCTGATGTCGGCAATTGGTGGCCGGCGCACGAACACGCGCCGCGTAACGATCTCGATATCTGTCACGTCAAATCTATTTTGCGGATGTCAACGATGCCCGCGTGGAATCGTGGAAATAGAGCGGCCGACCGGCCGATCCCACGCATGGAGCGGATAATGGAGCTGACGCGATTCGAACGCGCGACCTCTTGCATGCCATGCAAGCGCTCTCCCAACTGAGCTACAGCCCCGGATTTTCAAACAGCCGACGACACCCGCGCTCCGGTCCACTGGCGCCCAGCGACCCTGCGAATGCGCAGTGGTCAGGGCCGGAGTTGAACCGGCGACACACGGATTTTCAGTCCGTTGCTCTACCAACTGAGCTACCTGACCGACGCACCGTGCCGCCTGCCACGGGGAGCGAGAAATCTCGCCGGTCGCGTGCGGCGGCGCGATCTACGGTGAATCGAAGAGATTAATTGTTTGCGAAACGCGCGTCAAGACAGCGCGGATGGACCGAACAGTTCGACGGCACCTGATCGGGCCTAAAGCAGAGCCGCGACCGTCAGGAAGCGGTCTTCATTGGCTGAGCGGCTAGATAATCTCTTACGCGAACACGTTGAGACCATATCAGCGCCGATGAGCACTCCGATGATCCGTTGCAAAGCCCAATCAAGGGGCCGACAAGCCCCAAGCGAGCCGCGGCGTTTCAGTACTACGAACATCTTCGCCAGTTCGCTCGCCCGGGCAGGTCGGCCAATTCCCCGTCAGCCCAGACAAAACCAAGCCGCTCCTATCCGCCGACGAGCAGGACGACGAATGAGTCGATATCGGCGAAATTCACCAGGCTGTCGCTATTCGCATCGGCATTGAGACGTTCGCAATTCGGATACTGAGCCGCGTAAGACGCCTCGCTGACCAGCGCCGTGACAAAAGGCGCAATGTCGTCAAACGTGATCGCGCCGTCACAGTTCATGTCGCCGCGGTCAACGACGCGCAGGCGGGCCGCGGTGGTAGACACCGTGCCGCAAGCGTCCGTCGTTCGCAATGTGTACTGACCCGCGTCGGCACGCAGCACCGGATTAATCGCGAGCGTCTGCGTCGTGACGCCGGCAATGCGCGGCCCGGCCGCGACGTCGTTGCCATTGCGCTGCCATTGCAGGCTGAGCGGCTCAGCGCCCTCGACAAACGCCTGGATCGACGAAGGCTGACCGCTGTTGACGATCACCTGGGCCGGCGGCTGGAGAATGATTGACGGCCCCGCGCCGACATCGACAAACGCCGCCTCCGAAAACGTCAACCCAAACGCATTGCTGACGACGCAGTCATAGCTGCCCTCACTCGCCGCCGAGACCGCGCTAATCGTGTAGCTCGCGGCGGTCGCCGTCGGGATGTTGCTGCCGTTGCGCCGCCATTGATACGCGAGCGGCGAGCCTTGGAACGTCGTCGCGCTGAGGCTGAGCGTGACGCTCTGGCCGGAGCAGCGGAAGGCATCCTGCGGCTGCTGCGTGATGGTCGGGTTGCGATTGAGCAGTTCCCAGGTCTCCTGATTGCTGCTGGCCGCCGCGCCGCCAAAGAGGACCGCGACGCCGCGCGCGCTGTCATAGGCCATGCCGTGATTGGCGCGACCGGTCGCGCCGGCGGCGGTCTGCAAGCTCCAGGTTGTGCCGTTCCACGTCCACGTCGAGCCGTTGAACGCGCCGCCGTCATTGCCGCCAAAGAGCACGCTGACGTTGCGGCTGGTGTCAAAGACCATCGCGTGATCACGGCGCGACGTGGGCATGACCGCGAACACGCGCACCCAGTCATTGCCATCCCACGCCCAGACCTGGTTGCTGTCGCCGTCGGCGTCGGTGCCGCCGAAGAGATAGGTGCGCTGCCGGACGGGGTCGTAAACCAGCGTGTGCCCTTCGCGCGCCGAGGGGCGATTGGCCGGCGTGCGCTGCGTCCAGGCTGTGCCGCTGTACTCCCATGTTTCATCGCTGCGGCCGCTGGCGAGGTTTCCGCCAAAGAGCACAACGACCCCCCGGAAACTGTCATATGCCATCGCGTGGTTTTGGCGGGCCGAGGGGCCGCTGATGCTGCGCTGTGTCCATGCCGTGCCGTTCCACTCCCAGGTTTCGGCGTTGCGGCCGCTGCTGGTGTTTCCGCCAAAGAGCACGGTGCGCTGTCGCCCCGCATCGTGGGCGAGGGCGTGTTCACGCCGCGCGAGGGGGCCGGAGGTGCTACGCTGCGTCCAGGCGGCACCGTTGAATTCCCAGGTTTCGCGGTTTCGCGAGCCGTTGACGTCGCCATGCACCAAAACGGTCACACCGCGGGCGACATCAAACGCCATGGCGTGATTCTGACGGGCCGATGGACGCGTCGTGAAATCGGCGCTGCGATTGACCCAGCCCGAAAGCGACGCCTCGCATTCATTGGGCACGCCGTCGGCATCGCTATCTCCGCTGGCGCCGCTGGCGATGTCGAGTGAATCGATGATGAAATTCTGATTGCAATCGGCCACGGCCACAGCCGCCCGGTAGGTCGCGATGTCGGCCGCGGTGGTATCGATGGTGGCGGCGTTGAAGGCGGTCGCTGTGCCGAAGGGCTGGCCGTCATGTCGAAGATTCGGGTTTGAGAAGTTCTCGATGCGCAGGCCGGGCGGATAGGCCATCAGCGTGCGCCAGTAGCGCGTGCTGTCACCGGTAAAGGCATAGCCGAACGACTGCGCGTCGAAGCACCCGCCGCCGCCGCCGGCAGCCTCCGGGTTGTGACAGCAGCCAAAATTATGACCCAGCTCGTGGGCGAAGGTCTGAGACCCGCAGCCCGGATCCGTCAGGCTGAACGCGCGTGTATCGGAGCCGCTGTAGAGATAGCCGATGCCGCAAACGTCCGACACGTCGGCGATCAGCGCGACCATGTCGGCCCCGAGCGCATTGCGCAGCGGGTGGATTTCATCCATAAACCCGTCGAGTTGACCGCGCAGCCGATCGAGATCGTTGCCGCTATCGCCCGACTCGGTGTAATTCGTCCGCTCCAGGCCGACCAGCCGCACGCGCGTGCTGCAATCGCTGAATTGCAAATAGCGGTTGGTGTTCAAGACGAACTGGCGGGCCTGCGCCCGCACCTGGTTCAGGCCGCCCCAGGCCGTCTCCGCCCTCGGCGTATAGACGATCAGGATATCCACCGGGCCGATCTCGCCATCGAGTCCCCCGCCTTGCGCAGCCGGATCGACCTGCACGCCGCGCTCTTCCAACCCGTCCGTGCCGCAGAAAGGCTGTTCATCCTCAACGATCTCGACAACGCGGCTGAGGCCGGGGCCGACCGCCTCGATACGATAGATGAGTCCGTTGGCCGGATTGATCTCGCCAAACAGCGCGCCATCAAAATAGCCCATCTGCACGGAGCTGAAGGGTTTGCCGTGCAGCACGCCGCGCAGGGAAAGATTGGCCCCGGCGCCGCGCTCAACGCTGACCAGCTCCACGTCGAAGTTGATGTCGGCAAAGAGATTAAACAAAAGGCGCTGCTGTTCGTGCAGCGCCGAAAAATTGGCGTCAATGGCCGGCTCAACCAAGCTGCTGCGCTGCGCCCCGGCGATCAGATCACGCACCTCGTAGTTTTCTGCGATGGCGTTGATCAGCGCCGAAGAGGGGGCGACGGAGGCGGACGCTTGACCCAGCGCTGGGCCGGCAAACCCGCCGACGGCCCCTGCCAGCAGCCCAACACATAATGTAAAGCATTTATTTGAAACACGTTGCGAACAAGAACACATGGCGTCTTCCCTGTGGCATTGCTTCCATTCGCCGGCCGTTCCGGATGATCTTTTGGACCACTGGCCGACCGTCGGCTCAACCCTGCTCGAGCTGCGCGGGCGGGCGAGCCGCTCTCGGCGGCACACCGATCCCAACGCAGGCTGCGAAACGATTTCGCACGATGCTGTGAATGAGTTATTGATGAACTCGGCGACCCTGGCTCAGGGGTCGCGACGCAGCACCCAGCGCATGAAATCATAGTAGAACGATCGGCCGGCAAAGCCGCAAAAACATGTGGAACCACCGCAGCGTGGATCGCCAAACAGTGGACCCGCAAACAAAAGGGCCGCCGGAAGCCGGGGAGGCTGCCGACGGCCCATGCGCTGGGATGGGCTTTTGAAGCAATCCACATAGTTAATCGATATTGGACGGACAAAGTTTCGGCGGGCCCTTGATTTTTTTATCGATTGGCCGGCAGGACCTCTCCCAAGATTCCTAAGAAAGCGTTCAACTTATTCATCTACAGTTGGTTATGAGCGAGTCGCCCAGAACCTCTCAAACTTCAAATTCTCATCTCAGTCACGGTTCGATCTCTTTTCTGAATGCCGATCTATGGCAGAATTCGCCGCGTACCGGCGGGCCGTCAAATTTCAACTCGCGATCGTCGACGTGGCCGTTCGCTGAATTGCGGCGATCGCCGGCCGGTTCGGGCTTGGCCCTGAACGCTGCTTCGCTCCGTCGCTCCGTCGTATTTTCACCCGCTTGATGACTCTCAATCGCTTTCTGACTGCGGCGGTTCGGCTAGGAGGCGCGATTCGGTCTGTGGTCGAGCCAGGCCGTAGCCCAGTATCAACGCCGTCAGAAAACCAATCGGCATGTTCCACGGCCAGGCAATTTTCAACGCCGGTGCAGCGCCGCCGCGCGAGGCAAGCCATGCAAGCAGCGCCAGCGCGGCCGCGAGCAGCAGGGTCTGCAATAACTGCCGCAGCAACTTCGGCGTCGGGCATGCAGTGAGACGCCAGGAGTGCAACGGTAAATGCGAGAACAACCAACATGCCGCGATCGTCAGCACGCTGAAGAGCACGAGCCGGCATGCCCAGGTCGCCTGCGTTGAAACAATCAGCACCGTCAACACCGAGACCGGCGCAGCCCAGGCAATGCCGCGCCAGTCGATCGGGGCGCGCCAGAGGGCCAGGAGAAACGCCGCCAGCAGCGTTCCGCCGGTGAAAGTCGCCAAGGCCAGGGCCAGTTGCAAGATTTCACCATAGTGCTGCCGGGCTGCGTTAATGTGTTGCGCGAACACACAGAGCGCGATCCCCCAGAAGACGATGAAGCCGCGCGCCAAACGCAAATCACCGTGGCCGTACTCGATCTGCGTTTCAGCGTAGAAGCGATCCGTCGGCGCCGGGGCGTGTCTCGCCTGCGACGGGGTTATCGGCGGCGCATCGGCATGTGGCGCCGGCGGTCGGCGCGCCGCCGCCGAGATATGCTTCAACAGCGTTACGGTGGTTTGCGCCAGCGCGGCGAGCGCAGACGTGGTGCTCGCCGCAGCGAAGATCGCGGCGATGATCAACCCCTTCAGCCCGATCGGCATCTCGCGCAGGATGAATATCGGGAAGATGCGATCCTTGTCACCCAGGACGCGCGCCGCCGTCTCGGCATCGAGAGGCCGCTGCTGATAGAACGCGAACAAGCCGAGGCCCACGATCATGCCCAGCACCATCACGCCAAGTCCGGCGGCGCTCGTGATGATGGCCAGTCGCGCCGCCCGCGTCCCCCGACAGCAGAACATCCGTTGGGCAATCATCTGGTCGGTGCCATAGGCATTGAGACAGAGCAGCGTGTTCGCGATCAGCCCGGTCCAAAGCGTCAGCGCCACGGCGGGATCGATGCTGAAATCAAGCGTGCGCAACTTGCCATGCGCGACCGCCAGCGCCGCGACCTCGCTCCATCCGCCGGCTGTATGGCTGAAGATGAAGAGCAGCGCGACCACCATCGCGGTGAGAAAGACCACGAACTGCACGATGTCGGTCCAAATGACGGTCGTGATGCCGCCCAGCAGCGTCCAGACGATCGACACGCCGCCGACCAGCCAGATCGAGATCTCGGTCGGAATGAGAAAAAGCTCGTCGAGCAGCAGCGCGGGTATCAGCAGGCGGGCGCTCTGACCGAGCAGGCTTCCCAAGATGAAGAGGCCGCTGGTGACATGGCGGACCGGCGCGCCCAGCCGCTGCGCCATGTAGTCATACGGGCTGTAGATCTCGCGCTCATAAAACGCCGGCACAAAGTACATCGCGATGATCAAGCGCGCCAGCACCGCCCCCAGCGCAAGCTGGAGATAGCGCAGGTCTCCGCCCGGCACAAACACCATCGCCGGCACACTGATCAACGTGACCGCGCTGATTTCGGTGGCGATGATCGAGCCGCTGACCGCCCACCACGGCAGGGTTCGTCCGCCCAGAAAAAAGTCCCGAATGGTCGCTTGCTTGCCGATCGACCAGACGCCCACGAGCGTCGTGCCGACCAGATAGGCGAGGAGGATCGCGCCGTCGATGGCGGAAAAGGATGGGCTCAGAGACGAACCTCCATGTTCGTATGCGGCGTTCGCTTGCGGAGCGCCGCCGGGCGATGCGGCCGGCCCCAGCGCCCGGTTGGCGGCGCCGGGGGGACGTGCCAGCCTGTGCACGATAGCAACTTCGGCGATTTGGTGCGATGCGAATCGACAGACAGCAGCGCGCTCGCAAACGCGCCCGGCCGGTGATTCTCGACTGGTTCTCTGCCCCGCCGGACATCGGCGAAATGGACCAGGCCACGGGCGAGTTTTTTGTCTTCGCCGCGCGGCGCCGGCTGCTATCATCGGGAAAATGAGGCGGCGTTGTGGTCCGCGCTCTTCATAAAATCGCATGTGGGAAGAATCGTGAAACATACTCAAACAGCCACGCTGCGTATGGGCACTGTCATGCTCCTGGTCGCCGGGATAGCGGCGAGTTCACTGTCGGCGGGCATCGACGGGGATGTGCAATGGGATTCGATCAGCCACATCGGCTTTACCGATCGTCGGCCGCTTTGTCCGGTTAACGGTGAGTCATTCAGCGTTCGCTTCAAGGCGGCGCGCGGCGATCTGACCGGGGCTCGCGTGGGCGTCGATTTCGGCGCCGATGGCGGGGAAATCCTCTGGCTGGACATGGTGCAAAGCGAACTCAACTCGCGCTATGACGAATGGAGCGCAACGATTCCGGCGACTTCGGCGGCGCGGCTAAGCTACTTCTTTGAACTGATCGATCAGCCGGATCGGAACTAATTTTAACGCCGACGGCATCAGCGACGAGCAGCATGATGTCGGTCCAGATGACGGTTGTGATGCCGCCCAACAGCGTCCGGACGATTGACGCACCGCCAACCAGCCGGATCGAGATCTCGGTTGAAATGTTAAATAGTTCATCGAGAAGCAAGGCGGGAATGAGCAGGCGGGCGCGCTGGCCGAGGAGGCTGCCTTGGATAAAAAGGCCGCTGGTGACATAGCGGACCGGCGCACCCAACGCCCCCTGCCGCCTATGCTCGACCCCGGAAGCTGTCGCATTGCCCTGATTACGGCCCACACGCCGAGAGTTTCGGCGAACCGTTCAAGCAGCTCTATCTGGCCTTCCGCGATGTCGCCGAGCGGCATGACGATGTCTGTTTGATCTATCCCGTTCACCACAACCCCAACGTACAGGCCACGGTGCTGGCACTCCTCGGCGACAACACACCCACATCCGGCTGGTCGAGCCGCAGGGTTACGCTTCATTTGTCGCGCTGCTATCGTGCGTGCACTTGGTCATCACCGATTCCAGCGGCATTCAGGAAGAGGCCCAGGCGTTGAGTATTCCGGTGCAGTTCTGCGCGATAAAACAGAGCGCCCCGGAACCCTCGCCGCTGGCGTGGTCAAACTGGTCGGCACCGATCGCGAGCGAATTGTCGCCGAAACCGACCGGCTGCTCTCCAACCCAGCGGCTCACGCCCAAATGGCTCGCGTAGTCGACACCTTATGCACCGGCCTCGCGGCACAGCGAGTCGCCGAAGTCATGATCGACGGCACCCTCCGCGCCCCCTTCGCCGGCTATAAGCCGACGAAGGTATGAGCGGCGATCTTATCGAGTCACAAAGTGTGTCAATGTTCGATTCATTCATAAGGTTCTATTCATTCTTCCGCCACAGAATCTATGCGCGTCACACGTTCGACAAGGCCTGACCCGATGTGAGCGATTTTCGAGAACTGTTGGCCTCCTTTCGCCGAGTCAGGCCGTCTCGCTAACTTCACGCCTGGTGACCTATCCCGTCGAACCAGCTGCGCGTACGATTGCAGAACGCGCATACGCTGAGCATGACCGGTACCTCGACCAGCACGCCGACAACTGTGGCAAGTGCCGCGCCAGATTCCGGGCCATACAGAGCGATCGCTGTCGCTACGGCCAGCTCGAAAAAGTTGCTTGCACCGATCAGCGCTCCCGGCGCGGCCACGCTGTGTGGCACGCGGAAGAGCTTCATCAACCCGTAGACCAACGACGAGTTGAAGTAGACCTGAAGTAAGATTGGGATCGCGATCAGGATCACATGAAAGGACCGACTCGTGATGTTGTCTGCCTGGAACGAGAAGATCAGCACAAGCGTGGCCAGCAGCGCAAGCACCGCGATTGGGTGAAAGCGCGACAAGAAAGACTTTTCAAACCACTCTACGCCTCGGCGCTGAATCAGCGTGCGACGCGTGATCGCTGCGGCCGCGAGTGGAATCACGATGAAGCAGATCACAGAGTAGACGAGCACCATGAACGGCACGGTCAGCGCTGAGGCGCCGCTCACGAGTAACGTTACGATCGGCGCGAACAGCACGAGCATGAGCAGGTCGTTCACGGAGACCTGTACCAGTGTGTAGGCCGCGTCTCCGCGCGTCAGGTAACTCCAGACGAACACCATCGCCGTGCACGGTGCGGCGGCGAGGATGATCACACCGGCGATGTATTGGTTCGCCAGTTCCGCCCCGATCCATGGCTGAAACAGGTGCATGAAGAAGATATAACCGAGGATAGCCATGCTGAACGGCTTGACCAACCAGTTCACGCTACATGTTATCAGCAGTCCCGTGGGTCGCTTCCCGACGTTGAGCACGGACGCGAAATCCACTTTCAACATCATTGGGTAGATCATCAACCAGATGAGCACGGCGATGGGCACATTGATCTGGCTGTCGCTGCCAAACTCGATCCGGCGCAGCATGTCTGTCAAACCGGGGAATTGCTTGCCCAGCGCGATGCCGACCACCATGCACAGCGCCACCCAAAGCGTCAGGTAACGCTCGAACACGTTCAGTCGCCGCGCATCGTTCGTTTCTACCATGCCATTCACAAGTTATCAAATTAGTATAGCAGGAATACTATAATTAGTCGTCGCTGAAAAAGTCCTCTACGCGGCGGCGGTCGAAATTCGAACGGGCGGTTGCGGCCTGAGCAGGCTGCGTTGAAGCCATTCGCGCAGCGCAAAAACAAACCGCCGCAGGAGTTTGCGGAGGTTCGAGGCGGCGGCGGCGAGGACGATGTTGATGGCGTCGCCCGGCAGCCCGGTGAGGAAGCAGCGTTCGACGCGGTGATCGCTCTTGAGGTGGCCGATTTTCGGTTCGATCGCGCTGCGTCGGCGACGGCGTCTGCGTTCGCTGCGTGAGAGCTTCCTGACGCTCGTGCCGGCGATATGCACGCGCGGGGGTGGATCTTCTCCGGCGGCCGACGGGATCGGATCGGGAACCGAAGTTGCGTTCGGAGCGACTTTCGGAGCAGTGCTCAAATCCGTGCTCAATGCTTCATGCGAAGCGGTGCCGTCCGCCGCGGCGCCGGCATTCATGCTCTTGGTATCCGCGCTCGTGGCATTCGCGCTCGTGGCATCCGCGCTCCTGGTATCCACGCTCCTGGCATTCGCGCTCCCGGCATTCGCGCTCCTGGCATCCGCGCTCCTAGCATCCACGCTCCTGGCATTCGCGCTCGTGCTATTCGCGCTCCTGGTACTCGCGCCCTCGGCGTCCGGACCCTTGGCGTCCGGAGCGGGAATGCCGTGGCCGCGATAGCCCTTGTCGACGTAGACATCGCGGACCGGTCGGCCGGTGATCGACTGCACGGCGGACAGCGTCGCGGCCAGGGTGTGGCCGTCGTAGGGGTTGTTCGGCAGCAGTCGCGCGGCCACGATCCAGTTGCTGCGGTTGGTGGTGGCCAGCGCGACTTTCTGGCCGAATTCGTAGCGCTGGCGGGCCTTGCCCTTGCTGATGCACTGCACTTCCGGTTCGTGCCAGCTGTAAATCTTGTGCGCGTCCTGCGGCTGCTGCCGGCGGATGCGCTCGGCCCGCTGCAGCACTTCCTGCAACGACACGTCGGGCGTCTGCACCTTGCGCGTGATGTCGCGGATCAGCCGGCCGACCCAGGTCCGCAATCTGCGCAGCTCGCGCCGCATGCGCCGGAACTGCTTGGCGTGGGCGTAACGCCCGACCTTCGTCGCGGCCCGCTGGGCGACGCGCAGATAGGACTGTCGCAGCCGCACGCCTTGCCGCTGCGCGGCCTGCGTCAGCTTGCGCACGGCAGTGTGCAGCAGCTTGGCGTCGGTCGGATGGGTGATGTTCTTGGGTTGCACGGTGGTGTCGACCGTGACCTGCGCCAGATCGCGCGGCGGCAACTGCTTCTCGCGCACCGCCAGCGCGATCGATTCCTGCAACAGCAGCTCGAGCCGCTCGGCCCCGACCCGCTTGCGCCAGCGGCTCATGCTGCTGGGGTCGAGCGGCAGCTCGTGCTGCATGTGCGTGAAGCCGCAGAAGTACTGCCAGTAGGGATTCTCGATCCAGCGCTCGACGACCGATTCATCCGACTCGTTGAAGGCGTACTTGAGATACTGCAACCCGACCATCAGCCGCGTGGCCTTGCCCGGCGCGCCGAGGTCGGTCGAGTAACACTCGACGAACGCCGCCTCGAACCGCGCCCAGTCGATCTTGTCCGCCAACTGGACCAGCGGATGCTGCAGATTGAGAAGCTGCCGAAAGTGAGCCTGAAAGAGCTGCAGTGAGTCCACGGGCCGGGTCTTGGGTTGCATCGAATCCATCCGAATTTGCAGGAAATGAAGCGTTCGTCAGCGATTTCCCGGCAAAGTATACACGGCTCCCAGGTGGCAGAACATCGAGAATTCAGGCCCCAAACGATATTCCGCAGCGACGACTAATTAGCAGAATCAAGACATCCGGCGAGTGGTCCTGTTGGTCTGAGTGCGCCGCTGTTCACAGAACGGATATCGTGCGGACCGGCTTAATTCACGATCAGACATGAATCAATGAGATGAGCATAGTGGCCGGCAAACGCGGACGTGAAATCCACTCGAAAAACAGTGCCGGCTGCGGAACAAAACTCCGGACTCATGGCATGACAGAAGAGCGGCTGTTTGTCGATGGGCGCACGAGCCAGGGAGCATGTGAATTTTTCCCGGCGTGACCTCACGGATGACCTGCTTCGGCACCGCTTGCCAGGTCTGAGTGCCAAAAAGTGCACTCCGTGGTTGCCGCAGTCGAAAAATTCACAGACTCAGAGGCCCATGCTACCCTTCGTTTCAAAACCGAAAAGTGAGCGGTGAAAATCGGTAATGCGACGCTACCCGCGACGCTCCAACGGCACGTAGGCGCGCGGGCGCTCGCCGACGTAGATTTGCCGCGGACGGTAGATGCGGGCCTTCGGGTTGAGGCGCACCTCGCGCCAATTGGCGATCCAGCCCGGGATGCGCCCAATGGCGAAGAGCACGGTGAACATATCCGCCGGGATGCCGATCGCGCGCATGATGATGCCGCTGTAGAAATCGACATTCGGATAGAGCTTGCGTTCGACGAAGTAGGTGTCACGCAGCGCGGTCTCTTCGAGTTTCATCGCGATGTCGAGCAGCGGGTCGTGCACGCCGAGCTTGTTGAGCACGCGGTCGCAGCTCACCTTGATGAACTTGGCGCGCGGGTCGTAGTTTTTATAAACACGGTGGCCGAAGCCCATCAGCTTGCTGCCGCCGTCCTTGTTCTTCACCTTGTCGATGAAGCTCTCGACCGATTGGCCGCTGGCCTGAATGTCGCGGAGCATGTCGATCACGGCCATGTTGGCGCCGCCGTGCAACGGCCCCCACAGCGCGAGAATGCCCGCCGCGACCGCCGCGTAGAGCGACGCCTGTGACGAGGCGACCATGCGCACGGTGGAGGTCGAACAGTTCTGCTCATGATCGGCGTGGAGGATGAAGATCTGATCGAGGGCGCGCACGACGTCCGGGTCCGGCTCATAGGGCAGGTTCGGCTTGCTGAACATCATGTGCAGGAAATTCGCCGTGTAGCGCAAGTCGAACCGCGGATACATCATCGGACGGCCCTTGTGCTTCTTGTAGCTGGCCGCGGCGATCGTGCGCACCTTGCTCATCAGCCGGGCGGCGGCCTCGATCATGCTCTGCTCATCGTTTCCGCGAATCAAAGCAGGCTCATAGCAGCCCAGCGCGTTGACCATCGCCGAGAGAATCGCCATCGGCGGCGCATTCGGCGGAAAGCCGTTGAACGCGTTCTTCATGTCTTCATGGATGAACTGATGATCTGTGAGGGCCTTGCTGAATTCGCCGAGCTGCGCCTGCGTGGGCAACTCGCCGAAGATCACGAGATAGGCGGTCTCGATGAAGGTCGAATGCTCAGCCAGCTCTTCGATCGGATAGCCGCGATAGCGCAGGATGCCCTGCTCGCCGTCGATGAAGGTGACCTCGCTCGTGCACGAGCCGGTATTGGCGTAGCTGTCATCGAGCGTGATCAGCCCGGTCCTGCTGCGCAGTTCACTGATGTCGAATGCCGACTCGTTCTCGGTGCCGGTGACGACGGGGAAGTCATGCGACTTGCCGCGGAAGGTGAGCGTGGCGGTTTCGCTTGTTGATTCCACGCTATTTGACGATTTCCGATCAATTACCGCTGATGACATCTTTCAATCCTCCGGCTCAATCCAGCGCGGTTGCGACAGATTGTGCTTCGAGCAATCTTTTACCGATGATCCGCATCCACAGGCTGTTTACCGCGCAGCTCGCTGCTTCGTCGCCGTTCTTTGTCATAGATGAACAACCCGACTAGCGCCACCAATGACGTACCGCTAACGACCAGCCCGCCTGACGATTTGGTCATTGAGCTTTGGATCAGTCCGCCGAGGATGGCGATTACCGCAATGGCAAATGCAAAAGTCTGACTGATCATCTTACGCGCATGATCCATTCGCATTGCATGGGCAGATGACGCAAGTGCTTCGCGCTGGCACTTGTGCCTGTGCTTTTGTTCATCCTCGGCCATCGTCACGATTCGCGCCGCCAATCCATCCTGAACATCTTCGTATCCCGCGAGCACCGCCGGTGGCGGAATCGGTCCTAAAAAGAGGCTTTGTTTCTGTGCAATGAATACTCGGCGGTCCTCATCCGCGCGATTTTGCTCCGCCTGCAAATCGGCTTCAGAGCGCTTCATCTCCTCGCTTGATGGGATGTCAACCATCAGCCCAGCTCCGACTGTGCTTCCAGGTGGTCTCTCGTGGATTTCAGACGGCCAAATCTTTTCATCGCCTGATCATTCCACATCTGAAGAAGCTGTTCCGCTTGTTTCAGACTGCTGCGGCTCGATGGTTTGGCAACTGGACCCTCGATCGATACGTTTTGTGCTGCACGAGCAATCGATTGGCCGACAATGAGCCAATCCCCTGCAAGAGCCTGGGCGTCAGTCATTGAATCGGCAAGGGCCGAAGTTGGAGCACTCTCGATGATCTCGCGAACCCATCCATCGAGATCAGCTTCGTATCCACAGGGATCATCCCAAACGCGGCAAAGACTTCCAGCGGCTTCCGCAATACAGCCTAGAAACCCAGCGGATGATTGCGATCGATGGGGAATACGCACGGAGGCCACGACCCCACGTACGGGCAGAATCCAATCTGGTTTCGTGCTGCTACTGCTCATCGATTGTTCACTCGTTGCGGCCAGAGCACCTCGTGCACATCGTGAAACTATCCGCTGCTCTAATCAATCAACGTCTCAAACTCCAATAACTCCGCCACATCACGTACTTCGTCCAATCCCATGCACGACTTCACAATCCGATCGGCGGTCGCGTCGCTGACGACGCCGGCGGCCTGGCGTCGGAACTTCTGCACGACCTCGTCATCGGTCATGGGGTTGCCCGCATGTCCGCGCGGGTAATCCACCTTCTTCGAGAGCGTCCGGCCGTCGCTGAGCTTCACGATCAGCTTGTTGGGAATGCCCAGCGGATAACCCGCGTTGCACTCATCCGTCTCGACAATTTTTATCTTATCCAGCAGCCCGAGCACTTTCTGATCCTTCAGCCGGCTGTCGTCGAACGATTGCTTCGTTACGTCGCCATCCCACAGCGCCACCGACACGCAATAGCCCATACTATGGTCGGCGGTTTCACGGCTGGTCGGGCGCCATTTTTCCGGCTCACTGCCGATAATGCTGACGGCGGCCTCGAAACTTTCGATCAACAAGCTCTCAATTTTTGCCGGATCGCCGATCTCTTTACGAAGCTGCAAGGCGGCGTCGATGGCGCTCTGCGAGTGATACTCCGCCGGCCAGAACTTGATGTACGTTTTAAGAATCATCCAGTCCTCCGCGCCGCCGGCCCAGGCCCAATCGAACGGCCCAGTCACCATCTTAAAGAGGCCCTTGGGCCCCTCAAAAATCTCATGCGGGCCGGTCATGCCGCTGCGGGCGAGATTCGCCGCGAAGACGCCATTGCGACCGGCGTTGCTGAACGCGCACGCCTTCCAGTCCGAAATCTGGCCGGTGCGGGTCTGGCGCGTCGCGAAGTTGCACACGCCCGCGAGGCCCAGGGCGTGCACCATCTGTTCCGCGTTCAGCCCCCACAGCTTGCTTGAGAGCAGCGCGGTCGAGAGCGCCCCGTAATACACGTGATCCCAACCATGCTTGCGCAACGAGGCGGCGTCGCAGAAGCGGCACTGCACCTCATAGCCCAGGCAGATCGCCGTGATGATGTCTTTGCCGCTCGCCTTCGTGACCTGTCCGACGGCGAGCGCCGCCGGGATATTGTCGCTCGGGTGAGCCGGCTCCTTGCTCAGATAGGTGTCGTTGTAATCGAGGTAGCGAACCAGCGCTCCGTTCGCGAACGTCGCCAGGTCCGGCGTGGTGCGATGCGTCGAGCCAAGCAACCCCGCGCCGCCCGGCACGGCGATGCTCTTGGCGACCTCGCGCGCGATCTTGCCGGGCCGGCTCTTCCAGGCCCCCAACGCGCAGCCGATCGAATCGAGCACGCGGCGTTTGACCTCATGCACCGTTTTGGGTCCGAGGTGGGAGTAATTGAGAGATGCGGCCTTTTCGGCCAGCCGATGCGCGACGGTTTGATTGCTCATGATGCTCGATTTCCGCTACCAGGCAGGAGCCGCCCACGGCTCCGAGGAAAGCTTGGCATCTTGGGGCAGCGATGAACGGCGGTCAAGGCAGCCGGCAACGCGGTGAGTGAAGGCTGAATAACTGAATGAATGGGTAGGCAATACGTTTGGAGGCGGCATTTCATTTCGAGAGTTCGGATTGATCGCGAGGGCCGCGTTCGCGTTGGCCGGCTACGCCCGGAGAACGGACGGTCCCGAGACAGGGTTTTTCAGTCCCTGGTTGGCGCCCTGTCCGTGTTTTTCGCCCGGAGTGCGCAGGAGAACGACGTTCGCCCTTCGGGCGACGGATGGTGGTTGGCCGAAGGCCAAGGCCAGAAAGGCCCCGGTCGTCGCACTGCCCGGCCGGTCTGCCTGAAGGGGCGGGTTCATCCCATGTCAGCCGTCGCCCGCGACCACCTTCTAGCGATTCTTGTAATACGCGGCGTTCTTGTCTTTATAGGCGACCATGTCCGCCGGCAGGCTGTCGTCCGGGTAGATCGCCTTGACCGGGCACTCATCGACGCACAATCCGCAGTCGATGCACGTATCCGGATCGATGAAGAGCATCTCCTGCGTCTCAAAGTCCGGCTCATCCTTGCGCGGGTGAATGCAGTCGACCGGGCAAACCTCGGTGCAGGCGGTGTCTTTGGTGCCAATGCACGGCTCAGTGATCCAATGCGACACGGACAAGCTCCTTTTCGATCGGTGGTACGGCGACGTACATGGGCCGTTGCTATTTCAACTTCGATTATAGGTGACGGGAGAAATCGAGCAATCGGGTGCGGCGCCAAAGAGTCGGCGCCGCGGCGTGATTGCGGACCTGTGAGTAGCCAGCTCGCGCGTTCGAAGCACGCCGGCTTGAAGTGGGCGATGCCCCGCGCCGCCCGCTGGCGAGCTTGGATGAACCAGTCCAGCCGGAGCATCAAGGGCAGGCGCCGCTCACCAGACACGCCACAAAAACGCCGATGTCGTCAAAATTCACCGCACCGCTGCCATCCACGTCATTGACGCAGAGATAGCTGCCGAGCGCGTGGGTCGTGCCGCAGGTGCTCCACGCCGGCGCATCGATCACCGCGCTGACAAAACAGCCGATGTCGTTGAAATCGATCGCGCCGCTGCCGTCGGAGTCGCCACGCACGGCCGCATCGCGCGTAAAGGTCGCGCTGCCGCAATCCGACGCCGCGCAGGTGCTTTCCCAGCGGGCGAAATAGCTCGTCGTGCCGGTCGGCGCGTCGATCGTGAGCGGCGAACCGCTGCCGACCGCCGTACCGCCGCAACCACCCAGATACCAGCGCAGCGTCGCATCGACGCTGCCTCCGCCGCCAGCGGTCAACGTGATCGACCCCGTGGCGGATTGGCACAGCGTCGCCGGCGTAACCGATGTCGTCGTCGGCGCGGGCAGCGACGCGACGATCTCCAACGCCGCCGACGCACTGGTCACTTCGCCGCATCCGTTGGTGACGCGGCAGGCGTACGCGCCGAGATCGCTCGGACCCACGGCCGCGATGGCATAGCTCGGCGCAGTCGCGCCGTCGATCGCAACCGCGTCGCGCAGCCACTGATAGCTGAGCGGCGGCGTGCCGGCGACCGTAACGGTAAACGTCGCCGCCGCCCCGCTGCACACCGTCTGCGTCAGCGGCGGCTGCGTGATCGTGGGGGCCGTCTCGACGATCAGGTTGACCGCATCACTCAGAACTTCGCCGCAGGCCGTGCCGATCCGGCAACGATATGCGCCGGCGTCGGTGGCGGCGGCGGCGGCGAGGGTCAGCATCGCGGAGACAGCACCCTGAATCGGCAAGCCGTCGCGCTCCCACGCAAAAGTCACAGGTGGCGGCGCGTCGATGGCGACGGATAGCTCGACCGCCGCGCCGGCACACACGGTGCGGCCCTGCGGCTGTTGCGTAATCTGCGGCGCCGGCAATACGGTCAGCGTTGCCGCGGCGCTGGTGGTCGTGCCGCAGGCGGATCCGACCGCGCAGGTGTAGGCGCCTCCGTCCGCCGACTGCACGCTGGCGATCGAAAGCGTGCTCTGCGTCGCCCCGTCGATCGGAGACCCGTCTTTGCTCCACTGATAGGTCAGCGGCGGTGTTCCCGAGACAACGATCATAAATTCCGCCGAGGCCCCGACGCAGCGTGTGACACTCTGCGGCGGCTGCGTAATCAGCGGCCCGGCGCCGACGGTGAGCGTCGCCACGGCGCTGATGGTCGTACCGCACAAATTCGTCACCGCACAGGTGTACGGACCCGCGTCCGCGAGCTGCGCCGCGGGGATGCTGAGCGTCGCGCCGGTTGCACCTGAGATATCCGCGCCGTCGCGCCGCCATTGATAGCCGAGCGCGCCTTCCCCGCTCGCCACGAGCGTGATCTCGACCGCGCCGCCGATGCAGGCCGCGGCGTCATCCGGCTGATCGGTGATGGTCGGCGGCTGGTCGAGCGTGATGACAGCCGCCGGACTCGTGATGCTGCCGCAGGGATTGGTGATCACAACGGTGTAACTGCCGGCGGTTGTGTCGGAGACGCCGTCGAGCACGAGGGTCGACGTGGTCGCGCCCGGCACATCCGCGCCGCCGCGCCGCCATTGGTAGCTGATCGGCCCCAGCCCCGCCGCCGCGACGGAGAGCGTGACGCTGCCGCCGGCGCAGACACCCTGACTCTGCGGCGGCGTGGTGATCGTCGCAGTTTCACGGACCACGAGTGTCGCCGCGGTGCTGGTCGCGCTGCCGCAGCCGTTCGTGACAACGACGGAATAGTCGCCGGCATCGGCGGGTGTGAGCGGCGAGAGCGTGAGTGTGTCGGTATCGGCCCCGGGGATGTCTACGCCGTCGCGGCGCCATTGAAATGCGAACGGGGCGGTTCCGCCGGGCGTGACGCCAAAGCCCGCGGTCGCGCCCGCACACAGCGTGAGCGGCTGAGGCGGCGCGGCGATGGTCGGCGGCACGGTCACAGTCACGAGAATCGATTCACATTCGGAGGCGCCACAATCAGTCTCCCAGCGCGCGAAATAGCGCGTCGTCTGCGCCGGCGAAGCCAGCGTCGCGGGCGTGCCGATCGCGACCGGCGCTCCGGCGCCGCAGCCGTCGGCATACCACGCCAGCGTCGTGCCGCCGCCACCGGTGGAGCTGAGCGTGATCTCGCCCGGGTTCGCCGCGCAGAAATCGGTGCGATCGACCGAAATCGTGACCGGCGCGACCGGCAAGCGCGGCGTGAAGAGATAGCGCAGGGTGAAGTTGCCGCCCGCTGCAGCGCCATTTTGGCCGGCGACGCGAATGCGATAGGTCTGCCCGCCGCTGATATCTACGGTTAGCTGCGAACCCGGCGCGCAGCCGACGGGGCCATCACGATTGCAGCTCGCTTCGAACGGCAAGACCTGCCGCGCGTCGGTCGCAGTCGGGCAATCCGCATGGACCGAAAGCAGCGTGTCGACGCCGCCGCAAGTGTCGAGCGTGAGCGTGCCGCCGCACGTCGGTGTGAATTGATACCAGACGTCGAAAAAGCCATAGGTCGTATTGCAGGAGGGAAAACCGGCCGGCGTAATGGCCGGGCAGGTCGCGCCGAGTGTCGTTCCGCCAAGGGCGCCGGTCTGGCCGGTCAGCTCTTGGGCGGTGTCGCAATTGTCATTGGCCGGCGTCGGTTGAAATGTGCTTGTCAACAGGAAATTACCGGTGACAGCGCCAAAGCCATGCACGAGGACGTAATAGTCCATCGCCGGCTGCGCCGCGAAGGCAACCTTGGAGCGCAAGCTCGCGCCATCCACGTCATCATTCGCCGTCATGCACGTGAGCGCGCCGCAGTTGCCGGAGAAGACCGTCAGGCGCGTGTCAAAACCGCCGCCGCCCGCCGGATTCGTCAGCGTGTCGAGCGTGATCGTGCCCGGCTGCGACGGCGTCAGGCGATACCAGACCGCGCCGGAGGTATAAACAAAGCTACCGCCGCCGCCGGGGCCGAGTGGGCCACTGCACGCCGGCAGCTCGGCGTCGAGCGCCGCGCCGACGGTTGTTCCCGTCGTGGTCGAATCGGGCAAAATCGCAATCGCATTGGCGCAGGCGTCGTTTTCCAATTCGAACCGGGCCGCAATCTCAAACGCGCCGCCGTTGCCGATCAGCCGATCCGACACACGGATGAAATAGACGCCGGCGGGCACAACGGGCGACGTGACACAGGCGGCCGGCCCGCCGCATGGCGTCCCGCCGCAGTCGTCATTACAGGCGATCTCCGTGAGCGCGCCGCACGCGCCGCTGAAAATCGCCAGCGCGGTATCGATGCCCGCGCCGCAGGTATCGGCGCGCAGCAACCCAGCCCGAGTCGTGCTGACGCGATACCACACATCGCGCCCGGTTAGGTCGCAGGTGGCGGGCAAGTCGGCCGCCGCATCGCGCGTCGTGCCACTGACCGGCGGCGCGCCGAAAATCAGCGTCTGTGCGCCGCTGCACAGGTCATTCGCCGGGGCCACGCCGAGTTGCAGCGTGAGGCAGTAATTGGCGCTGGTCGCGCCCGGGCTGACGCCGCCGACCTGCGTCGGCGCCGGCTCGTGATTCACTCGAATGGCGTACCACTCGCCCTCGGTCAGCGCGGCGCTGAGCGCAACCGGCGCGCAGCGCGCCGCCGGCGCGCTCGTCGCAACGACGCTGCTGCCGCTGCACGTGCC
>CAYQLG010000062.1:0-25134 GCA_964418235.1 uncultured Planctomycetales bacterium
GATACCACTCGCGTCAAGGCGAAAAATTCACAGGCTCGGAGGCCCATGCTACCCTTGATTCGAACCCGAAAAATGAGCTGTGACAGACTACTCGTGATGCGTCACGCGCTCGATTTCAGATTCGCGTTTGATGCAAGGGTGGGAGTTGGAACGTGGGAAGGTGGGATGGTAGAAAGCTCGTGCTGAGGTTCACGGCCAGCGGCCGCAGGCAGGCAAGATGCCTGCCCCACCCTCAGGCCATATGTGCCTAACACATACGCAAGATGCCTGCTGCACCCGTGCATTGCGCATCATTGCCCGTTTCGTAGACTGGCACGTCCAGCTCAGCCTATTGGCCATGTGATCGCTTGTGCGGCGTGACTCCGGCCAGGGCTGCTGGGGCATGCGCCTACTTCGGTTCGGCCAGCGCCCCGATGCGGTCAAACAGCCGGGGGAAGATCGTTCCCACGCCCGCGAGGAAGCGCGCCCCAAAACTCGTCCACACTTCCGGACGCGGATGTCTGAGACAGCGAATGATCGCCCGCGCCACTTTCTCCGGCGGCTGCATCATGCGCTCGCGGATGTCGAGGCGTGGGCCGCCGGCGCTGTGTTGGGCGGCGGTGGTGAAGAACTCCGTGCGCGTCGTGACGGGATGAACGGAGGAGACCTCGATGCCGGTTTTGCGCAGCTCGACACGCATCGCGCGGCAGATGTGATTCTGCGCCGCCTTTGTCGCGGAGTAGGCGCCGAACGTCGGCAGCGTGAACTTCGCGACGGCGCTGGAGCACATCAGCAGATGTCCGCCGCGCTGCGCCGCCAGCAACCGCCGGGCCGCCAGTTGCAGCAACTCGACCGACGCGAAGAAATTGACCTCGAAAATCCGTCGAAGTTCGTCGCTCGACAGATCGACGGTGGTCTTATTCAGTCCATAGCCGGCGTTGGAAAAAACCACGTCAAAGCGGCCGAGGCGCGCCTCCGTGGCGTCGAGCAGCGCCGTGTTCGTGCCGGGTTGCGCGATGTCGCCGGTCACGATTTCGACGCGTCGGCCCCGCGCCCGAATGTCGCGCGCGACCGCCTCCAACGGCTCGGCCCGGCGGCCATTCAGCACCAGGTCCATGCCGGCTTCGGCGGCGGCGCGGGCTGTCGCCGCACCGATTCCGCTCCCCGCGCCGGTGATGACGAACACGAGATTGCGTAGATCGCGCGCCATATGGGGTCTCCGTAATAAACCTATCCCAAAACCTGTGTGGCACCGGTTTCCAACCGGTGATTGTGGCACCGGTTTCCAACCTGTGCAGGTTTTGGGATGGGTTCTACGTGCCTTCGTACTCGGCCCAGGTCTTTGGCGTCTCCCAGACGCGCACGCGTTGCAGCCGGGCCGGACCGACCCGATCGGCCAGCATGCCCCAGATCACGCGGGCGATGTTCTCGACGCTGGGATTGACCGTGCGAAACTCCGCCGTGTCTTCATTCAGATGCGTGTGATCGAGCCGGTCGATCACATGCTCTTTCACCAATTGTTCGAAGCGCGGCAGCGGCAGGAGCACGCCGGTCGCCTCGTCCGGCTCGCCCGCAATCGTCACGTCGAGCAGGTAGTTGTGGCCGTGGCCGTTGGGGTTGTTGCACTTGCCAAACGTGCGGCGGTTCTCCTCGTTTGACAACTGCGAACAGTGCAGCCGATGGGCCGCGGAGAATTCGAACTGCTGCGTCATGGAGATCATGTGCGGGTCTCGCTGATGGATGGCGTAGTTCAGGTGCGGCGTGACGAGCAGCGTCAGCGTTTCGAGCGGCGCGCCTTGGGGTGCGAGCGGGACGATTTGCCGCCAGACATCGCGGACGAGGCGTTCCGCCGGCAAACGCCAGCCGCACTCGCTGAGTTTCTGACAGGCATAGGGAATCGCGTGCCGGCGCAGAAGCTGATCGAGCAGCGTGATATTGCAGAGATAGCCTGTGACCGGGTCGGGCAGACCCGTGACGGTCGCGCGCATAACGAGATAGGGCACGAGACCGACGGCGCTGGGCCAGCCGCCCCACGAATTGGTAACCGGTCGTGAGAACTCGACCCGCCCGGCCCAATCGCGATCCGCCGAGAAGCGCACCTCGCGCGACAATCGAATCATGCCGGGATTCTATCCGCGATTTTCGAGCGGCTCGCAGCGCGCGACTCGGCGGCGCCATCAGCGAGCGTCGATGGGCGGCTTGGTCGGGCCGGGTACACTGCGGCGCATGAACGTCTATGCCGTCATCCCGGCGCGGTATGCATCGACGCGGCTGCCGGGCAAGCCGCTCCTGCGCGAAACGGGCAAGTTTCTCGTGCAGCATGTCGTCGAGCGCGTCCGGCTGGCGCGACGCGTGCACCAGTGCCTAGTCGCCACCGACGATCCGCGCATCGCCGACGCCGTCCGATCTTTTGGCGGCACGGCCTGCATGACGCGGGCCGATCACCCCAGCGGCTCCGATCGTATCGCCGAGGTTGTGCGAACGCTGCCCGGCGGTGCCGATGACGTGATTCTCAACGTGCAGGGCGACGAGCCGGAGATCGAGCCGGCTTATCTGGATCAACTCGTCGCACGGTTGCTGCATAGCGGGGCGCCATTGGCGACGCTGGCCTGCCCCTTTCCGGCGGGCGCCGATCCGGCGGACCCGAACATGGTGAAAGTCGTGTCCAACGCGCGCGACGAGGCGCTCTATTTCTCTCGTGCGCTGATCCCCTTTCCACGCGACGGCGGCACAGCGCGGCCGTGGCTCTTGCACATCGGCGTCTATGCGTATCGGCGGGATTTTTTACTGGAATACACGACCTGGCCGCAGGGCCGGCTGGAACAGATCGAGAAGCTCGAACAACTTCGCGTGCTCGAACGTGGCGGCGCCATCGCGATTGAGCGCGTCGCGCACGCCGCGCCCGGCATCGACACGCCGGCGGATTATGCGGCGTTTGTAGAGCGCGCGGCGCGGCCGTAACGAGCGGTCATGGCAGGTTGAAGCATAGCATCCGTCCGGAAGCGGTCTTCGCAGGGCCGCGCCCGTGAGTATGTGCAGCTTCGAACCAATCCTGACCGCTTCCTTACGGTCGCGGCTCTGCCAAACCGACGGTCGCGGCTCTGCCAAGCGAGGCTAGTGCATCGTCACACTTGAAATTGCGGGTTCGAAAGGAGGGTAGCATGGGCCTCCGGCCCGTGCGTCCCACGACAAAGATAGGCACGAATCTCGTGCCGTGACGTCCGAGCTCTTTTCCGCTTCATCCGAAAATTCAAGTTTGACGAAGCACTAGCCGCCGATGAGCACGCTGACAAAATCGTCGATGTCGTTGAAATCGACGGAGCCGTCGCCGCTCGTGTCGGCCAGGATGCGGGCGCAGGCCGGATATTGCTGGGCATAAGCGCTGGCCGAAGCCAGGGCGGTCACGAAGGCATCGATGTCCTCAAAGTTCACGGTGCCATCACAGTTCATGTCGCCGGTGCGGAAGCTCTGCGGAACATAAAGGGCCAGCAACTGGCCGCCCTCGACGAAGCCGATCGGATTGAACGGGTTGTCGGGGAAGGCATAGTGGGCTTGCACATTGGCGAGGAACCAGCCGGCCCCTAGCACGGCGGTGGCATCGATGATGCCGCAGCTTTCCTCGTCGAGCGTCAGCGTTGCGCTGCCGAACGTGCTGAAAAAGTCGTTCGTGGCGCGGGCGATTTCGGTCAGGCGATCACTGCGAAGGTCATACAACCAGATGCGCGTTTGGCGCGGGTTGTTGCCCGGGTCTTCCTGCAGGAGCAGGTGGCCGCGGCCGTCGGCGGCGACGTTCTCGAGCGCGACATAGCCCTCGCTGCCCGTCAGCAGCAGCTCAATCGTGCCGCCGAGAGCCGGGTTGGCGCGATCGGCGAAGCGCAGCCGCCAGAGTCGTGACGGGATCGCGCCCGCGCCACTGGTGACAAAGTAGAAATCGTTGGGGTTGGCTGGATCCCACGCGCCGTCTTCGGGCACGTTGAAGGCGGTGACGCCGGCGCCGGCGCTGGCGGTCTGCAACTGGGCGCCGGTCAGTCCGGAGACGACGCCGAGCGACGCCAGTGTGAACGGCAGCGTCGTCGGACCGCCGAGGCCGGTGGTCGGATTTTCCGTCGGCAGGCCCGTCACACGCACGCCGAAGAGCGTGCCGTTGTCGAGGCCGGCGCGTTCGACGGCGTTTCCGGTGCTGGTCTTGGCGCCGACATAGACGTAAATCTGCCCGCCTGCGGAGCTATCGGAGCTGATGATGACGGTGGCGTCGCCAGTATCGCGAGCGACCAGGTGGTTTTCCCAACTGGCGCGGCCCAGGCGCGGCAGGAAGTAGGACGTGCCGCGGTCGCCCGTGCTTTCGAGGTGGGCATAGGCGCGGCCTTCGGCGGCGCCGGTCTCGCTGGAGAAATAGAGCAGTGCGTCGGTCCCACGGCCGGTGGCGGGGTTGAAGTAGGCGCCGACGGGCGCCATGTCGCCCGATCCGAGCCGGGAAAAGAGCGTGGGGGTTGTGAGCCAGAGCTGCTGGGCGGCGTTGAAGGCCTGGGCGCGAAGGATATGGTCTTCGCCGCTGCGGAATTCGAGCGTGGTGCGGTCGACGCGCCAGCGTGAGATATAGCTGCCGGGGCGGCCATGGGCGCGGGTGACGCCTTGCGTCGGGCCGAATGAGTGCGACACGAGGAGTGAGAAAGTGCCGTCGCCATTGTCACGCGCGGCCATGCCGTCGGGCACGCCGGTGAAGAAGTAACGCTCGAGGCCGCTGGTGAAGTCGCCGACGGACAGCAGCGAAATGGTGCGTACGCCGGCGGCTGTCGGCTGTAAATATGGCGGCGCGTCTGTGGTGGGTCCGCTGGTCTGAGCGCCAGCGGCGGCGGTCAGCAGCGCCGCCCCCACAAGACAGTATCTCCCGACACGAAAAGGCAGGCATACGCGCATGAATGACCTCAATGATTGCGGAAGGCGGCAGCAGCGATGACACGCATCGACGCCTCTGTCGATGCCGGTAACCCGCGCGGTTCGCTTCTTCCTCCAGGGGTCATGATAGCCGATTGGGCAGGCCGATCCGCCCGTGGGGAGCTTTCGCGCGTCGGAATCGGCTAGGATTTCGCGACGAGGCTATCGGGCCAACGCAGCGCTCAACCGCTGCATTGCGACGGGATGCGTCTGGACGCCGCCTGAGGACTTCAAGAGACCATGCCCAACTGGCTCCAAAGAGTCTTGTTTTTGCGGCTGGTGCCGATGAGCGCGATTCGCCGCGCGGCGCTCAAAGCCGGACTTGAGCGAGAATTCGATTATCTCGATAGTGATGAACTGCGTTTCCGGCTGTGGCGTTGCGTGCAATGGCGGCTGCTGCGCAGCGGCAAGCTTTGGCTGGTGACGGGGCTGATGACGGGGTTGCTGGTTTTGGCGACGGTGGGATTTGGAGCGGCTCAGGTTTGGCGCTTGGTGCGCGTGCTTTTTCTGCCGACATTGATCGGATTAGCGCTAGTCGGCGGTTTGATTGGAGGTGTGATGGGGCTGCTGATCAACCACGTCCTGCGGGTGGACATGCGGCGGTTGTTTCGCGAGGGGCTTTGCGCCGAGGGAATTCCGGTATGCATGGCGTGCGGCTACAACCTGACGGGCAACGCCAGCGGCACTTGCCCCGAGTGTGGCGCAGCCGTTGTGTCGGTGACAGGGTCGTCCGTGGCCGCGCCGCCCACGAAAGCGGTGTGAACGTGGCGTCCGGGGCCGGCGCGCTGCGTGGTGCGGGCCGAACGGGTCAGTTCTGAACGCCGCGGGTTGCGGTAGGCCAGTCCGAACGACAGCCGAACGCCATCCGCCGGATCATGATCGGGCGAAGCCTGTTCTCCTTCGTCGAGAATTGGGATAAGCAGTGCAAAGGGGTTGTATTCACCGGCGTTTGCGCCTACGATTTGGCCTAGATGAGAAAAACAAAACGCTCCGAAGGAAACGGACATCCTTCCGAGCCGCGTGCGGCGCGGGGGCGCGCCGCGAAAGTAGTTCCGCCCGCTTCGGCTGAATTTCAACCCTCTTCCGAGGCGACCGATACCCTGACACCGCTCGAGCACTGGGCGGCCCTCGGGCTGTCGTCGCCGATCATGGCGGCTTTGCTGCGGGTGCAGTTCCGCGCCCCCACCGATATTCAACGTGAAGTGATTCCTCCGGCCCTCGCCGGGCGCGACGTGCTTGGCCAGGCCAAGACCGGCACGGGCAAGACCGCCGCTTTCGCGCTTCCGATGATCCAGCGAATTGAGCGCGGCATCGGCGTTCAGGCGCTGGTGCTCGTGCCCACGCGAGAACTGGCTCGGCAGGTCGATGAGCATGTTCGCACGCTGGGGGTGGAAACCGGCGTGAACTCGCTCGCGATTCTCGGCGGCACGCGCATCCGCCAGCAGCTCACCGATCTGCGCAAGAACCCCGAGATCGTCGTCGGCACGCCCGGCCGCGTGCAGGATTTGCATCAGCGCGGCGAGCTCTCGTACGACAACATTCGCGTGGTCGTGCTGGATGAAGTCGACCGCATGCTCGACATCGGCTTCCGCGACGACATCCGCCGCATCCTCAAGGGGATGAAGAACCCGCATCAGACCATCTTTGTCTCGGCGACGATCGACGACGAGATCCGCAAGCTCGCGAAGAGCTACATGAAGGAGCCGCTGGAGATCAACGTCTCCAAGGACGAGTTGACCGTCGAACATATCAATCAGGGCTATGTGACGGTTGACGCGCATGACAAGTTCGAGACCCTGCTGCGCTTCCTGGAGCAGGAAAATCCGACGCTGGCGATCGTCTTCACCAATACCAAGCATCAGGCCCGTCGCGTCACGCAGAACCTGGTCAAGCATCACGTGAACTGCAAGGAAATCCACGGGGATCTGGTGCAGGCGAAGCGCGACCGCGTCATCAAGAGCTTCCGCGAAGGCAAGATTCACGTGCTGGTCGCGACCGATCTGGCGGCCCGCGGCCTCGACGTGCTGGAAGTGTCGCACGTGGTGAACTACGACGTGCCGGTAGACACGGCGGTCTATGTCCATCGCGTCGGCCGCACGGCCCGCATGGGCAATTCCGGCTATGCGGTCACGTTTGTGACCCGCGACCAGGCGCAGGGCAAGCTGTTGACCGAGATCGAAGTGCTGATCAACCGGGTGTTGCCGCAGTTCGACGCGCCGTGGGTGGTGAAGCGCAATCTGCCGGAGCCGGTCGAAGTGGTTCAGCCCGTCGCCGCGGGCGCCGTCGTTGAGGAGGAACCGCCCGCCGACGGCAAGCCGATTATTCCGAAGCGCTACAAGGAAGTCATCCGGCGCTGCGAGATTTTGGAGCAGCACGGCATCCAGCCGCTGCGCCGCACGTTGGCGAGCCGCTTCCGCAGCCCGCGCCGAAGGTGATGGCGTGCTGGCGCGCGGATATCCCGATTGATTTGCTTTTCGCGGCGACCGGTTATGATCCAAGGCTTCGGCCAACGGGTTGGGCCGAGACTGAGTCGAACAACCCGTGGGCGAAGCCTTGGAGATCGCGCGGAGATGAGCACGAAAAAGTGCGTGTTGGCCTATTCGGGGGGCCTCGACACCACCACCATGATTCCGTGGTTGATGGATCGCGGGTATGAGATTCACGCCGTCCTTGTCGACGTCGGACAAGAGGAAGACCTCGCTGAGCTGTTGAACAAGGCCACGGCGATGGGCTGCAAGTCGGCGGTGGTCGCCGACGGCAAGGCCCGCATGTATCAGCAGATCATTCCGCCGGCGATCGGTCTGGCCGCAACCTATGAGGGCAACTATCGCCTGGGCACGGCGCTGGCCCGGCCCTTTATCGCGCTCGAGCAGGTACGCGTCGCCAAGCGGCTGGGCGGCGCCACGCTGATCCACGGCGCCACCGGCAAAGGCAACGATCAGGTGCGCTTCGAGTTCGCCTATCGCTCGCTTGCGCCCGAGTGCCCCGTGCTGGCCCCGTGGAAGGTCTGGGAATTCGAAGGCCGCAAGGCCATGGTCGATTTCCTCGTGATGAAGGGCTTCCCCGGCGACTATCAGATTCAAAAGGATTACAGCCTCGACGAAAATCTCTGGCATCTGAGCGTCGAGGGCGGTCCGCTCGAAGATCCCAATGCCCGGCTCGACGTCAACGAGGTTCTGCGCAGCGTCGCGAATCGCTTCGCCGGCGGCGATGTCGGAGCGAAATCGCCCGGCTCGATCGACATTGATTTTCAGCAGGGTTTGCCCGTCGCGCTCAATGGCCAGCCCATGCCGCTCGCGAAGATCATTCCGACGCTCAATCGCCAGTTCCGCAGCGCGCCGTGGGCCTGGGATCTGATCATTGAGAATCGCTTCACCGGCATCAAATCGCGCGGGCTTTACATCAATCCGGCGGCGCGGCTGCTGCACCTCGCCGCCGACGCGCTCGCCCGCACCTGCTTCAACAAGCCGACCTACGACTATTACGGCGAACTCGGCCGCGAGTGGGCCGCGATGGTTTATCGCGGCGAGTTCTTCTCGGATCAGCGGCTCTGCTTCGACGCGGCCGCCTCCAAATTGATGGAAAAGCTCAACGGCTCGGTCACGATCGCGTGTGAACCCGTGCTCTATGCGGCCCGTGTGGCGGCGGAGCGCGGCATGTTCCAAAAGCGCATCGCCACGTTCGAAAAGACCGACGACTTCTCCCACGCCGACGCCGGCGGTTTCATCCGCCTGAGCTGGATGAGTCGCGTGGGACGGACGTTCGCGGATGAATACACCGGTCTCGACGATGCGAGTGCCCCGGCGTCGGCTGCCGCCCACGCGGGGCAGTCGGCGAGTCGTGTCTCGGCCGGCCGCTGACCATGTGCGGCCTGTGCGCTGGACATCCACGCATGACGGCTGTGTCTTCGCGCGCGGGAGCTTGCCGGCGGCGCGAGGCCGTCCGCCCCATCGGCCGGCGTACAGGCGGTGATCGAGCGCGAGCGGAGCAGGGTCGTGTGGAATCAAGGTGGACAAGGCGGGCGATTCGTCGATTTCAATTCCAACTTCGCGATTCCAACTTCGCTCTTCATGAGACGCCGTCGGCCAAGGCAAGGGCTGCTCCGCTCGGCGATAGCTCAAACTCTCGGCGGACACCTTATCAGGCCGAGCGTTGCCTCGGCGTGAGTGCATCGCCGAGTGGGCGGCTCGATGTGCGGCAGTTCATCGACTGATTGCTGACATTCTCGTGTCAGTGTGGATAAAAAGCGCGCTGGGTTGAACCGACATGGTATGTACGCTATCGGTCCCGCCGTCGGCGTAGTCTTACCCCGCGAAACGGTGTGTCATTTGACATACTCCGTTGCAGCCGCGGCGCGCGCCTCCGTGGCGTGATGCCGGCCCGCACACGGAGCATCGCATGAGCCTGCCCACGTCGTCCAAGCCGCCGATACCGCCGCGAAATGAGTCGCCCCCGGTTCCGCCGGGCGACATGGCGCGGCGGCCCGCGCGGCTGGAGGTGGAGACGCTCGAGCCGCGCATCTTGATGTCGGGGACGTGGATCGATCCCGACACGGGCAATCCGCAGAGCGGTCCGACCGGCGACGCCGACATCTTTCAAGGTTCCGCCGGCGCGGACAGCGCCGCGGGCGGCGGCGGCCATGACCTGCTCTATGGCCACGACGGCAACGATACGCTCCTGGCGACAGCGGCAACGATCTGCTCAGCGGCGGCGAAGGCGATGATCTGCTCAGCGGCGGCAGTGGAAACGACACGCTGAGCGGCGGCAGCGGCGCTGATACTGCGACCTACTCGGGCGCGAGCGGGGGCGTTACCGTCAATCTCGCCACGGGCGTCGCCGGCGGCGCAGATGGAAATGACACGCTCAGCGGAATCGAGAATATCGTCGGCTCGACCTACGCCGACACGTTGACCGGCGGCAGCGGCGACAACACCCTGGATGGCGGCGCGGGGCACGACACGCTCGCCGGCGGTCTGGGGGACGACACGCTCATTGGTGGCGGCGGCCTTGATACCGCGACCTATGCCGGCGCGAGCGGCGGCGTCATCGTCGATCTTTCCACCGGCGCGGCGACCGGCGCCGACGGCAACGACACGCTCAGCGGCATTGAAAACGTCATCGGCTCCGGCCACGCCGACACACTGATCGGCGACGCCGGCGCGAACACGCTCAGCGGCGGCGCGGGTGCGGACACGCTCAGCGCGGGCGACGGCGATGATTCGCTCAGCGGAGGCGACGGCAACGACACGCTCAGCGGCGGCGCGGGCCACGACGCGCTCGCCGGCAATGCGGGCAACGACACCCTCTACGGCGATGCCGGTGATGACTTCCTCGATGGTGACGACGGCGACGACACGCTGATTGGCGGAGACGGCAACGACCGCTTCGAGGCGATCGCCGGCAACGACGCCATCGACGGCGGCAGCGGCACGGACACGGCCGACTACTCCACGTCCTGGAGCAGTGTGAACGTCAATCTCGCCACCGGCACGGCCAGCGGAACCGCGATTGGAAATGACACGCTCACCGGCGTGGAGAACGTGATTGGTGCGGCTGGCAGCGACACGCTGACCGGCGACGCCGGCGCCAATACGATTGATGGCGGCTTTGGTAACGACGTCATCAGCGGCGGAGGCGGCGACGACACGCTGATCGGTGGGAGCGGCATCGACATGCTCTCCTACGCCGGCGCAAGCGGCGGCGTCACGGTCAACCTCGCCACTGGCACGGCCAGCGGCGCCGACGGCAACGACACGCTCAGCGGCTTCGAGAATCTCACCGGCTCGGCCCACGACGACGTGCTGATCGGCTCAACCGCTGTGAATGTCATGGACGGCGGCGCCGGCCACGACACCATCATCGCGAGCGACGGGAATGATACGCTTTATGGCGGCGATGGAAACGACACAATCAATGCCGGCGATGGGAATGACACCATTTTGGGCGGCGCGGGCAACGACACGATCGACGCCGGCAGCGGCGACGACTCTGTCACCGGCGGCGCCGGCGACGACACGCTGATCGGCGGCACGGGCACCGATACACTCACCTACTACGACGCAACCGGCGCCGTCAATGCCAGCCTCGCTGGCGGCACGAGCAGCAGCGCAGCCGGCAATGACACCATCAGCGGCTTCGAAAATCTGACCGGCAGTAATTTCGATGACACCCTCACCGGCGACGCCAACGCCAATCGCCTCGTCGGCGGCAGTGGGGCCGACACGCTCAGCGGCGGTGATGGCAATGATTATCTCCGCGGCGACAGCGGCGACGACACGCTCATCGGCGGTGCAGGGATCGACAGCGTCTCCTACGACAGCAGCACGAGTGGCGTGACGGTGAGTCTGGCCGCCGGCACGTCGAGCGGCGGCGCGGGCAACGACACGCTCAGCGAAATTGAGAATCTGACCGGCTCGAATTACGCCGACACGCTGACCGGCGACGCCGGCAGCAACATCCTCGACGGACGAGCCGGAAACGATGTGATCGACGGCGGCGCGGGTGTTGATACCGCGACCTACGATCGCTCCGGATCTTCCGTCACCGTCAATCTCGCGACGGGCACGGCGACCGGCGGTTTGGGCAATGACACACTCAGCAATATCGAGAATGTCACCGGCAGCAACTACAACGATACGCTCACCGGCGACGCCGGCAACAACACGCTCAGCGGCGGCGCCGGCAACGATACGCTCGAAGGCGGCGACGGCGACGACATCCTCGACGGCGGCAGCGGTACGGACAGAGTGACGTATGCCGGCGCGACCGGCGGCGTGACCATCAATCTCGTGACGAACACGGTCAGCGGCGCCGCCGGCAATGACACGCTGATCGGCATTGAAGAAGCCTGTGGTTCAACCTTTGGCGACACGATCACCGGAAGCAGCGCCAACAACACGATCGAAGGCGGCGCGGGCGACGACGTGCTCGACGGCGGCGCGGGGACCGACACCGCCTCCTATCTCAGCGCGAGCGCCGGCGTGACGGTCGATCTGGCGGCGGGAGTCGCCAGCGGCGGCGCCGGAAACGACACACTCGCCAATTTCGAAAATGTCACCGGATCAAACTTCGACGACGTACTCAGCGGAAACAGCGGTGCAAACACCCTTTCCGGCGGCAGCGGCAATGACACGCTCAGCGGCGGACTCGGCAACGACACGCTCGCCGGCGGCGCGGGAATCGACACCGCCAGCTATGCCACCGCGACCGGCGGCGTCACCGTCACCCTCACCTCCGCCGGAAATGGCAGCGCCAGCGGCGCCGACGGCAGCGACACGCTGACCGGAATCGAAAACATCACCGGCTCGGCTCACAATGACACGCTCACCGGCGATAGCGGCGCCAACATGATCGACGCCGGCGCCGGCAACGACACCGTCAACGGCGGCGCGGGCAATGACACGCTTCTCGGCGGCGCGGGCACGGACACCGTCTCATTCGCCGGCGCGTCGGCGGGCGTGACCGTCGATCTCGCCGCAGGAACGGCGAGCGGCGCCGGCTCCGGCACGGACACCCTCAGCGGTTTCGAGAACATCACCGGAACCAGCCACGCCGACACGCTGACCGGTGACGCGGGCGACAACGTCATTCTCGGCGGCGACGGCAACGACAGCCTGAGCGGCGGCGGCGGCAATGACTGGCTCGATGCCGGCAACGGCAACAACACACTCAGCGGAGGCGACGGTCATGACTGGGTGCTCTCCGGCTCGGGCCATGACGTGCTCGCGGGTGATGCGGGCAACGACGTGCTCGCTTCCGGAGCAGGACAAGATGCGCTCGACGGCGGGGCGGGAGACGACTGGCTTGATGCCGGCGACGGCGACGACACCCTCAGCGGCGGCGAGGGCAACGACATGGTCCTGGGCGGCGCCGGAAACGACATCCTCAGCGGCGATGCCGGAAACGACATCCTCGCCTCCAGCACCGGCAATGACACGCTCGACGGCGGCGCCGGAGACGACTGGATCGACGCCGGCGAGGGTAACGACACGCTCGTCGGCGGAACGGGGAACGACGTCTTGATCGGCGGCAGCGGGATCGATACCGCCGACTACTCCGCCACGAGCGGCCCGGTCACGGTCGATCTTTCGACCGGCACGGCGACCTCAAGCGATGGCGTGGATACGCTGACACAGATCGAGGGTGTCGTCGGCTCCGCCCAGAATGACACGTTTTCCCTGGCCAATCCGGTCAGCGGCGCGACCTACACGATCGCCGGCGGAAACGGCATCGACACGCTCTCATTGACCAATATCCAGTCGTCACAGGTCACCTTCGCTGATGGCACGTTGACCGTGGCGCTGCCCGGCGGAGGCACGTTCCAGGTGCAGTATTCGCAGATCGAGTCGATTCAATTCGCCGACATCACCGCGACCGTGCTGAACGGGACGGCTCTCCATAACCACGTCGGCCTGAGCGGCGACCAGATTCTGATCGCCAACGACGAGGCCATTCGCATTCAGTCCGCGGGCGGCGGCGTAACCAACTACCAGTACGACCCGGCCGCCGACACGCTCCAGATCACCGGCTTTGGCGGCGCCCCTGGTGCGACGCTGCAGATCACTGATCTCAACGGCGCGGATCTAAACGTCGGCGGCGTGACGATCACCGGCCTGGCCGACTCCTTCACGAGCGAGGTGAACGTCGGCACGCTCACGATCAGCCCCGGCGGCGATCTGAACACGATCGTTGTGAATGGCGGCGCGGGCGAGATTGGTACGCTGACGCTTGCGCCGGGAATCACGGGGCTGGTTGTTGAGGCCGGCGTCGGCACGCTCAGCGCGACCGGCACACTGACCGATGTGTTTGTACATGGCGACGTGAACAGCGCCACGGTTGAGCATGTCGGCGGCGAGTTGGGTTTTCACGGCAATGTGGGGACCGCCGTCGTGACCGGCGACCTCAACGGCGAGATCCACCTTGAGGGCAACGGCGACACGATCCAGATCATCGGGGCGGTGCACGGCGATGTACACGTCGAGGGCGACCTCACGACGTTCCGCGTGAATGGCGGACTGGATGGCACGCTCACGATTGAGCGCGCCAGCGGCCCCGTCCACATTCATGATGGCTCATTTGAACTGCACCCGACCTACGCGACCGAAACAACCGTCATCTACAACGGCGCGACCCAGACGATCACGACCCCCGGCGTAAACACGCCGCCGACCGCCATCGCCGGATCGCAGACCCTGATGGAGGATGCAACCCTTTCGCTGTCACTTGGTCGCAGCGAGCCGGACGTCGGCGATCGTATTACGCACGTGCGGATCGATCAGTTGCCGGCGCACGGCACGCTCAGCATCGACGGAACGCCGGTTGCGGCCGGGGCGAGCATTCCGATCGCGGCGCTCGAAGAAGGTCATTTGCAGTTTACGCCCGACGCAGACTGGAACGGCGCGACCGATTTGCGTTTCAGCGCGTTTGACGGCACGGACTGGTCGACCTCGGCTACGCACACGCTGCATGTGACGCCAGTCGCGGATGCGACGGTGGTAAGCGCTGGTCTGGATCAGACGGTGGCCGAAGGTGCGACGGTGCAACTCGCTGGTTCCGCGACTGATGCCGACAACCCCACGCTGACATATCAATGGGTGCAGACCAGCGGGCCGAGCGTGACGCTCAGCGACGCGCACGCCGCCAATCCGACGTTCAGGGCTCCCGAAGGCTTGAGCAACAGCGCTGTGACGTTCGAGCTGCGCGTCAGCGACGGCGTGAACACCAGCGTCGACACGGTGACGATCACGATCAACGCCGACAATGACGCCCCCAGTGCCAACGCCGGCAGCGATCAGACGGTCAGCGAAGGCGCGGTCGTGCAACTGGCCGGCGGCGGCAATGATCCGGAGTACCAGACGCTCAGCTACCAGTGGGTCCAGACCGGCGGGCCGAGCGTGACGCTCAGCGACGCGCACGCCGCCAATCCGACGTTCACGGCCCCCGAAGGCCTGAGCAACAGCGCCGTGACGTTCGAGCTGCGCGTCAGCGACGGCGCGAACACCAGCGTCGACACGGTGACGATCACGATCAACGCCGACAATGACGCCCCGACTCCGCCAGCGCCGCCGGCCTACCCTGATCCGGCGCCTCAGCCGCCGACGAATTCACCCGCAGCGCCGCCGCTCGCGCCCCAGCCTCCGCCGGCCGATCCGGAGCTTCCGCCGGCGATGCCGGCCGATGAACTGCCGCCGAGCATGCCGGCTGATCCGTCGGCGAATCCGGCGCTACCGTCCGCTCCGGCGCCGCAGACGCCCATGTTGGACGCTGAGCCATTACCCGCGCCCGGACCGGCGACGGAGGGTCCATCGTCCACGGCTGACACCACGCCGGAGGAGTCGACGGAGACGGCTTCCGGGCCGGGTGGCCGTACGGCTTCCCTAGCGACCGTGGCGGAGTGGAATGGGGGCGAAGACCTGCAGGTCTTGCGTCCGGCGGGTGAGCTCGCGGGTTTGGAGCCAGTCGCGGTCCGCGGAGCGCTTGCTGAGGCGAGCCTCGCACAGAGTGACGACATGGCAGCCGAATCAGAGACGATTGTGGACCTCGCGGACGATGTCTATTTCGATCAACCGGCCCTGCCGCAGGTCGTGTTGGCGTCGGTCGAGCTTGAATTTGACGAGCTGACATGGCCTGAGTCGCTGACGCACGACAAGTTAGGTGCGGATGCCCGAGCGGGTGTTGAGCGCCATGCCGAAGCGGGAGTTGCGGCATCATGGGGCGCACAACCCGCGCCGTCGCGCATGGCCGGCGCGTGGGTAGGGAGTGGGTTAGAAGTTGCGAGCGACGCGGCATCAGCCGACCTGCTGCCCGAGAACGATCGCGCGGAACCTGCGCCGCGCAGCGCGGGGTTTTCCGCGCTCTTGTGGAGCCTCGTCCGCGGCTGGGGTGGCGTGCGTGCGGGCAGTTCGGCCGAGATCGACCGAGAACGTCAACGGCGTTGATGAACAGGTTCGAATCAGCCGATGACCGTAGGGATGAACCTAAGGAATCGGCTGATAGCGCGTGGAACGGCGGTCGGCGGCGCGCAGCGCACGTTGGCCCGGCGTTGCCGTTTGGCCACACTCGCGCTGCTGTGGCTCAACGGTGCGACGGCCGCTCCGCCGGTGGAGCTTGCGTCATGCGGCGTGGCGTCCGGCTGGCGTGAGCGTGAGACGGCCGCGCACGTGTCGGGGTTCACATCGCCACGGGCGCGGGCGACGCTGTCCGCGGCGCGCGCAGGTCGCATCGAGTCCTATCGTGCGCGTGAAGGCGAATCGGTCGAGTCCGGTCAAGTGGTGGCGGTTTGCCGTGATGAGGCGCTCGAAGCGCGCGCGGCTCGCGCAGAGCTTGCATCCGAATCGACCACGGCCGAAGAGATCGCGCTGGCGCAACTCGACCGTGCGGCGCGCGAGCTGCACTGGTTGCGCAGTCTGGACTTCACGGGCAGTGCGGCGCGGAAGGAACTGGAAGATGCGCACGTGGGCTATGTCCTGGCGCACTTGCATGTCGAGCGCAGCCGGCACGAGCGCCGCATGGCGCAGGCCGATCGGGAGGTCGAGCGAGCCGCCGTCGGACAATTGCGCTTGCGAGCGCCGTTTGCGGGCATCGTGGTGCGTCAACTGAGGCAGCCGGGCGAATTCGTGCGAGAAGGCGACCCGCTGGTGGAGTTGGCCGATTTACGAACGCTGCTGGTGGAGTGCGCGGCGCCGCTGGCAAGCGTGCATGGTCTGCGCCCGGACCAGGATGTTTGCGTTGAGCCGGTGGATGCGGCCCGGCGGCCGCGGGCCGCTCGGGTGATGCACGTCAGCGCAGTCGCCGACGCGGCCAGCCAGACGACCCGTGTTCGTCTGGAAGTAGAGAATTCTGACGGGGAATGGATTGCAGGGATGAAAGTGCTGGTTGAGTTGGGCGGCGTCGGGTCATTGTCCACCGCCGGGCCGAGCCGTCCAGCGCTGGAAATGAGTCTTCACAGCACCCGTGAGAGCGTCACACAAACCGCTGTTGTCCAGGCGGATCATAACAACCCCGTGGAAAAAATCGGACAATGTTCTCAGAACCCCTCGACGCTCAAGCGGTAGACGAATCGCTTGGGTTTGACTTGCTCCAGGAGTTGGAGCAGAACACGCCCGACGCGCTGCGCCGACAGCGCACGCACTTCCGCATTGCGCTGCGCTGCACGGTCGTGGCGGAACCGGGCAATGCCAGCGAACTGCTGGGCTTCCGCCTGCAGGGTGTGACGGGTGATATCTCCGAAGGCGGATGCCGGGCGCTCTTTCCGTTGCCGGTGCGCGTCGGCGATGTCTATCGACTGACATTCGATCGGCAGACCTTTGATCAGCCGCTGACGTTCGCGCGTTGTGTGCGCTGTCTGTTGATTCGAGAAGATGCGTTTGAGGCCGGGTTTCAGTTCTTTGCGCCGATTCAACTGCCCGAAAACGTGCCGGTCGCGCTCGCCGCGGGCCGTGATTAATTGATCCATTGAGCAGGATGGCATGATGGCCGCGCCGCGCTCCGCGAACTCGAGGTCTACCGTCGCCGCTGCGTCCGCCGCGCAGGCCGACGGCGCTGCGCCCCGCTCGGCGCATCTGCGGATCGCACGCGCGGCGCGTAGCGCGACGTCGCGCGGCGCGTATTATCGCGAGGCGCTGGCGGTCATCGCGGGTCACTTCGGCAGCCCGTATGCGGCGCTCTATGTGCGGGTCGGCGCTGAGGTGATCGAGCACGACTGGCATCTCGGGCCGGGCGACCCGGCGCTGTGGAAAAATCCCGCCCAGGCGCTGCTGACCGAATCGCTCGCGCGGCCCGTGCCGCGCGTCAAGCTGCTATCCGGAAAAAACGCGGACTTGAAGCTGGGCCTGCTCACCACGCCGCTGGCCGATGGGCATGGCCAGCCGCATGGCGCTCTGGTGCTCGTCGCGCGGGTGGCGCGCGACGATGCTGCCGCCGTCAGCAAGGAGCTGCACGGGTTGGCGGCGCTGCTCTCGGCGCTGCAGGAATTCGTGGGGGCGCCGCCCGTGGTGACCGGCTCGACGACCGGCGCGGTTACACCCGCCCATGCAGACGCACTGGGCCGGGCCGCCGCCGCCGAATCAGTCGAGCAGCTCGCCTTCGCGATCACGAACAATCTGCGGAACAAGCTGGATTGCGAACATGTCGCGCTGGGCCTTGTGCAAGGGAGGCGCGTGCGGCCGGTTTCGATATCGGGGCTTGATCAGATCGCGCCGCGCAGCCCGGGCGTCGTCGAGATCGTCGCCGCAATGGAGGAATGTCTTGACGCCGGTCTGCCCCTGAGCAGTGACGGTTTGGGCGGCGTCGAGCGTGGTCCGCACGGACGGCTGCACGCGCAGTGGCAGCGCGCGACGCGCGGCGCCGCGGTGGCAACCCTGCCGCTATGTGCGCAGGGTAAGCCGATCGCGATCGTCGCGCTGCGCCGCCGCGGGGCGACGCCGTTTTCGCGCGAAGAGCTGGATCGCATCGCCCGGTTGATCGGGCCGCACGTGGCAGCGCTGCCGCTCTTGCAGGTGGCGCGGCGTTCGGCGCTTCGGCATGTCCGCGACGATTTGCTTCAAGCGTCAGCCCAGCTCTTGCGCCCGGGGCACTGGGGGCGCAAGGCGCTGATCGTTGCGATGGTTGCGCTGGCAGGCTGGTGCGCGTTCGGGACGCTTCCCTATCGGGTCGCGTCGCCGGCGGCGATCCGGCCCGGTGCGCAGCGCATCTTGAGCATGCCCTTTGACGGCGTGGCGGTCGCCGCGCCGCGGCGCGCCGGCGAACATGTCAGCCGGGGCGACGTGCTGTGCGTGCTCGACGCGCGCAGCTTGCTGCAGGAGCGCGCCGCTGCCGTCGCCGAGATCGAGCTGGCGGAGCGCGAGGCCGACATCGCGCGCGCCGGCGGCGCGCCGGATCAGGCGGCGCTGGCCGGAACAAGGCGTGAGTTGGCGCGGGCACGGCTGGCGCTGGTCGAAGATCGCCTGCGGCATGTCGAGGTGCGCAGCCCGTTTGACGGTGTGATCGTGAGCGGCGATCTGAGCGTGCGCCTTGGGACCAGGTTGGCCCAGGGCGAAACGCTCTTCGCCGTCGCCCCCGAAGGGGCGTGCCGGTTGGAGCTGGAATTGCCCGAGCACGCCGTGACGCAGGTGCGCGCGGGGCAAAGTGGCCGGTTTGTCGCCGCGGCCCGTCCGGAGGCTGCGCGGACGTTTCGGCTGACGCGCGTTCACGCCGCCAGCTCCGAGCTGGCGACGGGGGCGGTTTTTCGGGCCGAGGCGGACTTGCCCGGTGAAGCTGAGTGGTTGCGGCCGGGCATGGAGGGCGTCGCGCGGGTGGATGTCGGCGCGCGCCCGGTGTGGTGGATCGCGGCACGACGCGTGATGGACTATTTGCGGATGAATTTCTGGCTATGAGCACGGCCCAGGCCCAACCAGCCGGGAATGCGAGCGGCCCCGCCGACGGGCTGGCCGCGCGGTTGCGCACGGTGCGCATCGGCCTGCGGAACGACCTGGAGGCGTCGCGGCATTTGTTCCGCGGCGCGCCGGCGTATGTGCTGCGCGACCCGCTCACGTTTCAAAGCCATCGGCTGACGCTCGAAGATTATTTCATTGCGTCGCGGCTCGATCCGGCGGTGGCGCTGGGCGAGATCTTTGCGGAGCTGGTCGCCGCGGGGCGTCTCGAGCCGGCGGGGGAAGAGCGTTTCTACGGCTTTATCCTGCAACTGCATCAGTGCGGACTGCTCAACCTGCCGCTCTGCGACGATACGCGGCTGTATCGTCGCCATCAGTTGCGTCGCGCCGCTGAGGCCCGGCAGCGCTGGCAGGCGTGGCTGTTTCTACAGGTACCGCTATGGGATCCGAGCGGCTTTCTCGATCGCACGTGCGCTTATGTTCAGCCGCTGTTTCAGCCGTGGTTTCTGGCTGTCTGGGCAGTGCTGGTGGTGGTCGCGGCGGGAGTGGGCTGGGTGCGCGCCGACGAACTGTTGCGCGCCGCGCCGCAGGCGCTGCAACTGACGAATGTGCCGCTGCTCTGGTTGCTGCTGGTGACGCTGAAGGCGCTGCACGAACTGGGGCATGCCTACGCCTGTCGGCTGCTGGGCGGGCGCGTGCCCGAGATTGGCGTGATGCTGATTCTCGGCACGCCCTGCGCCTATGTCGATGCGTCGGCGTCGTGGGGCTTTGCCCAGCGCGGGCGACGCATCGCGGTCGCGCTGGCCGGCATGTATGTCGAGTTGATGATCGCGGCTCTGGCGCTGCTTGTGTGGGCGTTTGTGCCGCACGGCGGGACGCGCGTGGTCGCGTATAACGTCGTGGTGCTGGCCAGCGTGACGACGCTGCTGTTCAACGCGAATCCGCTGATGCGTTATGACGGCTATTATGTGCTCTGCGACCTGCTGGGCATTCCGAATCTGCGCAGCCGTGCGGAACAGGCGCTGCGTGCGGCGCTGAAGCGGCTCTGCCTGGGGCTGCCCGGGGCGAGCCGCAGCGGCGATGGCTGGCTGCGCGCGACGCTGCTGCTCTATGGCGTCGGCGCGGCGCTATACAAATTCGCGCTGCTCCTGGGTCTGGCGACAGTGATCGCGTACTTGCTGCCGCCGGCGGGGCTTTTGCTGGCGGCGGGATTCCTGCTGACCGCGCTGGCGCGGCCGGTTGTGGCGCTGTTTCGTTATTTGTGGCTGGCGCAGGAGACGGCGCCGGTGCGCGGGCGCGCTGTGGCGCTGGGGGCACTGCTAATCCTGCTGACGCCGGTGGCTCTGTACGCGGCGCCGTGGCGCGCGGCACTGGTCGCGCCGGGAGTTGTCGAGCGTGAGTTGGAGCACGTGATCGTCGCGCCGGAGGATGCCGTTTTGGCGGCGGCGCTGATCGCACCGGGGGACGCGATTGCGGCGGGCGCGCCGTTGTTCACGCTGCACAGCGACCTGGCGGAGCAGCGGCGGCAGAGCGCGGCGGCCGCCGTCGAAGAGGCTGGGCTGCGCCGTGAAGCGGCGGAACCGCATCAACCGGCGCAGGCGCAGCTCGCAACAGTCACGCAGGCGGTGCATGCCGAAGCGCTCTCCGATGCGGAGCAGAGCCGTCGCTCGCTTCGGATCGTCGCAGCGACGGACGGCGACGTGCTGAGCGCGCGCGATGCGCGCGAGGAAGGCAGCTTCGTGCGTCGCGGAGAGGCGCTGGCGACGCTGGGCGGCGGCGGCTGGGTGTTTCGCGCGCTGCTCGATGAGCGGCAGATGAGCCGGGCGGACCTGCGCGGCGGCGCGCCGGTGGAGGTGCGCACCCAGGCCAACCCCGGTCATTCACTGCGCGGTGAGATCATGCGCGTCGAGCCGCTGGGGTCGCCGGTCGAGGCGGAGAGCGCCGCGGCCCGCGTGGTCGCAGATGAGCAGGGACACGAGCTGCGCACGCACGATGGGCCGCCAAGGTTTCACGTGTTGATCCGGTTGCAGGAGATTCCGGTCGAAGCGGCGGGCGGGCATTGCCGCGGTCTGTCCGGGCGGGTGCGCTTGCGCGCGCTCGAGCGCGAATCGGTCGGACAGGCGCTCTATCGGCAGGTGCTTCGCTTCATCCAGAAGGTTGAACTGCGCTCGTAATCAAACACGCACGTGTTTTCGTGCGAACGCAGAGCGGGGCATCGGCGGAATGAGTGAAATTCGTGCCGCAGTTGGTTGAGGACGCACGGGCCAGAGGCCCATGCTACCCCTGCATGTGCCGCCCCATTCACACCTGCCCGCGATAGCCGTGGAAATGGACTGGAGTCGTTAGCGACGCGCGCTTCGAATTTCAGATTGGGCGAGCGCGCGAAGCGAGCGAGGGTACAGTAAGCACGCCCCGAGCCGGACCGTGCGCGCCGATGCCGCGACGACCGGTGGGCGCGTCCGCGAGGAGACTGGCATGAGCCCCGAGCAGCAGATGGTCCGCGCGTTTCATGAGAAATATGGTTCGCCCATCGGCGAATGCCCGCGGCAGATTTCGCCGAAAGACCGGCTGCGCCGGGCGCGGCTGATTTTCAGCGAAGCGGCCGAGTTCATCGAAGCCGCCGATCAGGACGACATGGTCGAGATGGTCGATGCGCTCGCGGATTTGCTGGTCGTGGTCTACGGGGCGGCGGTCGAGCTGGGCGTTGATCTTGAGCCGGTCTTCGCCGAGGTGCATCGCAGCAACATGTCCAAGAACGGTGGCAAGGACGCCGGCGGGAAGATTCTCAAAGGGCCCGGCTGGTCGCCGCCGGACATTGCCGGCTGTCTGCGCGCGCAGGGCTATGCGGCTGAACCCCAGGCGTGCTGAGAAATCACGGGCTTGGGCGTTCGCGAAGAGCGGTTGCGGTTTGTAGCAATGCCGCGACCGCAGCAGAGCCGTGAGCGTAGCAGAGCCGCGACCGTAAGGAAGCGGAGACTCAAGCAGAACCTGACCACTCCCTTACGGTCGTGGCTCGGCTAAGAGTCGTGGCGATGCGCGCGGCGTCAGCCGCAAGACCGGCATGGTGCACAGCGCCACCGCGATCCCGCCCGTAAGGAATGTCACCTGAAAACCGGTCAGCGTGGCCGGGCCGGCGCCGTTGAGCAACACCTGGATGCTCCCGCCGATCAACGGGCCAACCAAGAAGCCGAGACTGCCCGCGGCGTTAAAGAGCGCGAAGGCAGCGGCGCGATGTTCCGGCGGCGAATGATCGGCGCACAGCGCCAGCGTCGCCGGAAACATCAGCGCGCTGACGATGCCCGAGAGCAACATCGCGCCCGGCAGCCACGCCTGCGGCAAAAGGCCATAGACGGCGAACAGCGCGGCAAAGCCGAAGCTCCCCACGAGCAGCGGCAATCGTCGGCCCAGCCGATCTGCAAGCCGCCCCAGCGGATAGCACAAGAGCGCAAAGGGAAAGAGAAACAGGCCCAGCAACATCCCGCGCTGTCCCGGCGTCGTCGTGTGCACCTGCGCGAGGAATAACACGAAGCTCGACACAATCATGCCGACGCAGAGCCGATCGACGAAGCCCAGCGCAAAGGCGAGCTTCAAGCCGGGATTCCCTCGCAACAGCGCCCACGAGAAGCCCGCGCGGCCCTGCGGCGCAGCGTGTCGCGACTCTGCGATCAGCAGCGCTGCCAGCAACGCAACCAGTGCCGCCGCGCCGGCGCCGACAATCAGCACCAGTTCCGGCGCGACGTTTCCGAGTCGGCCGCCCAGCGGGGCGCCGCAGGCGGTCCCGAAGATCAGGGCCGAGCCGATCAAGCCCATGCGCCGGCCGCGCTGCGCCGGCGGGGCCGAGGCGCTCGCCAGCGCCATGATCGTGCTGACGATCGTGATGTGGGCGGCGCCCTCGAAAAAGCGGAAGAGAAAGAGCGCCGCGAGCGTCGGGGCGGCAGACATTCCCAACAGCAGCAGCGCGTGCAGCAACGCCGCGAAGATCAACAAGTGTCGTCGCCGCCCGAGACGATCCGCGAGCAGGCCGCAGAAGGGCGCCGCCAGCACCGCACCGACCATGTTGATCGACATGAAGGCATGGGACCAGAACGTGCCGGCGCCGTAGCGATCGCCGACCAGCTCCTTCAGCACCGGCACGAGCATCGTCACGGGGATCATTTCGATCCACAACGCCAGTGCGAGCCATCCCGCGCCGCGAGCGCCGGGCGGCGCCGCATCGGCGGGCGAGACGTTTGTGCGGATCGATTCGTTCGACCGGATAGGTGCGGCGCGGTCGGCTTCGCCGCTCCGTCGCGAAGCATCCGGGGGCGGATCCGGCATGCGCGCGGTTTCGCGACTGAGGATTTCACCGTCCAATCCGGCGTGTGTAGCGGGCGCATGCGATTGGTACTGCGGTTTGGGCGGTGTGGTAACAGACATGTGCTTCACTCCAGCCAGACGCGCACGGCGCGGGAAGCGGCGGAACCCGGCAATTCGAATAGGGTGTGCGGAGCATAGCCGCGGCGGCGCGCCGCTCGCACGCATTCATCGAGATCGACGTTCGCCGCGACGATCCGGCGGCGCACGTCGTCGTCGATCAGCTCATCGAGATCGTCAATCGCATTGGCCGGCAGCGTCAGCGCGACTTTGGTGCGGCCGTTCTCGGAGACGTTGATCTTCAGGAATTGCGCGAGCGCGGCGAATCCACGGTCGTCGTTCGCGACGGCGGCGGGTTTGTCGCGAGCCGGTCGCTCCGTGACGACGACTTCGCGCAGGATCGACGCGAGCGCCGCCGACCACGAAACCGGCGCGGCCAGCCGTTGCAGGTAGAAACACAGCCCCGAAAGCGCCCGCAGGAAGAAGATCAGCGCCGGCGGACCGCTCATGCGGAAATTCCAGCGATCCTCGCCGAGAATATCCGCGGCCCGCGCGCCGCGCCGCCAGCGCGTCAGGTCATACGGCCCCTCCTGCACAAACGGTTCGAAGAGCACACGCAACAATGCGGGCAGTTTTGGTCGAAGCGGGAGCAGCAGGTCGGCGTTGAATCCGAGCGCGACAAATTCGTCGAACGGCGCGCCACGGTTTCGGCGGGTCATTTCAATCAGGCGCAGCAATGCGAAACGCTGCTCGTCCGTCAATTCCGCGACGCAGCCGAAGTCGTAGAGCACGACCTGCGGTTCGCCCGTTTCGCGGCGGAAGCGGTAATTTCCCGGGTTCGGATCGGCGTGAAAAACGCCGTGACGGAACAACTGCGTCAGTGCGCCGCTCAGCAAGCACCGGCTCAGCGCGGCGCGCTGCGGCTGAGGCCAGCCGGCGGCTTCGTCGAAGGTCTCGCCGCTGAGCCACTCGCTGACGAGAACGTTCTCGGTGGATAGTTCATGCAGGACGCGCGGCACGCGCCAGCCCGGCAGCGCGCGGCGCTCGGCGAATTCGGTTTGGCGCTCGGCCTCGCCGTGATAGTCCAGCTCGCGGTCGAGATCCTTCAGGATCATTTCGCGATAGGCGCCGAGATCGAAGTGCCGCTGCCGCCAGGACATCGGTGTCGCGAGCCAGCCGAGCGCGCGCAAGTCGGCCAGCACCGCCGACCGGATGCCGGGATATTGAACTTTGATCGCGACCTCGCGCCCGTCGCAGAGCGTGGCGCGATGCACCTGACCGAGTGAGGCCGCCAGACCGCGCGGCTCAATCGTCGTACAAACTTCCGAGAGCGGGCGTTGCCAGGCGGCCTCGAGCGCCGGACGCAGATCATCGAGCGGCAGCGGCGTCGCGGCGTCGCACAGGCCGGCAAAGGCGTCGGCAGCCGATTCATCGCCGGCGGACATGCTGAGAATCTGCCCCATTTTCTGCGGCAGGCCGCGCAGCCGCCCCATGCGCT
>CAYQLG010000063.1:0-25071 GCA_964418235.1 uncultured Planctomycetales bacterium
AGCCGACGGCGACAACCCGCCCAGCGCACCGCCCGACCGGGCCGCGCCGGCCCGGAAGGAGCCGTGATGCCGGCGCTGCCTTGGCACCATTTCCTTGCGCTGGCGGCGACGCTCATGCTGGCGGGTGGAAGTTACGTCGCCGCGCCGTGGCTGCTGCCCGCGCGCATCGACGAAGGCCCGCTTGTGCAGGCCACTTCGACCAGCGGCGCTACGCTCGTTTGGTACACCACGCGCCCGATCGCGTGCACGCTCAGCTACGGCTATGACCGGCCCGAGTTAGCCGCCGAGGTCACGTCGTCCGGCCTTCGCCACGCCGCGCGGCTGTCCGGGCTGGAGGCGGAACGGCGCGTGGGTTATGTGATCCGGGCGGGGGCGCGCGAGCTGTTCCGCGGCGCCCTGCGCACCGACAAGGCCGCCGGCCAGGCCTTCTCATTCCTGGTCTTTGGCGATAGCGGGCGCGGCTCGCGCGAGCAATACCTGCTCGCCGCGCGGATGCGCACGATGACCCCCGCGCCTGATTTTCTGGTGCACACCGGCGACTTGATCTATCCCGACGGCGCCCGTCGACGCTATCGCGGCCGGTTCTTCGCCCCCTATCGCGAAAGCCTGGCGGAGATGCCGTTCTGGCCGAGCCTGGGCAACCACGACGTCGACGACGGTCATACGCCCGGCTATCGGGAAATTTTCGAGCTGCCCGTCAACGGCCCGCCCAGCCAGCCGGCAGAGAACAACTACTGGTTTGATTATGCCGATGCGCGTTTCGTCGTGCTCGACAGCAATGTCGCCGAGGCGGTCCTGCGCGACGAACTGGCGCCGTGGGTGCGGGCTGCCTTTCAGAATGCGCCGCCCTGGAGATTCGCGGTCTTGCACCATCCACCCTACACCGCCGGCAAGTACGAGCCGGACCTGAGCGTGCGGCGGACGTTGTCGCCGGTCTTCGAGGAGGCGGGCGTCACGCTGGTATTCAATGGGCATGATCACATGTATCAGCGCAGCCATCCGCTGCGCGGCGATCGCCCCGTCACCGACGGCGCGGGCGTCGTGTATGTCGTGAGCGGCGCCGGCGGTGCGCGGCTCTACACGCCCAAAGCCCGCGACGCCGCTCCGCCTGAGATCGCCGTCGTCAACAACGACCGGCACAGCTTTACGCACGTACAGATCAGCGGCGACGTGCTGCGTCTGCGGCAGGTCGATCTCGACGGCGCCACGCTCGATGAAGCGACGCTACGCCGTCCGGCCGACGCGACGAAGACGGATCCCTAGTGTTACGTCAAGCTCGAATTCTCGGATGAAGTGGATAAGAGCTTGGCGTCACGGCGTGAAATTTGTGCCTTTGTTTGTTGTGGGACGCACGGGCCGGAGGCCCATGCTACCCGCGTTTCAAGCCCGAAAAAAATGAGATGTGAATGATTACTCGTCGTCGACCAACGGCGTCGGCTGGTGGTTGTCGTCGATCGCGACGAAGACCAGCTCGGCCTCGGTCACGGGGACCATTTTTCCAGTCTCGCGATAGCGCTCGGCTTCGACGCTGACTTTGACGCGGATCGACGTGCGCCCCCGCCGCACGACCGTCGTGTAGAAGCTGAGCAGATCGCCGATGAAGACGGGCTGCTTGAATTGCACCTGATCCATCGCGACGGTGACTACCTGATATTTGGTGTGCTTGCGGGCCTCGATCGCGCCGGCCTGATCGATGTAGCTGAGCAGCACGCCGCCGAAGATGGTTCCGGCGGGATTGGTATCGCGGGGCATCATGATCACGCGAATCGCGGGGCAGACATCATGCACGGTTGCATCGCCTTTCTCTCGGTTGATCGTATTCCAGCCGGGTTATTGCGGTCGCAGCCATCAGCAATACGTATCATCCAGCAATCGCTATGGGCTGCTGAGCGCCGCCCCTAAAAAAATCTCTAGCGGCGCGATGGTCACAAAGCGGGCCGCTCGCCAGGGCCGGCCTGCTCACTCATCTTCAGGGCTTCCGTTACCGCCCCGATGACGCGGGCTGTTTCACGGTCCCAGTCGCCGGTCAGCCGCGCCCCTGCCGCCCGCACGTGCCCGCCCCCGCCGAAGCGCTGCGCGATTGCGGCCACGTCGAGACGCCGTTTGCTGCGAAAGTTGACGCGGATGACGCCGGCGCTCTCTTCGGAAAAGAGCAGCGTGGCCTCGCTGCAGCGCAGCCGATTGACTTCGTTCACCAGGTCTTCGGTCATCGTGCGGTCGGCGCCGGTCGCGGCGAGGTCGGCCTGTCGCAGCCGCAGCACGACCAGCTCATCGCCGGCGAGCAGCTCCAGATTGGAGAGCAGCCGCCCGACCAGGCGCACTTTCGCGGGCGCATCCTGCTGAAAGAGCGCCGCGTTGATCTCGCTGGGGCGCGCGCCGGCGTCGATCATGCGGGCGGCTTGGCGCAGGGTGCGTCCGTCTGTGTTTGAGAAACGAAACCAGCCGGTGTCGGTCGCCATGCCGAGAAACAGGGCTGTGCCCAGGGCCGGCGTCCGTGCGATGTCGAGCGCTTCGGCCAGCTCGGCGACCATCAGACAGCACGCCGACGCGCCGGCGTCGAAACCGCCCAGGTCGCCCGGCCGCTCCGCGAGCGGATCGCGCGTCGCGTGATGGTCGATCACAAAGGTCGGCGGGGCATTGCGAAGAAACGCCGCCGCCGGCTCAAGTTGCGCCAGCGAGCAGGTATCCACGACGATGACAGCATCGGCCGCGCCGAGCGCGGCGAGATCAAGGGCCGGCGTGGCGATGGAATCTTGACGATCCCACGCGGCGACGGTTTCGGCCGCAGTGCCAGGAAAAAGGCGCCAGTCCAACCCGCCGGCCAGCAGCCGATAGCGGCTCGGAAACGGCTCAAAGAGCGCAATCGTCGGGCTGGCGCCCAGAGCGCTGCAGATTTGTGCCATGCCGGCCAGCGAGCCAAGGGCGTCGCCATCGGGCCGGCGATGCGAGAACAACAGTGGGCGTTTGGCCCGCGCCAGCCAACCCCGCGCCACAGAGATATCGAACCATGTGTCCACGCGGCTATGGTAACGTGGCCGTTGTCGGCGAGTGGCATCCGTTCGCAGTACTCCCGTGAGCAGGCCGGCGCGCACCCGCTGTCAGCCAAGCCCGTTCCTTCCCGCCCGGCTTGTCGGAAACTCGTGGGTTCCCTATATTTTGACGGCGAGCGGCGACTGTCGGCGGAATACGCTGTCGGCGCGCGCCCGCCTGCCTGGAAATCGCCGGTGCGGCGTCCCCGCGCCGGGCCGCGGAAATTGGGAGATTCGCATCATGTCAGCACCTGGAACCGCTCGATCGACGCTCGCCCGCATGACGATCGTCGTGCTTTGTACCGCTGGGTTTGTGTGGGGGCTGACCGGTTGCGGCGGATTTCCGCTCAATCCGCTGCGCTTCCCGTTTGGTACGCCGGTCGGGGGCGGCGGAACCGGTACCGGTCCGGGTGGCAGCATCATCGGCGGCGGCGGTGGCGCCGGCGGCGGCGGCGACCAAACCAACGTCGACCCCTGCACCGAGTCGCAAGCCCGCAAGTTCGTCCGCATCACGATGCGGAACAACTCCACCGATTTTGTCTATTATTTCATGATCCTGATCGCATTCGTGAATTCCGACGAGTACCCCGACGGCGCGGTCTGTGAAGACGACATCTCGGTCTATCGCCAGTTCGGCTATTCCGAAATCGCCGCCGGCGCCGAACGAAACGTCGGCAATTACTGCATTCAGGGGCCGGCACTCTTCTACATCCATCGCGGCGGCCGCTTCAGCGGTGCGACCGGCTCGGCCACGCTCGAATCCGCCATCGCCCCGGCGCTCGGAACTGCCTCAACTTTTGATCCGTTCTTCAGCGCCAGCGGCGTGCAGGTGCCGGTCCCCAATCGGATTCTCTTCCATAATCCTGGCAACCAGCGCCCCCCGATCACGCCGATCAATAACGACCCGTGCAATGCCACGCTCATCGTGACGACCTCGCCCTGCCAGTTGGATGCGTTTTACTACGTCGACAATGGCGGCCTGCCGAATGGCTCCGCGGCGCTGGGCGCGAACTCGTTCCGGCGGGTGCCGGCGGAAATCCAGGGCACCGGCTGTGAGTGCGGCTTGGGCAGTGATGAAGAGGCCGCTGCGTCCGTGCTAGCGCCGTCACGTGTGACGGCTTCGGAGGCGGAGTGCAACCAGTTCTTCCGCGGCGGGCGAATCGAATACGTCTTTGTGCGTGACGATCGTGACCCGCCCTATCCGCAATTGCTGTGGCGCGTGACCGATCAATCGGGCAGCCGCGCCCATGACTTCGATCCGCGGGCGAACATTCGCTGAGCGCGGCGCAGTGGTCCGTTAGATATCGAGGTTTTTCACTCGGATGGCGTTAGTCTCGATGAAACTGCGCCGCTTATCCACGTCTTCGCCCATGAGAATGCTGAACGTGTGATCGGCCTCGCGCGCGTCCAGGTCGGATTGCTCCGGGTCGGCGGCCAGCTCGCTGACCACCACGCGGCGCATGACGCGGTTCGCCGGGTTCATCGTGGTTTCCCACAACTCCTCTTTGTTCATTTCGCCCAGCCCCTTGAAGCGCTTGATCTCCCAGCCTTTGCCGCCGATCTCCTGGACGCCCGTCGTCAGCTCGCGCAGATTGGGCAACTCGAGCGGCTCCTTCTCGCCTTGCGCCTGCAGCACGAAGATCGCCGGTGACAGCTCGCCGGTAATCAGTTCCTCACGCTTGAGGAAGAGGTCATCCACGCTGCAGCCAAAATCAGCCAGCCGCGCAAAGCAGCGCTGGAGCGCACGGGCCTCCGCCAGCTCCCCACGAATGACGTTGATGCCATGCGCGGCCTGCTCCTGGCGGAAGGCCTCGAATTCGGCGTCGGAATAGAAATACTGTTCGCCGCTGCTGGTCTGCGCGCGGATGGCGGGCAACTGGCCGGTGTTGCTGCGCTGCTCGACAAACGCCTCAAAGAGGATGCCACGGCGCGCCAGCACCTTCGACTGCCGCTCGACCTCGCTGATCAGCTCGACGAGTTCACGCAACTCGCCCGCCGTCAGCGCGCGGGGCGGATCGCCCGGCCGGCGGATTTCGAGCGTCAAGCGCGCCAGGCCCAGCTCCGTCAGCTTCCGCGCGAGCGCCGGATCGTCCAGCACATAGTCGACGGTCTTGCCCTTGGCGAGCTGATAGAGCGGCGGCTGCGCGATGTAGATGCGCCCCAGCTCGATCAGCGGCCGGAGATGCCGGAAGAAAAATGTCAGCAGCAACGTGCGAATGTGCGAGCCGTCCACGTCGGCATCAGTCATGAAGATGATGCGGCCATAGCGCAGCTTGGTCGCGTCGAAATCATCTTCGCCAATGCCCGTGCCCAGCGCCTTGATGATCTCGAGGATTTCCTCGTGGCCCAGCACCTTGTGCATGCGGGCCTTCTCGACGTTCAGAATTTTCCCGCGGATCGGCAGGATCGCCTGACGCTCGGCGTCGCGATAGCCCTTGGCGCTGCCCGCCGCCGAATCGCCCTCGACGATGTACAGCTCGGTCTCATCGACGTTGCGGCTGGAGCAATCGACCAGTTTTTTCGAGAGTCCGCCGCCGGACATCGCGGATTTACGGGCGGTTTCGCGGGCCTTGCGGGCGGCCTCACGCGCGACGGCGGCCTGCACGCCCTTGTTGACCAGGCGTTTGGCGTCGGCGGGATGCTCCTCAAGATAGATCGTCAGCAGCTCGTTGACGGTCGTCTCGACGAATGTGCCGACCTCGCTGTTGCCGAGCTTGGTTTTGGTCTGGCCCTCGAACTGCGGCTCGGGCACTTTGACCGAGACGATCGCGGTGATGCCTTCGCGGATGTCTTCGCCCTGCGGCACGGGGTCGTTGGCCTTGAGCAGGTTTTCCTTGCGGGCATAGTTGTTGACGGCGCGCGTCAGGGCCGCGCGAAAGCCCGACAGATGCGTGCCGCCTTCGATCGTGTTGATGTTGTTGGCAAAGCTCTCCATCGTCTCGGTATAGCCGTCCGTGTATTGGAAGGCGCAATCGAGAATCAGCCGCTGGGCCGCGTCTTCGCGCTTGAAGCCGACAGTCTCGTGCAGGACGCCCTTGCCGTCGTTGAGATATTTAATGAATTCCTTCAGCCCCTCGGCGAAGAAGAACTGCTCGCCGCGCCCTTCGCGCTCGTCGGTGATGTTGATGCGCAGGCCGGCATTGAGATAGGCCAGCTCGCGCAGGCGCTTCGCGAGCACGTCGTAATGAAACGTAATGTCGGGGAAAATCTGCGGATCAGGATGGAATTCGATCCGCGTGCCCGTTCGCTCGCTGTCACCGGCCTTGGCGAGCGGGCCGAGCGGCCGGCCGCGCTCAAACGACATGCTCCAGACGTGCCCCTCGCGCTGCACGACGGCGCTGAGTCGGTCAGAGAGGGCGTTGACGGCGCTGACGCCGACGCCGTGCAACCCGCCGGAGACTTTGTAGGAATTGCGGTCGAATTTCCCGCCGGCGCCGATCTGCGTGAGGCAGGCTTCGAGCGCCGACATGTTATGTTCTTTCATCCAGCCGACGGGGATCCCGCGGCCATCGTCTTCGACGACGATCGTGTTGTCGGCGCGGATGGTGAGGCTGATGGTCTTGCAGAAACCGGCCATGGCCTCGTCGATCGAATTGTCGACGACTTCATAGACGCAGTGATGCAGGCCGCGGGTGTAGGTGTCGCCGATGTACATGCTCGGGCGTTTGCGGACGTGCTCAATCCCCTCCAGCACGGTGATGCTTGATTCGTCGTATTTGTGGTTTTCCGGCGATTCTGCCAGCAGCGTTTCCGTATCCGACACAGCCGACTCCGCAGGTTGATAGACTTTGACCGCCCGCAGCAGGGGATCGGTCGCGGTCGAACATTCGAGCGCCGTGCCGTCGCTTGGCCGGTCGCCCACCGCCCTGGGCGGCGACTCGAGAAAATCACGGCATACCGATGAACGGGCCGCACAGCGCAATGTGAAATTATCGCGGATCAGGGCCGATTTCGCGAGCCGGAAAAAGCTGAATTTCCCGCACCCCGCGCACCAGCGCCGCCAGCTCCCTCGTGAGCGCCGCCTGTTTCTGCCGCAGCGAATAGAGCGCCGCCGACGAGCGAACGGCGATCTCCAGCGTATCCCCTCGCAGCCCGAGTAATTCGCACTGGTCGCGCCAGCGCGGATCGGCCAGCTTCGCCCAGGCCGCCGCTACGTCGCTGAAGCGATGATGAGCTTGACCGGCATGTCGCAGCAGCCGCTCGGAGACATGCGATTGAAACAGCGGGATCGGGCCGCGTCTGCGGCGCTGCTCGACCAGCCGTTGGAATTGCCGCTCATTCATGCGGCTATCATGCGACGCGCCGCGGGAGAATACAAGCGAGTTGCCCGGTCGCCCCCTTCGCGCCGCGCAGCGCTGGACCTGGTCGGGATCAATACAGCGAACCCACATCTTCGGCGGACGCACGCACGGCTGGAGCGCGGCGCCACGCAGCCCGCCGCAGCGCGAACCAGTCGTGCAGGACATGCCACCACGGGCGCCGCAGATCGAGACCAGGCTTGAGCGGTTCAGCGGTGATCATCACCGTCGGCGCGCCAGGCCGATCGAGTTGTCGGCACGAGCGTTGGCTGTCGGGGTGCGAGCTGTTGTGCGCGGGTCGGGCCTCGACCTCGTCGGGCGGGCCGGCCGTCCCTTCGGGTCTGAACAGGTCATCCGCGGTGACGCGCTCGGGCGACGCAATCCTTAGAAAAACCTCGTTTTCAAGACTGGTCGCATATTCGGTGGAGAGGCGTTCGTCGAGATCCAAGTTGCCGGCGGGTACGACCGTGAGATTCTCGGTCGGCGGTCGGGCGCTCGGATCATGTTGAAGGCGGCCGTCATTCACGGAGTGCATGGTCAACGGCTCCGAAAAAAATGCTCGGTTATGCGTAGCACGTTGGCACGCATCTCAATCGCAATCCAGCAGCAGTATTCAATATGTGTCTGATGAGGAACAAACCCTATCATTCAGATTGAATCAGTTCTATTTGCCGCGCTCCGCCGCGCGACGATTACCGGTATGCCGTCTGATCCGCACGCCCGACGGTTCTCCGAAGGCAGGTCTAGGCTGCCGGCGCCATCGACGGCACGCCAGATTCAGAGGAAATCGGATGAAATTGGTGACTGTTACTCCGACAATTGCCGATATCCGGGTCGGCAATCACACAGGATTCCTTGCATGGCCACCATACCGCAAACCCCCGTGCCGACGACCACACCACCGGACCTGCCTTTGCTCGATGCGCTCCCGATCGAGCAACGGGCGGAGTTTTTCCATGCCGTGGTGCAAAGCGCGGTGGACGGCATGGTGATCATCGATGAGCGCGGCAATATCCAGCACTTCAACCCGGCCGCCCAGCGCATGTTCGGCTATGACGCCAGCGCGATGATCGGGCAGAACGTGCGCATGCTGATGCCCGAGCCGTTTCGGCGCGAGCACAACGGCTATCTCGCCAGTTTCCTCGCCACGGGCCTGCGCCGCGTGATCGGGATTGGTCGCGAGGTGGTCGGTCTGCGACAAGACGGCAGTGAATTCCCGATGGAGCTGGGCGTCAGCGAGATCTGGGCGGATGGCCGTCGCTTCTTCGCCGGCGTCTTGCGCGACATTTCCGAACGCCGCCGCTTTGAGGAGACGGTCCGGCTCAGCGAAGAGCGCTTCGCGCTGGCGATGCACGGCTCGAGCGACGGCTTGTGGGATTGGACAGTCTATACCGACGAAATTTACCTCTCGCCGGGCTTCAAGCGGCATCTGGGTTATGAGAGCGATGCTTTGCCGGATTCATTCGTCGCGCTGGTGGAACTGTTCCACCCCGATGATCGGCCGGCCACACTCGCCGCGCTGTGGGAACACGTCGCGAAGGCGACGCCATTTGACGTGGAGGTCCGCCTGCAAACGCGCGACCACGGCGCTCAATGGTTTCGCCTGCGCGGCCAGGCGGTGCGCGGCGCGGATGGGCGCGCCACGCGCATGGCCGGAGCGCTCACAGACATCCGCGAATACAAGCAGGCCGAGCGCGCCCTGCACGACGCCAAGGTGGCGGCGGAAAAGGCCCATCAGGAGCTGCAGGCCGTCAACGTGCAGCTTGAAGAGGCGATCAGCCGGGCCAATTTCATGACCGAGCAGGCCGAGGTGGCCAATCAGGCCAAGAGCGCGTTTCTGGCCAACATGAGCCACGAAATTCGCACGCCGCTGACCGCGATCCGCGGCTTTACCGAGCTGCTCGACGACGCGGAGCTGGCGCCCGCCGCGCGGAGCGACGCGATCAGCACCGTTCGCCGCAACGTCGACCATCTGATCGGCGTGCTGAATGACATTCTCGATCACTCCAAGATCGAAGCCGGGCATATGCAGGTCGAGCAGGCCGAGTGCGACCCGGTCGCGCTCTTCAGCGACATTGCGCGGCTGATGGCGGTTCCGGCGCGCAAGAAGGGGCTGCAACTGCGCGCATCGATTGAGACGCCGATCCCGACGCGCATTCTCTCTGACTCGCTGCGCATCCGGCAGATCACCGTGAATCTGCTGGGGAACGCGATCAAGTTCACCAGCTCCGGCACGATCAGTCTGGCGCTCTCGTTGATCGAATCGGCCGACGGCGAGCGGCTCTGCATCGAGGTCGCCGACACCGGCATCGGCATGACGCCTGATCAGGCCGCCGCGCTGTTTCAGCCTTTCGCGCAGGCCGACAACTCGACCGCGCGGCGATTCGGAGGCACCGGCCTGGGGCTGACGATCAGCCGCCAACTGGCCCAGTTGCTGGGCGGAGACGTGATCATTGCGGAAAGCGCCGCGGGCGTCGGTACACGCATGCGCGCGACCATCGCAACGGGCGCGCTGGCGGACGTGCCGCGCGTCAGTGATTTTGTGGTGACGGGAGCGGGCGCACAGGAACAGGCGACCCAGCTGCCGCCCGAGTGCTTGAAAAGCCGGAACATCCTGGTTGCGGAAGACGGCCCCGACAATCAGCGGCTCTTTCAGACGTTGCTGACGCGGGCCGGCGCAACGCTCACGATCGTCGACAATGGTGAGACCGCGATCGGGCTGGCGCTTGAAAGCGAGCGCGGCGGCCATGCATTCGATCTGATTCTGATGGACATGCAGATGCCGATTGTGGATGGCTACGCCGCGACGAAGCGCCTGCGCGCCGCCGGCTATGCCCGGCCGATTATCGCCATAACCGCCCATGCGATGGCTTCGGATCGGGCCAAATGCATGCAGGCGGGGTGCAATGACTATGTGTCGAAGCCGATCGACCGCCACCAACTGATTCGATGCTGCGCGCACTGGTCTGAAAGCCAGCCGGCTCAAGCTCAGCCGGCAAAGACTCAGCCGACACAGACCTCGGCGGCTCAGGCTCAGGCGAGCCAGGCTCAGGCTACCACGCCCTCACCCTCCTCCATGGCGGGCGTGGCGTAGCGAACCGGCCGAACGCTCGACCGTCGGCCACGTCAGTTCTGAAGTACCCCGATCTCACGCAACTGCGCCTGATCTTGACGCCGATAGCGCGCCGCCGCCGCGAGCGCCGGAAGCACCAGGATGAGCGCGGCCAAGACGGCCTCGGAGAGGCTCGCACGTCCGACCCACCCCAGCGCGGCAACCAGCAACACGAACATCGCCGCCATCAGGCCGATGAGCAGGAAGCCATCTTGCCGGCGGCCCCGCGCCCGGGCCGTCGCGTAGGGCGTGCGGGAGAACGATACGAGCGTATAGAGCGGCGTGTAGAAGCGCGGCAGCGCCCGGTGCAGCGCCCGGTCGATCGTCTTGTACCACTGAAAGAGCGTCGTGCCGCTCTTGTCGCGCATCTCGATGAAGTTCGCCAGGGCCAGATCGGCCAGCGCATCAGTGTTCTCTTTTCGCCGTCGGTAGTAGGTCGCAAAGGCCGCTTCCCAGTTGTTGTTGGCGGCGCGGACGCATTCGGCCAGAACGGCGCAATCTTCAAACGCCGCGTTGGCGCCCTGCCCGTAAAAAGGCACGACCGCGTGGCAGGCGTCGCCGACCAGCGCGACTTTGCCGCCGACGTGCCACGGCGCCGTGCGCACCGTGACCATCGCGCCGACCGGGTTTGCGCGGAAGTCTTCGAGCAGCGACGGCATCAACGGGACGGCGTCGGGAAACGTCTCCTCAAAGAAGCGCCGCACGTCGTCATCCGTGCGGAGCTGGGCGAAGCTGCGCGGCCCTTCATGCGGATAGAAAAGCGTGCAGGTAAACGAGCCGTCGTGATTGGGCAGCGCGATCATCATGAAGCTGCGCCGCGGCCAGATGTGCAGCGCGTTCGGCTCCATGCGCGGCTGGCCGTCCGGGCCGGCGGGGATGCACAGCTCCTTGTAGCCGTGGGCCAGATAGGCCTGCTGATAGTCGCAGCGCTCGCGCCGCTGCATGGCTTGCCGCACGACCGAATAGGCCCCGTCAACGCCGATCAACACCGGCGCCTCGACGCGCCGCGTCTGGCCGGTCTCTACGTGCTGGAACGTGGCCGTCGGCCCGTCGAGCTCCACCTCCGTACAGCGCTGGTCGAAGAAAACGCGCACATTGGGCAAGCGCCGGGCGGCCGCCAGCGTCAGGTTGTTGAGCATGGCGCGCGAGATCGAGTTGATGCACAAATCCGGGTTCTTGTCATAGGGCTGAAATCGCAGCCCGCCGCCGAGCGCGTGAATCATCCGGCCGCGCATCGGCACAGCGTGTCGGAGGACCTCGTCGGCGAGGCCGACCTCCTGCAGCGCGTGCAGCCCGCGCACCGAGATCGCGAGGTTGATTGATCGGCCGGCGACATAGGCGCCCGAGAGCGGATCGGGCCGGCGCTCGTAAAGATCAACGCGGCGGCCGTCGCGCCCCAGGTGTGTCGCGAGCAAGGCCCCGCCCAGGCCGCCGCCGACTAGCGTGATTTCCGCGGTTTCTGTCTGCGCCATACGCCGAAGTATAGCCAGCCGGCGCGGCGACGTGCCATCATGGCGCGCGGCGCGCATCAGCCCTTACTCGCGCGGTGCTTCCGATGGTTGGGGCGATGGAGAATCCGGCGGCTCCGCGGACGGCTGCGGTGTGGCGGGCGACTGTGGCGCGTGCTCATAGAAAAGCACCGTCATGCGCCCAAACTCGCGGGCGTCGAAGCAGCGCAGCGCCCGGACTGTGTCACGCGGAAATGTCGTCCCGATCTCATGCCGGAAGACAATCACCCCGTCTTCGGTCAGCGCCGGCGCCAGCCGCTCGAGGAGATCGAGCGAATACTCCGGCTTCTCGACGTCTCGAAAGGGCGGATCGACAAAGATCAGGCCATAGCGACCGCCAAAGGGCCGCGGAATGCGCATCGTCCAGGCGTTTCCCGGAACCACGCTGCAGCGCACGCCGACGCGCAGTTGCGTGACGTTGTGGCGCAGACATTGCAGCGTGCGCCGATCACGCTCGACAAACAGGCACGAGCGCGCCCCGCGCGAGAGCGCCTCGATCCCCAGCCCGCCGGAGCCGGCGAACAAATCGAGCACGTCAAAATCCGGCAGATCGCCCGGCAGCCCCCAGCGATGCCCCAGAATGTTGAAGACCGACTCTTTGGCTTTGTCCGTGATCGGACGCGTGCCGTGCCCGTCCGGCGATTGCAAGTTACGGCCCCGGAACTGACCCGCGATGATTCGCATGGCGCTCGCTTCGCTCCTGTCTGCAAATGATAGACGCTTTGGACCGCGGCGCGGATGCACTATCGGGCCGGCCCTCATCGGAGCGCGTGCCACGCGACCGGCGGCGCAGCGGTGTGCTTTCTGCGCGAGCGTCAGGCGAAATCGTTGATGCCGTCGCCGCCCCCTGCCGATAGCGCCAGTACCATGATTCGTGACTTACGGACGATCATTGACGGTTGGGACTATGAGCCAGGCAAGGTGTCCGTGCGCAAGATCATTGGGCGCGACGGACGCGAGCGCATTCAGACGCGCATCGATCTCGGCGTCCTGCAGATCGAGCCGACCGGTCGCCCGGATGGGCAGCGTCCGTTTGGCTGTACTTCGCTGATCGAATATCACGAGCGGCGGCTGGCTGAACACAACCGCATCTATGGCGGCGACGACGACTTTGTCCTGACGCCCGAGCAGTGCCGTGAGTTGCGGCATGAGGCCTATCTCTACTATCAGCGTTATCTGTCCGAGTTCGTGCTCGAGGATTTCGCCGCCGTCGAGAATGACACCGCCCGCACGCTGCGCATCATCGCGCTGAGCGAGAGATACGCCGGCAGCGACGCCGATCGCGGCTCGCTGCGGTCGCAGTTCGGCTATGTCGTGATGATGAACACGCGAGCGCGGGTCTATCGGCTGCTGGCGGAAGGGGCGCCGTCGGCGGCGGTCGACGCACTCAAGGCCGGCCTGGCGACGCTTGAAAGGGCCGCCGCCGAGGCCGCGACGCATGACGGCGCCGTAGTCGAATCGGAAGGACCGCTCTACGCCGGCGAGCAGCGCGTGCTGGGCGAGCTATACGCGGAGCTGCTGGCGAAGCTGCCGCCCGACTCGGCGCCGCGCTTGCAGCACGAGTTGGCCGAGGCGCTCGCGATCGAAGATTACGAGAAAGCCGCCGAGCTTCGCGATCGACTGCAACAGCTTCAGCAACGCGAATCCAAGCTCAGCCGCGCAAAACGCCCGTAAGCAGCGCCGCGCCCGTAAGGAAGCGGAGCAACGGGCAATCCTGATCACTCCCTCACGGTCGCGGCTCTGCCAGAAACAGCTCCCTGGTGGACAACGCACTACAGCGCGTTCGCCGGCGCGTAGGGGTGCGGCGGAGTGGTCAGCTCACTTCGTTCTTCGCCATTCGCAATTCCAGCTCCGCCGTCGGCCACGGAGGGCCGACGCTACAGTTCAATCGAAACTGCGCTATCCCGCTGTCTGCGGCAGCTTGGTGTAGACCTCGGTTCCCTCGCCGAGCGGCTCGTCGTCCTGCACTTCAACGATCTCCGTATTTTCACCGTCGGTAATGCCAAACCGACAGCGCACGAAGCGCTTGCCGAATTGTTCGCCCGTGCCGGGCTCGGGCGGCACTTTCTTCCAGACGCCGCGGTCGCCCTCGTGACTCTTCACGGCCTCACTCGGCACACGCAGGACGTTCTTCACCTCTTCGACCGTGAATTCGACCTGCGCCTGGGCGCCGAGCGGCAGCCGATAGCGGCGGTCGTCGGTGATCTCAACGTGCACGTCAAACTGGATGATCGATGAGCCGGCGTTGAGCTTGCCCTGCGGCTCCATGCGCTCGATTAAACCGGCGAACTTGTCATCCGGGAAGGCATCGACGGTGACCTCGACCTTCCCTTCGCGCCCCGGCGTGGTGGGCGCCGAGGTGGGGATCGCCAGCCCGCCATGGCCGTTGGTGCCGTCGCCGCTCTTCTCGACCGACGTCGCCGCCGCCGCATCGCGCAAGCCGGGCATTTCCGGCAGCGCCAGCACCGGCGCGATCGCCTGCACGCGGCCATAGTCGGCCTCGTCGAGCCGCGCCAGCACCTTGAGCTTGTTTACATCAGCCAGCTTCATCAGCAGTGTGCCGCCGGTGAAGCCCGACGTGCCCGACTGCACCAGCATGCCTTTCTGCACCATCACTTCCGTGACGATCGCGTCGGTCGCCGCGAGGACGGTCGTGTCGCGGACGCGCTCTTCGGCGTCGGCGACGTTGGTCTGCGCAACGCGCAGTGCGGCCTGCTGAATTTCGACGTTGGCTTCGGCATTGGCGACGGTCTGTTTGTTGATTTCAATCGAAGCCTGCGCCGCCTTGAGCTGCGCCCTCACAATGTCGAGGCGCGCCTGGGCGTCGTTCAACTCCTGGTTGCTCGACTGTCCGGCGCGCTGCATCTCCTGCACGCGGCGCCAGTCAAACTCGGTGATACGGAACTGACCCTCCAGCTCTTCGAAGCGCGCCTCGGCGGTCGTGACGTTGGACTTGGCCCGCAGCACCTCGATCTGCGCCTGTTTCAGCAACGCCGTGCGCTGATCCAGCTCCGCCCGTGAACTGTCGAGCCGTCGCTGCTCATCGTCTTTTCGCAGTACGACCAGCTTGTCGCCGGCGCGCACATACGTCCCTTCGACAACCGGAATTTCAATGATTTCGCCGGCAGCCTCCGATTTGATGTCGATCGTCTGGCTGGGCTGGATCAGGCCCGCCGCGCTGATCGGAACGCGAATGTCGCCGGTAGTCACCTTACCCAGTTTCGGCTGGGCCCAGGCCGGCGTGACGCGCCAATGCGTGCGTGCAAACCACCAGCCCGCCCCCACCACCGCCGCCACCAGCAGCAAGCCAATCCATTTCTTCATTCGCGCGCGTTCCGTTGTGTGTGGCGAGGGGCGCCGGCCGGTATCGGTCGGCGCCGTCGCAATGCTCGGCCCGAAGTAAGACCGATTTGTACCCGAGCCGCCAGCAGCGTGCTATGTCGAGAATTGTCGGGGAAGGTCGAGAGATCAGCGGGAGACGAGCAGCGAGTGGCGAGTGGCGAGTCGCGCAGGGCATAAGGATGAGGGCCGCCGCTTGGCCCTCGCCCTTATCACTTTATCACGTTATCACGCGCCCGCGTCCCAGCCATCAGATTTCCGCGAGCGCGCGCTATTCCTTCTTGGGCCCATGCGGCTCGCGGGCGAGGTTGCGGTTCCACGTGGGCACTTCAACCACGATGTTTTGCTTGCCGTTGGGTACGCACTGACAGGCCAGCCGAGACTGTGCCGTCAGGCCATAGGCTTCATCGAGCTGATCTTCTTCGGCCTCGCTTGCAGCACTGCATGTGTTCAGCCCCTGCCGCACGATCACGTGACACGTGCTGCAGGCGCAGACGCCGCCGCAGGCGTGATCGATCTCGATCCCGTGGCCCATGGCGATTTCGAGCAGGCTGCCGGGCAGGCCGTGATCTTCGTAGGGGATCTTGGCCGGATCGACCTCGACGCTGTGCTCGCGCTTCTGCTCGTCGATGAAGGTGATGGTGTATTTCTGCCTGGGCAGTTCGATTTGCTGATCTTCGATATAGGGGTTTTGGCCACCCATGCTGTTCTCCAAGCTTCGAAACCACGCTCGCACCGCCACAGGGGCAGGCGCTTCGTCTTGTCACAATCCGACTATAGAACCGCGGCGTCGCTTTCGTCGTGCGGCAGGCCGTGCCTTACGAACCGGCGCTCTGCTCCTGCAAGCTCTGCAAAATGCCGACCTCAGCGAGCCGCACGGTGCTCTTACCGAAAGCGTCCAGCGCCCGATGCAGGTCGTCAAGATCGGTCATCGCCTGCGCGCGGCGGCGCAGCATCGCGATCTCCTGCTCCAGCCGGCGGCGCTCGTCCGTCGGAAGTTTTTCACCGACGCGGGCCAGGGCCTGCTCCGCCTTGGCCGTGTCGAATTCGATCTGGTTCAGCAGATCGATGCGGCGGTGGTTTTGTATGTCGGCGCGCGCATGGACAATGCTGTCTCGGGTCATGCGCTCGACTTCCGCCGCCGACAATCCGAAATTGGGCAGGATTTGAATGCTCGCCTGCCGGCCGCTGCGCAGCTCGCGCGCCGCGACGTTGAGCAGACCGTTGGCGTCAATGAGAAACTCGACCTCGATCTTGGGAATGCCGGCGGGCATCGGCGGAATGCCGCGCAGCTCAAACGCGCCCAGGCTGCGGCAATGCTGGGCCAGCTCACGCTCCCCCTGCAGAACATTGATTTTGATCGCGACCTGCCCGTCGGTGAAGGTCGTGAACTGCTCGACGGCGCGGCACGGTATCGTCGAGTTGCGCAGGATCAACTTGCCCATCGCGCCGCCCATCGTCTCAATGCCCAGCGAGAGCGGGATCACGTCGAGCAACAGCATATCGAGCGGCGGCGCGCTCGCGGCGGTTGAGATGGCTGAAGCCACGCCTGCTTCGCCGACGGCGGAGGCCGAGACCGATGGCCCGCCCCGCGACCGGGCCGCGCCGCGCATCAACATGCCCGCCTGCACGGCCGCCCCCAGCGCCACGACTTCGTCGGGGTTCAGCGCGCCGTAGGGGGGGCGTCCGATCAGGTCGGCCAGCCGCTCCCGCACGAGCGGAATGCGCGTGCATCCGCCGACCAGGATGAACGGGTCGATCTCCGCCAGCGTGAGCTTGGCGTCGCGCACCACCTGGCGCACGATGGTCAGCGTCGACTCGACCAGCGGCGCGATCAGCGTTTCAAACTCCGCGCGGGTCAACGTGCGGCGATACGTGCGCGCCGCGCCCAGATCAAGCTCGAAGGTTGTCTGTGATTCGTTGCTCAGCGCGATTTTCGCTCGTTCGGCCAGACTGCGCAGGGCCTGTCGAGCGGCGGGCGTATCCAGCGCCACGCCGAAGTCGTGCCGTACCTCGTCCTGAATCAACCGGATGATGCAGCGGTCGAAGTCGTCTCCGCCCAGGTGCGTGTTTCCGCCGGTCGCGAGGACTTGAAAGACGCCGTTTTCGATGCGCAGAATCGAAACGTCGAAGGTGCCGCCGCCCAGGTCGTAAACAGCGACGAGTTGCTCCTGCGCTGATCCCGCAGCGCCGGACGGCGCCGCGGGCGCCGACGCGCTCGCGGCGAGTTCGCCCGGCTCGTCCAGCTTGTCGGCGTCCGCGGCGGAGTTGCACTGCGGCAGCGGCAACGCCACACCGAGTGCGCCGGCAGCCCTTGTACGCGTAAATTCCAACACTCTGCCGGTGGATGTCGCGGTCGGCTCGGCGGCGCCGCGAACGCCCACGCCATAGGCCAGAGCCGCGGCCGTCGGCTCGTTGATGATTCGGACGACGTCGAGGCCGGCGACAGCGCCGGCGTTGCGCGTCGCCTGGCGCTGGGCGTCGTCAAAGTAGGCCGGGACCGTGATGACCGCTTTGCGCACCGGCCGGCCCAGATGTCGCTCGGCCCGCGCTTTCAACTCACTGAGAATGACGGCGGAAATCTCCTCCGGAGCGTAGGCCCGGCCATGCAACTCCACGCGCACGGAGTCGCGCGGCCCCGAACCGACGGCATAGGCTAGAAACGGCAGCTCACGCTCGATCTCCGCCAAGCTCTTGCCGATCAGACGCTTCACGGAATAGACCGTCGTACGCGGCTGCTCCAACGCGTGCGCACGCGCCTCCCAACCGACGCGCAGCCCAAGTCGCCCGTCGCTTCGCGGCATCTCTGCGGCGGCGCACTGGCCGGCGATTGACGCAGCCGCCGAGCCGCTTGGGTCCGCTTCGATGATCGAGATCACCGATGGAAGCCGCCCCTCGCCCCTGTCATCGCGAATAATCTGCGGGCCGCGCTCGCTTAGATAAGCCACCAGCGAGAAGGTTGTGCCCAAGTCGATGCCGACGATCAGATCATCCAGATGGCTCATGTGTCCGAGACTTGCTCCAGCAAACGCTGATAGTACTTCGCCGCATTCAGCTCGGAGCGCAATTGCTCATGCGGCGCGCCGCTTTCATGGAGGCGCCGAGCCTGCTCCGCGATGGCCGCCGCGCGTTCATCCAACTCGTGGCGCAATTGCCGCCGACACTCCTCCAGCGTGTCCCGATCGCCGCTCGCCGATGCCTCCGCGATGCGCTCGTTGTACTCCAAAGCGGCGGCCAGCACCTGCGGCGGAACGCGCTTATCGGTGGCGGCCGACGCGCCGCCGTGAAGCTCCAGCAAATACTCCGCCCGGCGGAGCGGATCGTTCAGCGTGGCGTAGGCGGCATTCAGCCGGGCCGAAAGCCGCTGACTCTCGTCCGCCGCTTCCGATACCGCGCTGAACTGATCGGGATGCGCCTGTCGGACGCTTTCCAGGTAGCGCCGCCGCAACTCTGCCGCGTCGAGATCGAAGACGGGCGGAACGCCCAGCAACTCAAAATGGTTGCAGGTTTCCGCGGGGATCAACGTGTGGCAATTGCTGCACACGAGCGGCGAATCCACCGGACGGTCGCATGTGCCGCATTTCGACGGAGCATGCGTGGCGAGCACGACAGCAGCTGCGTCGGTCATTGCCGAATCCTCTGAGTGACGGCCACGAAGCAACACAAGAAACGGCGTCTCAGGCCTGGGCCACAACGATCCCGTTTCGCCGCAGGCCCCGATCGCACGGAGCAATTCTGCGCCCGATCGAGCCGGGCGACATCTACGGCACGCCCGCGCCCCTGCGGACCGGGAAGCATGCCCCAGACCCGGCCCGAATCCTCGGCTTGGCGGCGCGTCTTACGCCGAGTAGCTCGAGCCGCAGCCGCAGGAGTGCTTCGCGTTCGGGTTATTGAAGGTGAAGCCGGCGCCCATCATGCTCTCCTGATAGTCGATCACCGTGCCTTCGAGGTTGCCGACGATGAAGCTCTTGAGGTCGCAGACGACGATAATGCCGTGCGAGTCATAGACCTCGTCGGTTTCGGCAATCGGTGCGGTGGTTTCATCGCGCAGGTCGAGCACGTACTGAAGGCCGCTGCACCCGCCGCCCTTGACGCCGACATAGAGATACGGCTTCTGGATGCGGGTTTCCTTCTCCATGATCGCTCTGATGTTGTCGGCGGCCTTGTCAGAAAGGTGCAGGCCCTTGCCCTCTGTAGCGGGCTTGGCGCGCAGCCGCGAATCGGGGGCGATCGCGGCCGTTTCGGTCGTGTTCACATTCGTTTCGGTTGCAGTGGTCATGCGTGCCTCAACTGGGGTGTCGCGGGCGCGCCACGCGCGTCCCGTCGGCGACCCGATTTCATGCCTTTGATCCTGAAACTATCATTCCATGCGGTTTCGTGCTTCGTCAAGCATGCATCATGGGGCAAGCGGACAGGCAGCCGCGGGGCTGCCCGAGGAGGCCCACAGGCCGCTTTCGCCCGTCCCATCAAGCATGACGGGTCATTAGCGCACCGCGACGGTCTCGGCCGGCGTCTGGGCGGACGCCCCGAGCTTGTCCTTCAGATCCTTCACCGCCGCCCGGATCGCGTCTTCGGCGAGCACCGAGCAGTGGATCTTCACCGGCGGCAGCGCCAGCTCTTTCACGATGTCCGTGTTCTTGATCTCCAGCGCTTGGTCGAGCTGGCGGCCCTTGAGCCACTCCGTCGCCAGCGAGCTGCTCGCAATGGCCGAGCCGCAGCCGAAGGTCTTGAACTTCGCATCGACGATCTTCTCGTTATCGTCAATGAGAATCTGGAGCTTCATCACGTCGCCGCACTCGGGCGCCCCGACGATGCCGGTGCCGACGCGCGGACTGCTCTTGTCGAGCGCGCCCACGTTGCGCGGACGCTCATAATGATCGATGATCTTTTCGCTATAGGCCATGTCCTTACTCCTGCTGTCTTGACCTGAAAGTGTATTCCTTACTTCGCATCTCCGGGCACCGGCACAAAAACCACACATACGCCGAGCAGGTCGGATATCTGAACTTCCGCCGCGGCCAGCGTATTTACAAACATACTGTTCGATACGCGCGCATCGGCCGGCGAGACATAGGCCCGCCAATGGCCATTGTCAAAAGAGAATTCATGCACGTGGGCAATGCGACGCTCCTTGCCGCGCGTCGACCGATTTAGAAGGCCGAGCACTTCTCGCAGTAGGGCCTTTTCATTGACGACTTTCCGTCGAATCGTGGCGTCGAGCTTCATTTCATTTCACCGATCAGCTTGGCCATGCGTCGATAGATCGCCATGACCAACGCCGCACCGACACGCGCCTCTGGACTCTAATCAGCGGTCTCGCGTAAAATACGCGTAGGAATCAACGTCGTTCGCCATTCGCCAATCGCGCATGCCTCGTTCGCCGATCTGCGGCCCTAAGTGCATTCGCACCAACCTAGGCAACTCATCGTGGCTCCACGTGCCGAGCCGTGCACGTGGTTGAAGGCCGAATTCGAGCAGTCGCGCGTGCGTAGCCGCAAACAAAGCGTAATACGCACGATTCGCCATCGCCCGTTGATGTCGCATGCCGATCGCACACGCCGATCGGAGATTTTCGATCGCCAACCGTCGCCAGGCTCTCGATGCAGGCTTCGACATCAATGATGCGCCCACTCCACCGTGCTCAGGTCGATGCCCTCCTGAGCCATCTCATAGAGCGGACTCATCTCGCGCAGCTTGCGCACCGTCTTCACGACTTTTTCCGCCACATAGTCCACTTCCGCCTGCGTGTTAAATCGCCCCAGCGAGAAGCGGATGCTGCTGTGCGCCAGCTCGTCGCCGACGCCCAGCGCCTTGAGCACATAGCTCGGCTCCAGCGAAGCGCTTGTGCACGCCGACCCGCTCGACACCGCCACGTCGGCGATGCCCATCATCATGCTCTCGCCCTCGACATATGAGAACGAAAGATTGAGATTCGACGGGGTGCGCAGGGTCGGATGGCCGTTCAGGTGCACCTCGTCGAGCTGTTCCATGATCCGCGTCTTGAGCCGGTCGCGCAGCGCCGCGATGCGGGCCGGCTCGGTCGCTAGTTCCTGATGGCAAAGTTGTGCCGCCTTACCGAGACCGACGATCCCCGGCACGTTCAGCGTGCCGCTGCGCATGCCGCGCTCGTGCCCGCCGCCGTGCAGCACCGCCTCGCAACGGACGCGCGGCTTCTTGCGACGGACATAGAGTGCGCCGACGCCCTTGGGACCGTGAATCTTATGCGCGCTGCACGAAAGCAGGTCGATCCCCATCTTCTCAACGTCGATCGGCACTTTGCCGAAGGTCTGGCAGGCATCGGTGTGGAAAATCACGCCGCGCTGCTTGCACAGGGCGCCGATCTCGGCGACCGGCTGCAACGTGCCGATTTCATTGTTGCCGTGCATGATCGAGACGAGAATCGTCTCGTCGGTCATCGCTTCGCGAATTTGCTCGGCGGAGACAAAGCCCTGCTTGTCGACCGGCAGAATTGTCACGCGGAAGCCGTGCTGCTCGAGATAATTGCACGGGTCGATCGTGGCCTTGTGCTCGGTGACCTGCGTGATGATGTGCTTGCCCTTGTCGCCATACATCGCGGCGATGCCCTTGATCGCGATGTTGTTGCTCTCGGTCGCGCCGCTCGTGAAGATGATCTCCTTCGAGTCGGCCCCGATCAGGGCGGCGACGCGCTCACGCGCCGTATCCACGCCCTCCTCCGCTTCCCAGCCATAGCTATGGTTGCGCGAGGCGGCGTTGCCGAACTTCTCGGTAAAATAAGGAATCATCTCTTCGACCACGCGTGGATCGACGCTTGTGGTCGCGTTGTTGTCCATGTAAATCTGCATCATGCGACGAGCACCTTTATTATTTTGACAACACTCAGACAGGAGCGACGAAGCGCCTGGGCGCCGCGCCGCCGCCGCCATCCTCATCCATCCTCATCCAGCCTCATCCAGCCTAGCCGGCCGCAGTTCCGCGTCGTGACCGGCCCCTTATCCCGCGCCGTCTGATAGGGCGCTCCCGCCGACGCGCACACCGGCGGCGGTAAGCTCCGTCACCGACTCAGTCCCGGCCATTTCGGCCAGGGTCACCTGTTCGAGGAAGCGCATCAATTGCTCGTGCAGCTTCTGGAGCGGACCGCGAATCAGACAGCAATTTTCGAGATCGCAGACCGGCTCGTGCGCCGCCGTGCCGTTGAGTTTTCCGTCATCGTGAGGGCTTGACCGATCGACGCATTGAATCAGCCGCACCGGACCCTCAATCGCTTCGATCACCTGGTCGAGCGTGACATCCTTCGGGTCGCGGGCCAGGGCATAGCCGCCCGCCGCTCCGCGCATCGATTGTAGAATGCCGGCTTGGTGCAATTGCTTCAAAACATTCATCAGCAGAGGCAGCGGCACCCCTTGCCGCTCGGCGATTTCGCGTGCGCTGTTCAAGACGTTCCCCTGCCGCGCGAGGTGACAGAGGGCGATCAAACCGTATTCGGTTTTCTTGGTCAGACTAAGCATTCCATACCTCTCCCACTAATCTAGTACCGAAACCATGCGATTTCAAGGCCATTGCCGATTAAATCATTGTTTTCAGGATTCTTACCGCAATCTATACGATTCCGGGGCGAAATAAAAGCGGTTCTCTTGAATGAACGATGCGCTAACCTTGCAGCCACGCCGATGTTGCTGCGAGCGTCATGGGCTGCCGACGCTCGCGCAGCACGCTCGCGCTGCGACACCCGGCCTCCATCCGCCGCCGCTACATGCGTCCCGGCAGGTGGTTCCGACGATAGAATCAGGCTGGAGCATTTTCAGAAACGCTCTGTTGTTATGCCGGGCCACGACCGGTGCTTGGCAGAGCCACGACCGTGAGGGAGTGGTTCGGCTCTCAGCGAATTCCCGCTTCCTGACGGTCGCGGCTCCGCTGCAGGCGACAGACCTATTTGAATTTGAAAACGCTCTAAGCGTGCATCGCGGGCACAGTTAATGCGCCGGCGAGAGTCTGGCGAAGCGTCTCGAAGCCGGCCCGGCTCGCGGTCCGGCCCCGCGACGTGTGTGGTGTGAAGGAAGGAGCCTCTTGGTGTTACGCACGTTATCGGCGGAGCTGGAGAAGTATCGCCGCGAGATCGAGCAGACCGCCCGCGAGCAGGGGCTGGATTTCTTCGACACGATTTTCGAGGTCGTCGATTTTGACGAGATGAACCAGATCGCCGCGTACACCGGCTTCCCGCAGCGCTATCCGCACTGGCGCTTCGGGATGGAGTACGAACGGCTGCGCAAGCAGCACACCTACGGGCTGGGAAAAATCTACGAGATGGTCATCAACAATGACCCGTGCTACGCCTATCTGCTCATTGACAACGAGATCGTCGATCAGAAGACGGTCATGGCGCACGTCTTCGGCCACTGCGACTTCTTCAAAAACAACATCTGGTTCAGCAAGACCGACCGCAAGATGATGGACGGCATGGCCAACCACGCGACGCGCGTGCACCGTCATATCGAGCGCGAGGGGCACGAGCCGGTCGAGCGCTTCATCGATTGCTGTCTGACGCTCGAAAACCTGATCGATCCTTATCTGCCCTTCATGAAGCGTGAAGCCTCGCCGAGCCGGCGGCCGACCGAGACGCTTAATGTGCGCCAGCAACTCGAGCAATCGACGACGCGCTTCCCCGCCAAGCCCTACATGGAGCGGTTCATCAACCCGCCGGAGGCGCTCGAGGCGGAGCGCGAGCGCGGCCGCAAGGAGATCGAGCAGAAGCGGCGCGCGTTTCCCGCCGCTCCGGAGCGTGACATCCTGCTGTTCCTGCTGCGGCATGCTCCGCTGGAGGACTGGCAGGCGGACATTCTCGACATCATCCGCGACGAGGCGTATTACTTCGCCCCGCAGGGCATGACCAAGATCATCAACGAGGGCTGGGCCACCTATTGGCACAGCCGGATCATGACGCGCTTTCATCTGCGCGATCATGAGCTGATCACCTATTGCGACCATCACAGCGGCACGCTCTATACGCAGCCGGGCCGGCTCAATCCCTACAAGCTCGGGGTCGAATTGCTCCGCGACATCGAGGAGCGCTGGAACACCGGGCGCTTCGGCAAGGAATATGACGAGTGCGAGTCGCTCGATCAGCGCCGCGCGTGGAACACCGGGCTGAACAAAGGCCGCGAGAAGATCAACGAAGTCCGCCGCGTGCACAACGACGTGACGTTCATCGATGAATTTCTCACCGATGAATTCTGCCAGCGGCACAAGCTCTTTCACTATCGCTCGGACCCCTCGACCGGACGGATGGTTTCGGTCAATCACGACTTCAACAAGATCAAGCAGCAGTTGCTCTTCATGCTGACCAACCACGGCCAGCCCTACATCTACGTCGTCGACGGCAACTACGCCAATCGCGGCGAGCTGTTTCTCGCGCACAAGCATCTCGGCGTCGACGTCGACATCAAATACGCCGGCGAGTGTTTGCGCAACATCGCCCGGATCTGGCGCCGGCCAGTCCACCTGCAGGCCCGCATCGACGACGACATGATGCTCTTTACCAGCGACGGCGAATCCATGAAGCAGCAGAAGATCAAGGATGACCTGCCCAAACCGGCGCACACGAATATCGCGTGAGTTGCGCTACGCGGCGCAGGTGGCAAGCCGCCGATCGATTCTGCACGGGCCGGAGGCCCATGCTACCCGTGCAATGAGCGTAGCGCTCCAACCAGTCTTTCCCTTCTCACCTTCCCACCTTCCCACGTTCCCACTTTCGCACGCATTCAACGACGCACGGGCCGGAGAGCTCGTGAACTTTTTGCCGGCTCGGA
>CAYQLG010000064.1:0-23481 GCA_964418235.1 uncultured Planctomycetales bacterium
TCCGAGCCGGCAAAAAGTTCACGAGCTCAGAGGCCCATGCTACCCGCGCTTCTAAACCGCCAATTCAAGTGTAACGAAGCACTAGCTCGCCCCTTCCCACCTTCCCACGTTCCCACGTTCCCACCATCCCACGTTCCCACGTTCCCACGTTCCGACTCCGCGCGCCCCTCACTCCTGCGCCCGGGAGATGGCGCGCTCCAGTAGTTGCTTCACGTGCGCCGGCCGCGCGACGCATTCCCACACGAGCGGCGCACGCTGGGTGGTTGTCGGCTGCATCTCGATGTTGGCGTGCGGCAGCAGCGCCATCAGCCCCGGCTGCACAAGCCGGACGCGCGCAATCTGCCGAAGCGGACACTCCACGGTCTCGACCGACAAAACGCCTTTGAAGCGCAATACACGACGATTGGTGAGCACATAAAGCCGGCTGGCCCATTGCAGGGTCGCAACCGCGAGCCGCCCGCCGCCCAGCAGCAGCGCAAAATTGAAGCTAATCGTCGTGGTAAGCGTCCAAGGACCGCGCGCAAGCGCCAAGATTCCGGCAACCAGCGCCAGCGAAACCCCCAGCCAGCGCGCCGCCACCAGCGGGATGTACCACAACGAAGGACGCAGCGTGAACTGGATGATCTCGTCGCCCTGCAGCGCCAGCGAAACCCCCGCGGGAGGCGCCAACACCACCGGTGGCGCCGCCTCTGAGGCGATGCTCTGCAAACCCGCGGCGTTCGCCAGCAACCGGCTCATCACCGACATGGTAGATCCTTCGAATCCGCGGCGGCCATCCTGTTGGGCGTTCGATACATCCGCCCAATCCACGCGTTAACGCGCCGTAAAAGCGACGCCCGCAACCAGGCGCCCGATAGCTCAGCGCTCGGCCCGCTGCGCCTCGGGTCGCAGAACGCCGATGTGCGGATAGTTGCGGTAGTGATCGTCGAAGTCCAGCCCATAGCCGACCACAAACTCATCGTCGATGTCAAAGCCGACGTAGTCAACGACCACATCCGGCGGGGCCTTCGCCGGCTTGCGCAGCAGCACGGCGGTGCGCAGACTGGCGGGCGCTTGAGCCGCGATCTGTTCCTGCACGTGACGCAGCGTGCGACCGGTGTCGAGGATGTCGTCGATCAACAACACATGCCGCCCGGTGACATTGGCTGTAAGCTGAATCACGGTTCGCGGCGTCTGCGGAGCTGTTGACGCACCGGGATAAGACGAGACGTGGATCAGCGCAATTTTCATCTTCAGCGGCAGCTCGCGAATCAGATCCGCCAGAAAGATGATCGACCCGGAGAGGATCGGCACGAGTGTCAGGCCCGCGTCGATGTCGGCATATTCAGCGGCGATCTCACGTGCCAGCGCGCGCACGCGTGCGTTGATATTGTCGCGCGGCAGCAGAATCCGGGCGATGTCCGATTCCATGAGTGTGCGATTCTGGCCGCACGCAGCGCGGCTGTCGAGTCGGATCGCGACGGTTCGCGCGCAGAACCGAACCGCGCCCGTAAGGAAGCGATTCGAATCGCGCCGCGCGTTGTTCAGGCTCGTCGCAATGGTGTCGATGCAGAATTCGACGCCCACTGTGGATCGGCGTGCCGAATGTCCGCTCGCGATACCGCGCCGATCGGTGGGCGCGAATTCATCAGGCTGTTATCGAGCTGAGCGCCGGGTCGGTACGGATTCGACGGCGAGAGCGCTGATCAGGCATACGGCGATTCGAATCGCTTCCTGACGGGCGCGGTTCGGCTCAACGCGGTTCGGTTTGGTCCGCATGCCGATCGAATCCGGCTTGTGAGCTGCGCCGACGTCGCATAGTTTGCTGCGTCATGTCGAAACGTGACCAGACTCCGACGCGGCCGCCGCGTCTGCGACGCGCCGCGATCCTCTTGCTTGCCTTTGTGCTGGCGGGCGTCGCGATCGATCAGGGCGTTCGGCTTGTGCGACGGCTGCCGCTGTTGCAGATCGAGCGAGCCATCGCGCAGCAGAAAGAGCAGGGATCGACCACCGGGGCGCGCTTTCGCGAGAGCCTATCCGCCGCACCACTGCGCGTGCGCGAAGCGGTCGAGCTGGCTAATTTCGCCAACCGCTTCACGACGGCGCTTTTTGATCCGGAGGTGCTCAAGCTGGGCCGCGAAGACCTGGTCACGCGCGTCGCCCGGCATCGGAATACTGAGCTTGGCCGGCTATACATGATCGCGTATGTCTTGTTGGAGCGCGAGCGCTCCGGTGCAACCAGCAGCGACGGGTGGGAAATTCTGCAACGATACATTGAAACCCTGAACCCGCGCGGCAGCGCGCTGCCCAGCCTCGAAGCCGACCTGATTCAGCACGCCGCCGACGTCTGGCGCACGCTCGGCTGTGATCCCGGCACGGCCCAAATGCAAGCCGTCGCCGACGGCAGTGGGTTTCATGGCCCGTTTTTGCAGTTTGTCAGCGTCCGGCTGGAAGAGCTCGCGCGGGCGCGCGAGGCCGCCGGCGATGCGGATGCGGCCCAGCGCTGCCGCACGCTCAATCGGCGGCTGCTCAAAGATTGGATCACGACGCCGGCGTCGGCGGGGCTGCGCTTGTTGGCGGCGGATTTGCTCAGCGATGCCCTCCGTGCGGACCCGCGCTCCGCAACGGCGGAGCGCAACCTCATCGATGGCCTCACCCAGTGGCGGAAACTCTATCACGCCCGCGCCCCGAGCGGCGCCACACGCCTGCCGATCCTCTCGCCCCGGCTCGACGCGCCCCCCGCGCCCGAGCTGCACAAAAATCTCGGGGGATGGCTGGCGAAGCTGCTGTGGCTTGCGACCGGCTTGATCATCGCGGCGGTCGCGGCATTGTTGCTCGGGCCGTTGTGGCTGCATAGTCGCCGGATCGAGCCTTTTCACGGTGCGATGTACGTCGGCGTCGCGTTCGCAATCGTGCTCGCAGCATTGTCGCGTCTCGGGGAACACAACGGTTGGGCGATCGCCGATCTGCGTCGCGATTTCTCGGACAAGACCGGCATGCCCAGGATTGTTTTCTACGCCGGCGCTGTCGCCGTGATGATGCTGGTCTATGGCGGAATAGCCTTCAATTTCAGCCGTGGCAGATGCAGCCTGCGCTTCTTTTTCGCGCGCTGCGGCGCCGTGGCGAGCTACGCCGCCCTGGTTCTGGGCTTGATGGCGCTGGTCTGCTGTTGGCGGGCGGAGTCACTGCGGCAGCAGCTCGAGCATGACGTGGCGCTTGCGCTCAAGCCCGACGAGGGCATCACGTTTATCAGCGCCGAGGAGACCCGCGCGCTGCTCGCCCCGCTGCGCGCGTGGGAGCCGTAGGGGCAGGGGTCGAATTTTCCTGCGGTGTTGAACGTCAAGAGCGCTCTACAAGCGCTGATGCGAACGAACCGAACCGCGCCCGTCAGGAAGCGATTGGAGTCAGGCCGCACGCCGATGGGTGGTCACCACTGAGATGCGCTTGAGGCGTGATTGCGATTCATTCCAGCGGGATCAGCCGACATTCACTTAGGGCTTGTCAGCGTCAAATGGGGGACGCTTGTTGTAGCGCCATCGGACTCGAATCGCTTCCTGACGGGCGCGGTTCGGCGCGGGCAAACCCATCGGCAGGACATCGACCTATCAAGAAAGCAACGCCGGCTCGAGCGGGCCGGCCTTGACCTTTCCTAGAAAGCGTACTATTTCTATAAAGGACGCGCCGGTCGGCTCATGCGAGCGCCACGGCGCGATCCGACGCCAAGCCAAGGGGGATCGCTTCATGAGCAACGTCGCTTTCTTCGGCCCGGATTTGGGGCGCGGGCCGTTTGCGGCCCATCGCATTGAGACCGCCGCACTGCAGATCGCCGCGGCGCTGGCCCAGGTGCGGGCGCCGCTCGGGCGGGCCGACGCCGACGTGCAGGCCCACGCCGATTTCATTCGGGGGCTGGCGGATCGGCTCGCGCCGGACTATGCCGCCGCCGTCACGATGGACGTCGGGGCCGAGGTCGCCAACAACATCAGCACGTCGATCGTCACCGCGCCGGGGCTGTACACGCTGCTGCATTGCTGGCTGAGCGACGCGATCGGCGGCGGCGAAACGAGCGTCGCGCCCGCCGCGATCACGTGGAACAGCGGCATGATCGTGCAGACGATCACCGCAAATCGGCAATACCTGATCGTGACGCCCTCCACCGGCGTCGCCAACGTGACGGTGAACTACAGCGGCGCGCACACGTGGCGCTGGGCCGTCTCGCGCCTGGGGCGCGTGTTCTATTCAACGGGGCTGAGCTTCTCGTAGCTGTGCGCAATGGGCGCCGAGGAGCGGCGCAACGCGTGCGATTGGCTCAGTGCGCTTCTCGTAGCACAGCGTGTTGCGGCCGCCGGCTAGCGAACATGGTCCGGCCGAAATGTCGCAATGACTGGGCGGGCCGAGGCTGCGATCTGACGGGAGAATCCATGTCGTTCAACGTGAACGCCGAAGAGACGAAAATTCCGGGCGTGTATCTGGCGGCGAGCAACGCATTGGCCGACGCGCCCGCGGGGGCGCTGATCGACGGCAAGCCGATCCGCGCGTACGCGCCGCATCCAGAGTTTGATCAGTTGATCTATGTCACTACCGAGCATCCCGACACGCTCGCGTTTCTGCCTGATGCGGTGCTGGATTGGGATGACTAGAGCATCGTCACACTTGAATTTGCGGATTCAAAGCAAGGGTAGCATGGGCCTCTGGCCCGTGCGTCTGACAACAAACAACGGCATTGATTTCATGCCATGACGCCGGCATATTTTTCGGTTCAGTTCTATATTCAAGCATGACAGACTACTCGTGCTTCGTCAGCTCTTCATTTTCGGGTAGCGCGGAATGCATACCCGGCTTTATGCCGCGAAACTGTGCCGCGGTTGATTGTTGGACGCACGGGCCGGAGGCCCATGCTACCCTCGATTCGAACCCGAAAGATTGAGTGTGAAAGAGTACAAGAGCGAGTTCACATGAGGTCTTTCGACTGTAGTGGAGCCGCGCGCGTGAACGGAGCCACGCCCGTGAACGGAGCCGCGCCCGTAAGGAAGCGGAGCGTCACGCAAGATCTAACCACTCCCTTACGGTCGCGGCTCTGCACTGTCACGGTCGCGGCTCTGCTTACGGTCGCGGCTCTACAAAGCGATCGAGTCATCGGCGTGATGCGGCGACGTGAGAAAGCGAAGAGAGCCGCCGGCGCGGGCGCGCCGACGGCTCTCATTCATCAGTTCAATTCTCGACTGGACCGATCGGCGCCAGCGGCTGACGTGCGTTAGCGCCCATGGCGCTAACGCATAATCGAGCCAGCGACCGAGCCGGTACTAGTCGCAGGTGCCCGCGACGAGGCAGTTCACGAAACCGCCGATGTCGTCGAAGTCCACGCGACCGTCGCCGTTGATGTCGTTGATGCAGACATAATCGGTCTCGGTCGTGCCGCAGGTCAGCCACGCCGACTCGCTGACGAGCGACGCGACGAAGCAACTGATGTCGTCGAAGTTGACGAGGCCGTCGCCGTTCGAGTCGCCCGTGATGCAGGTCGGGGTCACACCGCCGAACGCCACGTCAATGCCGTTGAAGGAGGCATTGGTGGTGCTGACGTAGTAGTTGACCGAGCTGTCATCGGTGAGCGCGGCGATGTCCGCCGCCGTCACAGTGCCGAGCGGGGCGACCGTGTCGATGTTCAGCGTGTCAATGCGTGAGCCGAACTGCGAGATGTAGAGCAGGCGATCCGGGCCGAGCGCGATCTCACGACCGGTCTCGAGCGTGATCGGCATGCCGCCGTCGAGGCTGACCGTCTTGATAACGGTCCACGTGGCCGGGTCAACAATCGCGAGCGTGTTGCGCGTGCCAAACGTCGCATCGAAGCGCGAGTAGTGGCAGAAGATGAACGGCGCGACGCTGGGGTTGTACTCGACGTCGGTGAAGCGGCTGCCCGAAATCTTCACGTCGTCCACGTTGACCGACGTACGCAGCGTCTCGGTGAACGTGCCCGTGCCGACGTTGAAGTCGACCGTGTAGAGCGACGCCACGCCCGGGACGAGCGCGCGGTCATCGATGAAGGCGATGATCGTGTCGTTGTCGAACCAGGTCGTGCCCTGCGAAACGTTCGGCGGAGCGAAGCCGAAGCCGTCGGCGCCGCGGAACTCATAATCATCGGTGATCGACGCGCCCGCGCCCGTGCCGACAGCGGAGCCGGCCGAATAATCCAGCACATAGAGGTGGCCGTTGTCGAAGCCGATCATGGAGAGCAGATTGTTGTCCGGGCTGACACCGAGACCCGCGACGCGCGTGCACGCAATGCCGCCGTGACGGGTATCGAACTCATAGAGCAACTGACCGGCATCGCTGCCGTTGGTGGCGTAGCTGACGAGCTTGCCACCCTCATCGAGGCGGAGCGGATCGGCGCAGCTCGGGGCCGAACCCGCGGCGCCGCCGCCGGCGCCGAAGTTCAGCGCCAGCAGATTGCCGGCGGCGTTGTGCAGCGTGCCGGCGTGGTTGTCGAACTCAACCGACTGTGCGAAGGCGTGGCGGTTGTACTTGCCCACCAGCGTGCCGGCACGAAGCTGCTCATTGGTCAGCGTGGGGTTGCCGTTGCTCAGGCCGAAGGACAGATCGCCGGGTTGGACGACTTCGGGGCAGGTCGTATCGCCGCACGGAACATCACGGCCAAGCCAGAGGCCGCCGAGCGTGGTGCACTCAGCTTCGGTGGTGACGCTGCAAACGGTGCCCGGCTGGCAGCAGGCGCCCGTCGCCGGGACGCACGGATTGAACGGGATGCAAGCCGAGCCGTCGCCCTGATAGACGCCGCCGAGCGTAGCACAGCCGGCCGGGGTCTGGATCGAGCACTGCGTGCCCTGGCAGCAGGCGCCGATGATCGGGCAGCTCGGGCTTTCCACGATGTCGGTCAGGCTGCGCATCAGAAGCTGATAGCCGCTGGTACGCGGATCGGTGGAGTCGAACTGGCTGTGGATACCCGTGACGTTGACCGGGCCGGTCGGGATGGCGGCACCGCCAAAGCCCAGATCGCTGGTCGAAACGCGGATCGTGACCGAGCCGGTGGCATCGCTGGCGATGTAGTTGGCCGCGCCCGATGCGAAGGTTCCGCCGCCGTCGGCGAAGATCACGCACTCGATGCGAACCAGTTCGCTCTCGAAGCTTTCGGCAGTGGCGCTGTCGTCCACAAGCGCCGCCGAGGTGATGACCTGCGGCGTCGGAATACCGACCGGGCCATCATTGGCGACAAAAACCGGATTGATGAGCTGGAAGAGGCCGTTGAACGTGCCGGTATTTCCTTCGATGTCAATCTGATCGCCGGCGGCAAAGTTGGTGAGCAGGTCGGCAATGATCGCCGAAGTGCCAAACACCGTGACGCCGCCGGTGCTGTCCTGCACCTGGAAGCTGGCCGAAGCGGCGCTGGAAATCAGGTCGGTCGTGCTGGAGACGACGACGTTGCAGAGGCGGACGCGCGTGCCCAGCGCCACGCCGCGAGCCGCCGCCACCGTGCTGCACGGCAGGCACGGATTCGGCGAGCAGGTCGCGCCCGGCGTGAACGTGCCGCCCAGGCCGGCGCAGGCCGCGCCGGTGACAACCGAGCAGGTCGTGCCGACGCAGCAGGCGCCGGTCGCGCCGCAGCTCGGATTCGCGATCACGTCGGCGAAGCGGATCGGCTGAAGCTGATAGCCGCCGGTGCGCGGGTCGGTCGTGTCAAACTGGCCGAGAATGCCGATCAGGTCGCGCGTATCAGTCGGAATCGGCTGACCGACCAGATCCAGCGCCGCGGTCGCGACGCGCACGGTGAAATTGCCGCCCGAATCGCTGGCGGTGTAGTTGGTCACACCCGCGAATGTGCCGGTGGAGATGAACGAAGCGCAGTTGATCCGCACAAACGTGCTCTCAAACTGCTCGGCCAGGGCCGCGCCGTCCTGCAAGCCCGCGCCGGTGATCACCGTCGGGGCCGGCAATGGGAAGTTGCCGTCATTGGCCAGCAGCGTGAACGGCGCTTGAAGCTGCGCCAAGCCGTTGAACGAGCCGGTGACGCCGCGCAGATCGATGCGATCGCCGAGCGCCGCGCCGCCGAGAATCGCGTCGATCACCGCGTTTGTACCGAACACGGTCAGGCCGCCGGTAGCGTCCTGAACCTGGATGCTCTTGTTGGCCGTGCTGGAGATTAAATCTGTCACGTTGATGATCTGCACATCGCAGAGATCGACCGTTGTGCCGGTCGCGAGGGCCTTCGCCGCCGCGATGGTGCGACACTGACCGAACGCCGCGGCGCTGAAGCTCAGCGCAACGGCACACAGAAACAATCTGGCTGTACAACCTGTCGTCATTCCTCGAACCTCCTAATTTGTTCCTACAGCTAATAAGCGCAGAGACTCGTCTCGTGAGTCTCCGAAACAAGCGGGTCTCGCCGCGCGGCGTGGTACGTCTGTGCGTCGCGGCAAGCGATGCGCCGATTGTAGTAAGTCTGATAGCAATTGAGCTAGGCGCCCGGCACGATTTAGCGCAATCTGAACGGTCCAATCGCCGAATTCGATTGCCAATAACTAGTTACGACTTCTTGACAGACTGGTTTCGTGCCCGGTTTCGCCGGCTTGCAGTTGATTGCGCTAAGCCGATTGGTCGATGTGCTTCGAGACCGCCGCCCGGTGTGGCATGGCGTCCGTCCGCCGCCGCGCTTTGCGCCATCCTCGTCTTGGAAAACAACGCATGAGTAGGGTTACGCTCCCCGCCAGCGTCGCAGCCGCGGCGCATCGCGCGAAACAGCCGCTGGCGACGCCGCGGGCCGCCTTGAATGGCGCCGGCATCTGGCTTTGCGGTTGGTCCAAGGATGATGGCGCAACACTGGCCGGGCGCTTGGCTCAGCTTGGCTTCGCGGTTGAGGTGATTGACCCGGGCGTTTCGATGGACGCCGCCAAAGCGTTGCCGCTCTTGGCGGTCATTCATGAATCGCGCGAGTTGCCGCCGGATGCGCCGGTCTTTCAGGCGCTCCTTCGACAGCAAACGACCGTGTTGATTTGCGGCGCCTGTGATCCGGCCGCGGTCGGGCTGAATGCCGAATGGCTGCCTGCCGAGATACCGGTGGCCGAAGTGGTCGGACGGGTTTGCGCCCTGGCCAGGCTCACGCCGCGCTTGCAGCACCTGGAGCAAGAGGTCGCGCAGTTGCAGCGGGTAAGCCAGCAACTCAATCGCTATTTTGCGGAGATCGATCAGGAAATGCGCCTGGCCGGCCGGCTGCAGCGCGACTTTCTGCCGCGACACAATCTCGAGATGCCGGGGCTGGCGCTGGGGGCACTCTATCGGCCGGCGTCGTGGGTCAGCGGCGACCTTTATGACCTCTTTCGCATCGATGATGAGCACATCGGCATTTTCGTCGCCGACGCGATGGGGCATGGCGTCGCGGCCGGGCTGATCACGATGTTCCTGCGCCAATCGCTTGTGACCCGCCGAGATAGTCCGCTCGCCGAGCAGATTCTGGAGCCGGCGGCGGTGCTGAACAGCCTGCACGAAAGCCTCAGCCGACAGCGCCTGCCCAATTGCCAATTCGTCACGGCGGCTTACGCGGTCATCAACGTGCGCACGCTGCAATGCCGCATCACGCGAGCCGGCCACCCCTGTCCGCTTTTGATCCGAGCGAGCGGCGCCGCCCCGACGATCGTCGAGCCGGCGATCGGCGGAGGCCTGCTCGGCATTCCCGAGTTACCGCCCGAGCCAACCGAAACGCTCGAAACCCTGGAGCCGGGCGACAAGCTGGTCTTCTTCACCGACGGGATCGAAGACGTGCTGATCGAGACCCGCCAGGAAAAAAACGAGCCGCGCGCATACTCGCCGGAGCTGTTGACCTGGGCCGCGCAACCAGCCGGCGAGTTTGTGGAGTCGGTCACAAACCACCTCGATCGTCAGGCCGGCTCGCTGCATCCGGCGGATGACATCACGCTTGTCGTCGCGGAAGTGAGTCATTTTCGGCCAAGCCGGTGAGCGGGTTCACGGCGACTCGTGTATGGGAGCACATCCGAACCGCTGACATTCATAGACCAATAGGTTCTATCTGTTAGCAGAGCCGCGACCGTCAGGAAGCGGAACCGCCGGCAAAACCTGACCGCCTCCTTCCGAATACGGCCGTACACAGCCAGGCCATTCTGAAGTTGGTATGATCGCAACAGATTGTCCGCCGCCAATCTCTGGGTCACTCGTAAAATAAGCTCGGCGTCGTGCCATGAATTTGTGCCGCGGTTGGTTGTTGGACGCACGGGCCGGAGGCCCATGCTACCCTCGATTCGAACCCGAAAAATCATGAATTTGTGCCGCGGTTGGTTGTTGGACGCCGAGCCGGAGGCCCATGCTACCCTCGATTCGAACCTGGAAAATAGCGTAACAGACTACGACGTCGGCCCCGGCACGATGGAAGCCACGTTCGCTTCGGCTTTCCATCTGAATTCGCGTCATTCTTCAAACGCGGCAGGCGGCGCAAAAAGTCCAGGCCGCGATGGTCGCAGAGCGGCCCGCGACGGCGGCGCAGCAGCCATTATCAGCGCTTGCAAAGTCCTAATCCGCCCACGATTCAGGGAGGTTCCCATTGATACGAATACTCACATGACGTGGGACTACCCCGCACGACCGCAAGGATCGGACCCATGCCTGAGCCTGCTCGAAAGTCTGCCAGCGCCAAACGCCTGCGATCCGTGCGCATGTCCGATGAGCAATTGTTCGAGTTGCTCGACGAACTCGACGTGCGCGAAAACTGCTCCGGCAATCGACACGACGCACCCCATTATCGCTATCGCCGCACCGCGCTGCAGATCGACGTGCATGAGCAGTCGCATTCGCTGGCGAGGCCCTACCTGGTCGCCAGCCGCTGGATCAGCCGCCATCAGCTTTCGTTTCTGCACGGCTCCTATCTTTATCCGGAGACGGAAGTGCGCGTCCGGCCGGTCACGCTGCATGGCAACTGGCGCGACATGCAGGGCGCCGTCGAGACCTGCCGCTACATCGGGCTGGGCGTGCACGAAGTCACCATGCGCTTCAGCACACCGCTTGATCCGGCCATGTTTTCGCCCGACGCAGTCCGCTTCCGCGTGCTGATCGTCGAGCGCGACCGGCTGACCGCCGACTTGCTGAGCAACTGGGTGCGCCGGTTGAACGTGATGGTCGACGGCACGACGGGGCTGGATCAGGCGGTCGAGTTGCTGGCCGATGCTCAATTTGACCTGATCCTGTGTGGGCTGGATACATGCGAGAGCGCGCCGGTCGAGCTTTGCACGGCGCTGCGCCAGCGCGGCCACACCGGCTGGCTGGTCGCGATGAGCACACGCGCGGACGCCGCCTCGATCCGCGAGCATTCGATCGCGGGCTTCAATGAGACGCTGGCGATCCCGTTCGACAAGGCCAAGATTGAGGAGTTGCTGCGGGCGCTGCGCGAGGAGCCGGTCCACAGCGCGCTCGCCGACGATCCGGCGATCGCGCCGCTGCTGCCCGACTTCGTGAAGACCGTGCAGGCTTGCGCTCAGGCGCTGCGCGTGGCGCTGATGGATCGGGAGCGTGAAAAACTACTCGAATTGCTGCGCAACCTGCATACGCAAAGCTGCGCATTTGGATTTGATCCGATTGCGCAAGTGGCCGAATCAGCGTTGAACGAGCTGAAACTCAGACCGCAGGTCACGCCGTCAGCCGCCGAACACATTGAGAGCCTCATCAAGCTGTGCTTTCTGGTGCGCGCTCCGCAGTTGGAAGAAGACCCGCCGGAACCGGCTACCGCCGCACCGCGGGCGCTGCCCGTGCCGGCTGTTGACGTAAACGAGTAGCGCCAGATGGAGCTGGGAGGGCGCGGAAGGCCCGCACCACTTGTAGTCCGTCAAGTTTGAATTTTCGGATGGGCGAAAAAGAACTTCGGCGTCTTGGCGTGAATTGAGTGCCGTTGTTTGTTGCTGGACGCACGGGCCGGCGGCCCATGCTACCCTCGCTTCTAAGCCGAAAACCAAATGCTGACGAGCTAATAGGCCGGCGCCGGGGCAACTCCGCCAACGGTCGACGATTCCACGGCGAAGTGAATGAGTGCGGCGTAGTTGTCGAGGCTGAGCTTACGCATGATGTTGGCGCGATGCGACTGAACGGTCTTGACGCTCAGATTGAAGCGGGTCGCGATCGATTTGGGCGTTTCGCCCCGCCCAAGTGGGAAGAGCACCTGCTTCTCGCGCAGTGTCAGGCGCTCCAATTGCCGGCGGATTGTCTGGATGCGCGTAAGCCGTGCACGATCGGCGGCGTCGCGACTGACGGCTTCATCGATGCGGGCAAAGAGCAATTCATCGCCAAAAGGATCCTGCAGAACGTCCACGGCCCCGTTTCTCATGAGGTCGATGACCTGCGATACCGTCGGCTGGCGGGCAACAATCACCGTCGTCGCCGGCAAGTTCATTTTGCGCAATGACTTCTGCGCCGATAACACGGCTTCTGGCTCCGTCTCGGAAAGCCGGAGAACGACGCAGCCGGGCTGCTGCCCATCGTAATTCTCCAGGAGCGAACTCAAGCCCATGTAATGAGTTACGGCGTAACCGGCCGAGCGTAAACGCGCCTCGATTGGGATCGACTCCGAAATGTCAGCTTCGAATGTTCGGATCACCGCCGTGGGGCCTTTCAAGATCGATTTTGTCGCAGATATCGAAGCGCTTTCAGTCATTTGGGCATCCATCGAGTGCATGCGGGCTATCCTCTCGACTAGGCCATCCAATGCTGCACTATTCAGCTTCTGGGTAACCCCATACGAGCGGCATACTCACCGATGAACGATTGTAAAGAAGTATCGTTCAATTGTCACTCTCAACCTTAGCTGTCGAAAACCCAATCGAACTGCTTTTAACAGGATGGGTCGATTTCGTCTGAGCGGGCCTCCTGCTCTGAAAATGGGCCTTCAACGATCCGCCCGACCAGTCGCCCCCTGCTGCCCGGCATCTGGACCGGCTGCGGCCCTTGGCCCCTCGCCGAGGAGCGGTCAGAAGTCGTGAATGGCGGTAGCATAGGCACGGAAACCGCCGGGCGCAGGCGCCTGCGTCAACCGCGCTCGCGACCGGCATCAGGACGCAAAGAACCCGCGATGGCCGCCCCTGCATTCACGCTCAATCGTGCCGAGATCATCGACCGCAATTTTCGCGCCCTTTGTGAACAGCGCCTGAGCGCGTGCAGCCTCGGGCCGCGCCGTCCGCTCTCCGAGCCGGTCAGCCCCGACATGCCGTGGCTGACGGGCGCGGTGTTGCGCGAACTGTTCGAATCTCAGATCATCAGCCGCCGACTCGACCTGTACGCGCGGGAGCTGCGCAAGCAGCAGCGCGGCTATTACACGATCGGCAGCAGCGGCCACGAGGGGAACGTCGCGCTCGGGCGTTATGCCCGCTATTGCGACCCTGCGTTTCTGCACTATCGCAGCGGGGCGCTGATGGCGGAGCGCGCTCGGCAAATTCCGGGTGAGGATCCGATTCGCGATACGCTGCACTCGTTCATGGCATCCAGCCTCGACCCAATCTCGGGTGGGCGCCACAAAGTCTGGGGCAGCGTGCCGCTGTGTGTGCCGCCGCAGACCAGCACGATCGCCAGCCACCCACCGAAGGCGATCGGGGCGGCGCTGGCGTTGGAGCGCGCCAAGCGTCTGCACCTTCCGCCGATTTTTGGCGCGCATGGCGAGATTCCGGCGGACAGCATCATGCTCTGCACCTTCGGCGACGCGAGCGTGAATCACAGCGTGGCGCAGGGGGCGTTCAACCTGTGCAGCTACGCGGCGTTTCAGAATCTGCCCGCGCCGGTGCTGTGGGTCTGTGAAGACAACGGCATCGGCATCAGCGTGCATACCGCGAACGGCTGGGTCGCGGCGAATTTCTCGAATCGGCCGGGAATTCACTATGTCGCGTGTGACGGGCTGGACCTGATCGACGCCTGCCGCGGCGCGGTCGAGGCCGTTGAGTATGTCCGCGCGACGCGCCGGCCCGCATTTCTGCACATGCGGACGGTGCGGCTGATGGGTCACGCCGGCACCGACCCCGAAACTGAATATCACAGCATCGAGCAAATTGAGGCGGCGGAAGCGCGCGACCCGCTGCTCGCGTCGGCGCGGCTGATGATGGACTATGCGTACATGTCGGCGGTCGACGTGCTGGAATTGTACGACGCGGTTGACGCGCGCATTCGCGCGACCGACAAAGCCCTGAGCAACCCGCCGCTGCTTCAGACCGCGGAAGAGGTGATCGCGCCGCTGGCCCCCTACCACGCCGATGCGGTGATCGCTGAGGCAACCCGCCCGCCTACGGACGAGGCGCGGGCGCATGCGTTCGCACTCGACAGCACGCCCGGCTTCCTGAAGGCCTCCGACAAGCCGCGCCTGCCGGAGCACCAGCCGCCGCGGCACCTGGCGGTGTTGATCAATTGGGCGCTGCGCGACCTGTTCGCGAAATATCCGGATGCGATGGTCTTTGGCGAGGATGTGGCGGCGCGCGGCGGCGTGTATTACGTGACGGCGGGGTTGGCGGCGCGCTTTGGGCTGGGCCGGGTCTTCAACACGTTGCTCGATGAGACGAGCATCCTGGGCATGGCGATCGGCGCGTCGCATCTGGGCATGCTGCCCATGCCGGAGATTCAGTATCTGGCCTATCTGCACAACGCGATCGATCAACTGCGCGGCGAGGCGTGCAGCACGTCGTTCTTCTCGAACGGCCAGTTTCCCAACGGCTTTGTCGTGCGAATTCAGTCGCTGGGCTATCAAAAGGGCTTCGGCGGCCACTTCCACAATGACAACAGCATCGCGGCGCTGCGCGACATTCCGGGGCTGGTGATCGCCGTGCCGGCGCGCGGCGACGACGCCGCTCGGATGTTGCGAACGTGCGTGGCGCTGGCGCGCGTGAATGGGCGCGTGGTCACGTTCCTCGAGCCGATAGCGCTCTACATGACCAAAGACTTGCACGAGACCGGCGACGGAAAATGGCTCTCGACGTATCCGTTGCCGACGGAGGCGATTGAACTGGGCGAGGGCGCGGTCTATCGCTGGGCCGACGGCGGTTTTGCCGCGACCAGCAGCCGTGAAGACAGCTCCGCCGCCGAGGGCGACGATCTGACGATCATCACCTTCGGTAATGGCGTCTATATGTCGCTGCGCGCGGCCAGGACGCTGCGCGAGCAGCACCAGCTCGCGGCGCGCATTGTCGATCTGCGCTGGCTCAATCCGCTCAATGAGGAGTTCATCCGCGCCCAGGCCCGCGCGACCGGTCGCGTGCTGGTCGTCGACGAAGGGCGGCACTCGGGCGGCGTGTCGGAGGCGATCATGGCGATCCTGCTTGAGAGCCTCGGCGGGCAGGTCGAATGCCGCCGCTTGACCGGCATGGATACGTATATCCCGCTCGGGCCGGCGGCGAATTGCGTGTTGCCGACCGAAGAAGACGTGGTGCGCGAAGCAGTCGCACTGGCCTCGGCGGACGCCGCCGCCTCGAACAGCCGCTGAATCGAACCGGATTCGCAGTTGTGGCTCGTCAAGCTTGAGTGGACGGCGAGGGTGGGGCAGGAATTTGGCCTGCCCAGACAGGTTGGAGGCCTGCGTCACCCAATCTTCCGCCATGGCGGTCGTGATCATCGCCTGGGATTGAGCGATTGATCACGCAGAAAATCGCACCGGTGTCGGGCGTGAATGTGTGCCGCGGTTGGTTGATGGACGCACGGGCCGGAGGCCCATGCTACCCCCCGTTTCGAGCGGAGCATGGCGTGATCACGCGCCGCGGTTGGTTGATGGACGCACGGGCCGGAGGCCCATGCTACCCTCGTTTCGAGCGCGATCTCAAGATTGCGGGCGCACCGCTTGAGGAGAAACGTACATGATTCCCGCAGACCCGCTCAATGCCACGCTGGTCGGCCGCATCGACCTGAATGAAGAACTGTCCGTTTTTCGCATTCGGCCGGATGGCGGCGTGCCGACGTTCCACGCGGGACAGTTCGCCACACTGGGCCTGCCGCGACCGGCGGCAGAAGCGCCCGCGCCAGCCGCCGCGCCGGTGAAACCGCCCGACCCGGCGAAGCCGGAGCGCGTGCGGCTGACGCGCCGGGCGTATTCCATCGCGTCGGCGCCGGATAACAAAGAATACCTGGAGTTCCTGATAGTCTTGATCCGCGCGGGGCGGCTGACGCCGGCGCTGTGGGCGCTGCCCGTGGGCGGAAGGCTCTTCTGCGACAGCGAGATCAAGGGCGAGTTCACGCTCGAAGGCGTGCCGGACACGGCGAGCCTCGTGATGATCTCGACCGGCACCGGCTCGGCCCCGTTTGTCGCGATGGTCCGCGCGGCCGGCGCCGAACCAGCGTGGCGCCGCTGCGTCTTTATCAACGGCGTGCGGCACAGCCGTGACCTGGGCTATCGTGATGAACTGGAGCAACGCGCCGCCGGCAACCCGCGTTTCGTCTATGTGCCGCTGGTCTCACGCCCGGCGGATGACCCGCACTGGCATGGCCGCACGGGGCGCGTGAACTCCGTCCTGGAGCCGGACGCGTTTGAGCGCCTCGCGCATCAGCCGCTGACCGCGCCCGACACACACGTGTTTCTTTGCGGCAACCCGCAGATGATCGAGCAGACCACGCAGTATCTGCAAACGCTCGGCTTCACGACTCACAGCCGCAAGAATCCGGGCAATATTCACTTTGAGCGCTATTGGTAGAAGCGCGAATTGCGAATTGCGAAGAACGAAGTGCGAGTGGCGAGTTCAGGACGGGCGCGAAGAATGGGCTTTATCACCTGATCACCATCGCACGTTATCACGTCGACCGGCACGGCCGCGGGCGTGTTTTCCGGCGGTCTGATCTGGGCTAAGCTGACTCCATGTCTTCACAGCTATTGTGGATGCCCACGCCGGAGCGCGTCTGCGCCTCGCAGATGCACGCATTCATGCAGCGGATCGTCGAGCGGCATGCGATTTCGCCGGCATGGGAGGCGCTCCGTACCTGGTCGCTTGAGCACAGCCCGCGCTTTTGGCGCGAATTGATCGCGTTCGCCGAAATTTCGCCCAGCCGCCCCGCCACGCGCGACCTGGTCGGCGACGGCATGCTGAACTCGACCTGGTTTGAGGGCATGACCCTCAACTACGCTCGCCATATGCTCCGCTTCGACGGAGACGAGCCGGCGATTTTCTTCGAGCGCGAAGTTGGCCCGGGCCGCGTCATCTCGCGACGTGAGCTGCGCGAGCTCGTGGCGCGGGCCGCGGCCGGCCTGCGCGCAGCGGGCGTGCAGCGCGGCGATCGCGTCGCGGCATTCATGCCCAACGTGCCCGCGACGCTGATCCTCATGCTCGCCGCCGCCAGCCTCGGCGCGATCTGGTCGAGTTGCTCGCCCGATTTCGGCGTGCGCGGCGTGCTCGACCGCTTTTCGCAGATCGAGCCGGTCGTGCTGCTCGCGTCGATCGGCTACACGTATGGCGGCAAGCGCTATGACACACTGCCCCGCGTGGCCGAGATCATCGCGCAATTGCCGAGCGTGCGGCGCGTGGTGGTCGCCCCCTATCCCGACGATCTCAGCGAAACGCAAATGCGCCGCGAGATCGAGACCCATCTCGGCGCTCGCGGCGTCGCCTGGGCCGATTTCCTTGTGGGCGAAGAGGTCACGCCGCGCTTCGAAGAAGTGCCTTTCAACCATCCGCTCTTCATCATGTATTCGTCGGGGACGACCGGCGTGCCCAAATGCATCGTGCACGGCCACGGCGGCACGCTCGTCCAACACATGAAAGAGCTGATGCTGCACTGCGACCTGCGCGCGGGCGAGCGGATTTTCTACTACACCACCTGCGGCTGGATGATGTGGAACTGGCTCGTCAGCGGCATCGGCACGGGCGCCGCGATCGTGCTCTACGACGGCAGCCCGACCTCGCCGACCGCGGACCGGCTTTGGCAGATGGCCGCCGAGCTGCGCGTCCATGTCTTTGGCGCCAGCCCGAAATATCTCGGCGCGATCCAGAAGCTGGAATTGACGCCGGGGAATTCGCATGATCTGAGCGCGCTGCGGGCCGTGCTCAGCACCGGCTCGCCGCTGTCGGCGGAGCTGTTTCGCTGGGTGTATGACGCGGTCAAACGCGACCTGCAACTATCGAGCATCTCCGGCGGAACGGACATCATCTCGTGCTTTATGCTGGGCAATCCGCTGCTGCCGGTCTACGCGGGCGAAATTCAGTGTCGCGGCCTGGGCATGGACGTGCAGGCCTGGGATGAGCGGCAGCAGCCTGTGATCGGAGAAAAGGGCGAACTGGTTTGTACGCGCCCGTTCCCCAGTCAGCCGGTCGGCTTCTGGAATGACCCGGACGGGGCGAAGTATCGCAAGGCGTATTTTGACCATTACCCCGTGGTGGATGCTGGCGCGCACGGAAGCGAAAACGCCGCGAGCGGAAGCGGGAGCGGAAGCGGGAGCGGAAACGTTGTGCGCGAAACTTTCGTGAAGAACAGCGACGAAGCGACGAAGCGACGGAGCGACGAAGGGAAAATGCGCAGCAGCGACGAAGGGCATGACGACATTCCGCATCACACCGCGTTCCCAGGTTCCGGATTCCGAAACTCCGCTTCGCCGGATAGTGCGAACGCGCCCGATTCCTCTTCCCCTTCGTCGCTTCGTCGCTCCGTCGCTGCGTCGCCTTCTTCCCCCATCTGGCGTCACGGCGACTACATCGAGATCACGCCCACGGGCGGCATCATCGTCTATGGCCGCTCGGATGCGACGCTCAACCCCGGCGGCGTCCGCATCGGCACGGCGGAAATCTATCGCATCGTCGAGGGCATACCCGAGGTGCTCGACAGCATCGTCGTCGGGCGTGAGACCGCCGACCAGGATGTCGACGTCTGCCTCTTTGTCGTGCTGCGGGCGGGGCTGACGCTCGATGATGTCCTGCGCAACCGCATCCGCGACGCGATCGCGCAAAACGCGACCAAGCGCCACGTGCCGCGCTACATCCGGCAGGTGCGCGCGATCCCGGTCACGATCAGCGGCAAAAAAACCGAGCTGGCTGTGCAGCAGATCCTGCAAGGTCAGGAGGTAAAAAACCGCGACGCTCTGGCCAACCCCGAAGCGCTCGACGAATTCCGCGGAATCCTGCCGTAGCGGCCGGCGGCGAACGCAAGCCGCTAAGACCAACCGCTCAGCCGCGCGGCCCGCAGCCGCAGAACCGCTCAACCGCACTTCCGCTCGCCGCGCGGCCCGCCCCGCTCAACCGCATTTCCGCTCACCGCGCGGCCCGCCCCGCTCAACCGCGCGCCCCTCAACCACACAGCCGCATATCTGCTCGCCGGACGGCGCTCCGCCGCATCGTCGCATAACTGCTCACCGAGCGGCCCGCCCCGCTCAACCGCGCGCCGCTCAACCACACAGCCGCAAATCTGCTCACCACGCGACGCTTAGCCGCATCTTCGCATAACTGCTCACCGCGCGGCGCTCAGCCGCACGGCTGCAAATCTGATCACCGCGCGGCGCTCAGCCGCTCACCGCTCAGCCACAAGGCCGCACAGTCACGCGCCGCTCAGCCGCAAGGCCGCGGTTTTGCGGGGTGCGGGGGTGCGGGGTTGCGGGGGCAGGACTACAAGACTTCAAGGCCAGGTTGACGTACGGCACAGACGTGTTACTATCAACGACCTGACTGCGGGGTAGAGCAGTTGGCAGCTCGTCGGGCTCATAACCCGGAGGTCGTAGGTTCGAGTCCTACCCCCGCTAGTTGACCGGCCGTATCGAAATCGGCCGACCGAGTGGTTAACGCGAAACGCCGTCCGAGAGACCGGGCGGCGTTTTCGCTTCTATCGCCAGGATTAGCAAGGGTTTAGCGCTGCTCGGATAGCCGCCCGAGTCTCTCGGCGCCGCGGTCTCGCGGGCGATCATGGCTCGGTCCGGGCGACCGGGGCCGCCCTACGGCCGGGAAGTCTCTGAGTCTCTGCGCGTCACCGACCGCGGGGTTAACGGTCTCTCCGGGCGATGTCTCGCGCCCTCATAACCCGCCACAAAAGTCGGAAAGAGAAAGTGTCGGGTTATACCGGATGCGAGAGTATCGAGATTCGGTTGGTTATGACACCTAGTGTATTGCCTCACAGAAAATGCGACAAATGAACGGTCGCTTTCGCGTGCCAAAGGGTCGCTTCTCGCGTCGTACCGCGTCTGATGCGTGGCTGGTGGGCACTGACGTATGCCGCATTTATTGCGAGGCACTACACTAGGGAGTGACCGACGCCCGCTCGGAAGCTGCGATGATGGTGGCAATCTCCTCCGCCGTCATCGCCTCCTGAAGGCGCTGCCTCACTGAGGCATTTCCGACAACATTCGCGACGCGACCTAGCAATAGGACCTGCAAGTCTGGCTCCGCAGCCGGCGTTACCAGTAGTAAGATGAGCCGGACGGGCTCGCTGGAGCGCGTCCCGAAGACCACGCCGTCGCGCGAACGCCCGAGAGCAAGCAGCGGGCTCGCGAGGTTTGGGCAGCGGGCGTGCGGGATTGCGACTCCGAAGCCGACATCGGTTGACACCTCGCGCTCGCGTTCCAGAGCCAGCGCTGCAATGTTCGCGCCGGTGGGCAGCTTGTGCGGCGGTAGCGCCGATGCAAGTTCGATAATCGCCTCCTCCTTCGTTTGCACAGCGAGGTCTAGCACGACCGCTGCGAGGGTATCTTGCAGACGCAGGTGCGTATGGCGCGGGTACTCATCTTCGATGACCCCGACTACCTGCTCAATGATGTCTTCGATCGTGATCAGACCGACTGGGCTCCCGGAATCCTCGACAACGCAAACGGTTGCACCATCGCGCTGCATGTCGATCAGCGTGGACTCGATGCTGTCGTCCGGCCGGACCGACCGGAGCGGCCGCAGGAGTTCTGTCCAAGCTGCCGCACTGCGTGCCTCCGCGACAAGGTCCTTGGTAAGCAGGTAACCGACCGGCCGATCCGTCTTGGGGTCCACCACGGGCCAGCGGGAAAAGCGCTGCTTGGCAACCTCGCGCAGCACGTCTTCAGACGCGGCCGACTTGGAGAGCCGATGGACGCGCGTCCAGGGCACCATCACCGTGCGCACGCTCAGCCCGCGCAGGTTGGAGACGTTTTCGCGGATGAGCCGCAGCCGCAAGTCCCGAACGGAGCGCTCCACAGCCTCGCGGCTGGCGCCGGTTCGTGCGAGTACCAAACGCGCAAGTCCAACGGCCGCTTCTGCCTCCTCGAAAACAGCGGCCGTCGCCCCGGCTTGCTCCAGGTCTTCGCGCTCGCCCAGGTAGCGCGCCCGAACCAGGATTCGCAACTCGGGATTGAGATCGCGGGCCGCAGCGACGATCGCGGCGCGCTCGGCGGAATGCGGTAGCGTCAGAACCAGGTGCGAGGCTCGCCGGACACCCGCCTGCTCCAGAATCGAGACCAGCGAGGCGTCGCCGAAAACCGCAGATCGTCCGTGGTTGTGCAGCTCCGTGATCGTATCCATGTTGAGATCGATGATCGTCGTCTCCAGACCGGCCTCGCGCAGCAGGTGATCCACCGAACGTCCGACGGGGCCGAACCCAACGACGATCGCGCCGCGACCTTCTCTTTCGCGTTGCGCGATCTCAGCGCTTGCGGCGGCGTTGAGTTCGCGCATGCGCCGTTCCGCACGGACGTTCAGCAACGCCCATAGACGCGGCCGGCGCCGAAGCCATGCTTCGATTGATCCGAGCGATCGAAAGAGTAGCGGATTGAGCGTGATCGAGATGATGGCACCCGCCACCAGCACGTTGTGGCCCGCGTCGCCGATCAGCCCGAACTTGCGGGCCTGTTCGGAGAGGATGAACGAGAACTCGCCGATTTGCGCCAGGCCCAGAGCGACCGTCAAGGCCGTCCTCGCCGAATGTCCCAGTAGCGCCACGATCGCCAGCGCCGCCAACGGCTTGGCGATCAGTATGATCCCAAGCGCCGCCGCGATCATCAGCGGCTCGCGCAACAGGAACATCGGGTCGAACAGCATCCCGACTGACACGAAGAAAAGCACCGCAAAAGCGTCGCGCATCGGCAGGGCGTCGGCCGCCGCCTGGTGGCTGACTGGCGACTGCGCTACGACCATGCCCGCCAGGAACGCGCCTAGGGCCATCGAGGCCCCGAACACGTAGTACGAGCCGGCCGCAATGGCGATCGCGAATACAAGCACCGTCAGCGTGAACAGCTCGCGCGACCGAAGCCTTGTAACCCACACGAGTACCCAGGGAATTACGCGCGATCCGCCGACCATAACGACCGCTACAAGCGCCGCGAGCTTGACCAGGGCCAGGCCGAGCGACGCCCACAGTCCCGACGCCGATTCCGTCTCGCCGCCGGACGCGCCGGTCGCGAGCACCGGGATCAGCACCAGCACGACCACGGTGAAGATGTCCTCGACCAGCAGCCAACCCACGGCGGCGTGTCCGGCCGGGGAGGCCAGCGCCTGCGCGTCCAGCAGCACGCGCATGAGCACGACGGTACTCGCGACCGATATCGCCATGCCGATCACCGCTCCGGACTTCAGCGATTCGCCCATTGCTGCGAAGATCAGGATGCTGAGCATCGTCGCGACCAGGCTCTGACCGACCGCCCCCGGGATCGCGATCGACCTTACCGCCAGCAAGTCCTTCACATGGAAGTGCAGACCGACGCCGAACATCAGCAGGATCACGCCGACCTCGGCGAGCTGCTGCGCGATGTGAACGTCGCCGACGAAACCAGGTGTGTACGGCCCGATCAGGACGCCCGCCAGGAGATAGCCCACGATCGGCGAAAGGCCGAGGCGCTGTGTGAGCAGACCAAGTGCCCAGGCGGCCGTGAAGCCGACAGCAATCGTCGTGATGAGCGGCAGGTCGTGCATCGCGAAGAAGGATAACGGGACCACCGAATAACGTCGCCGCGAGCGGCAAGCTCCAACACCGCGCACGCGCACGAGACACGGCGTACATAAGGGCAGGAGGCCGCGACCCGCGCGTTATGCGTGATGCGCGGATCGGCCCAGGAGTCTGCCCATGCCGCCGCGCACGGAAGCGCCGCGCGATCCCGCCGAACGCCGCCGACAGGTCGCATCGATTCTCGCACGCGGCGTCATTCGCCAGCGCCGCCGCGCGAACGGGTATTTCTTCACTGAGGGTCGTTCGCCGAACCAGCCACAAGCACCAGACGAACCCCATCGATGACGGCAGGTCATACCATGCAAGCCGCCCGCCTAGCAGGGGCAGCGCCGGACGCTTACCAGAACATGGAAAGCGCGTTCGGTGCGAGCGCAACTTGTGCTTGTCAACTTTTGATATTCGAGCAGCGCGGAGTGCAAACCCGGCTTCATGCCGAAAATCTGTGCCGCGGTTGATTCTAGGACGCACGGGCCGGAGGCCCATGCTACCCTCGATTCGAACCCGAAAAATAGCGTGCGACAGACCACTAGTGCTTTGTCAAACTTGAATTTTCGGATGAAGCGGAACGGAGCACCAACGTCACGGCATGAGATTCGTGCCTATCTTTGTAGTGAGACGCACGGGCCGGAGGCCCATGCTACCCTCGATTCGAACCCGAAAAATAGCGTG
>CAYQLG010000064.1:23581-24963 GCA_964418235.1 uncultured Planctomycetales bacterium
CGACAGACCACTAGCCCCAAAAGCGCCACTCCCTAGAGAGCGTGGAAACACATGCGGCATGTCCCGCGTGGAGACATGCCGCATGATGGCAACCCGTCGGCGTCGCGCTTAACCGCCGCGAAGAGCCTGTGACCGCCTATGCCCCGACCTCAAAGCGGATGAAGCGCTTGATCGTGACGCCCTTGGCCTCGCGATCGATCGCCTGTTGCACGGTGACTTTGTCGTCCTTCACATAGGGCTGCTCGAGCAGGCAGATCTCGCCGTACCAGCGATTGATCTTGCCGTCCACGATCTTGTCGATCATGTTCGCCGGCTTGTCCTTGATCTGGTCTTTGGCCAGCTCGCGCTCCTTCGCGACGAGGGCCGGATCGACCTCTTCGCGGCTGTTGTAAGGCGGGCGCATCGAAACGGCGTGCATGCCGATGCCCTTGCGCAGCTCCTCCGGCACGGGACCGGTGAACTCAATCAGCACGCCGCTCTGATGGTTGAAGTGCACGTAGAAACCGACGTGGCCATGCACGCTGGCGACATTCGCCAGCTTCATGTTCTCGCGCAGGCGGTTGAAGACCTCTTCGATCCTGCCCTTGTTCGCCTCGCTGAGCGCGTCGACGGTCGGGCTGGCCTGCGCGGCGGCCTGTTGCGCCAGCGACTTCGTCAGATTCACGAAGTCCTCGGTGTTCGAAACGGGTTCGCTCTCGCAGCGAAAATCGACCATGCCGGCCTTCTGGCCTGACGGATCGACGAACACCTCGATGCGACCCTTGGCGGTCACGTTCGCGGCGCGCTTGCCGGCAGCAGCAAGACCCTTCTTGCGAAGAATCTCGATCGCCTTTTCCTCGTCGCCCAGCGCCTCGACCAAGGCGTTCTTGCAATCCATCATCGACAAGCCGGTCTTGTCGCGGAACGACTTGACCTGCGCGGCGGTAATCTCCATGTTCAACTCCTGCAAAGGCGGGATGCTGGCCCGCCACCTGTCGGCTCGGTCGATTTTCCGAACCGATGCTCATCTTCGTTGCTAACGTGGTGTGCCGCGAGTCTGGCTCAGTCCAATCGCTCGCTTCGCACAAATCGTGAGAAGGCAGGGATAGCCGATCCGTCCCGCCCGCGGAATCCGCACACCGCTCTATGCGCCAATCCAGTTCATCCGAAGACATCGCAGCGCCCCGCGCACGGCCGAACCGCGGAGGGGCCGGACGTGCGGCGGGGTGCGATGCGTCAAAAATCAGGCCGATTCACCCGCCGCCGCCGGCTCGGCCAGCGAAGGTTCGTTGGTTTCGACCGGCCCGGAACCTGAAGCGGCGGCAGCATCGGTCGGCGGCGCGCCGGCCGCCGCACGATCACCCGGACCGCCGCGCTGCTCGCGGCCGCCCCGCTGATCCTCG
>CAYQLG010000065.1:0-24804 GCA_964418235.1 uncultured Planctomycetales bacterium
ATACCACTCGCGTCAAGGCGAAAAATTCACAGGCTCTCCGGCCCGTGCGTCCCACGACAAAGATAGGCACGAATCTCATGCCGTACGTGGGAGCTCCTTTCCGCTTCATCCAAAAATTCAAGTTTGACGAAGCATTAGTCGCAGCATCCTTCTCACGCAAGCCGGATTGGTGATGTTTGAGCGGGCTGGCCACTGCCGCTGCGCTCGGGTATAGAGTGCCTTAGACCTGCGTGAAAGGATCTGCATGCCCAGCGCCCCGCCGCCCTTTGACCGTCGCATCGCCCAAATCCGCGCCGACATGCTCTTGGCGAAAGCCGACAGCCTGCTCGTCTGGAATCGGCGTGATCAATTCTGGCTGACCGGCTTCACCGGCGAAGATGGCGGCGTCTTGTTGACCGCCAAAGATATCGTGCTGCTCACAGATGGGCGTTTCGAAGAGACCGCGAAATTGGAGGCGCCGTTTGCTCGCGCTCTCATCCGGAAAAAGCGCTCGCCAGAAATCACCGCCCGCGAACTCAAACGTCGGAAACTCGGCCGGATCGCGTTTGACCCCGCTCACATGTCGGTTGCGCTCTTTACAGAACTGAGCAAGCTGATTCGCCCGGCGAAACTCGTACCCGCGCCGGGGTTGATCGGCCGGCGGCGGCAGATCAAAGACGCCGGCGAGTTGGATGCGATCCGTCGCTCCATCGCCATCGCCGATTCCGCCATGCGCGAATTGCTTACCTGGCTAAAGCCCGGTATGACGGAGCGCGAGGTTTTGGCCCGGCTGATTTACGACATGGGCACACGCGGCGCCGACGAGCCGGCGTTTAACCCAGTCGTCGGCTTTGGCCCCGCCGCAGCCCTGCCCCACTACGCACCAAGCGATCGTAAGATCAGCAATGGAAGTTACTTATTGATTGACTGGGGGGCGCGGGCGGGCGGCTACGTCAGCGACTTGACCCGCACCATCCCCGTCGGTACGATCCCCGCTGATCTGCGAAGGGTATTTGGCGTGGTACGCGCCGCCCATGAGGCTGCGGTCGCGAAAGTGCGGCCCGGCGTCAAGGCTGGCGCAGTGGATAACGTGGCGCGGCAGATCATCGCTAAGTCCGGTTTTGAGAAGCACTTCAATCACGCGCTTGGGCATGCGATCGGCCTCGACGTGCATGAGGCCCCGCGCATCGGCAAAGGCGCCAAAGACGTGCTGGAACCGGGTATGGTCATCACGATTGAGCCGGGCATCTATCTTCCGGGCGTCGGCGGTGTCCGCCTCGAAAGCGACGTAGTCGTTACCGCGGATGGCGGCGCGATCCTGGAATCGTTGCCGCTCGATCTTTCGCTCGCCTGATTTGGCGTAACTAGAGCACAGGAATGAACATAGAGAATATCAAGAGTCTGGTTGAGTTGATGTCGGCGCATGATCTGAGCCGGATCGAAATTCGCGAAGGCGAAACCCACATCCTGCTGCGAAGGGGGCAGCCGGTCGTTTCCGGCCCGGCGGTTTATCCCACGACGCCGATCGCGCCAATGATGATGCCCCAGACTGCGCCCGCCACTGTCGCCGCGGGCACAGTCGCGGAGGCCCCCGCCGCGCCGGCAGACGTGACCGACAACGAAACGCTCATCCGCTCGCCGATGGTGGGGACGTTCTACTCCGCCGCAGAGCCGGATGCGCCGAGCTTTGTCTCGGCGGGCAGCGTGGTCCGGTCAGACTCGGTGGTCTGTTTGATCGAGGCGATGAAGGTCTTTAACGAGATCAAGGCCGAAGTCAGCGGCCGGATCACCAAAATACTGGTGAAAAACGGCCAGGCCGTCGAATATGATCAGCCGCTCTTTGCGGTCGTGCCGGCGTAATCGGGAGCAGACCGCATGTTCACGCGCATACTCGTGGCCAACCGGGGGGAGATCGCGCTTCGTATCATTCGCGCTTGTCGCGATCTGGGCATCGAAGCGGTCGCGGTTTATAGCCGGGCCGATCGCGACGCCGCCTATCTGAGCCTCGCCCATGACGCCATCTGCATCGGCGCCGAGCACCCGGGCCAGTCTTACCTCAATCCGGCGGCGATCTTGTCGGCGGCGGAAATCGCGGACGTACAAGCGATTCATCCCGGCTACGGCTTTCTCTCGGAAAATGCGACCTTCGCTCAGATGTGCCGCGACTGCAAGATCGAGTTCATCGGCCCCTCGACCGAGTCGATGAAGGCCCTTGGCAACAAGGTTGAAGCCAAGAAAGCCGCGCGAGCCGCCAAGGTGCCGCTGATCCCCGGCAGCAACGGCGCCGTCGAGAGCGAAGAGGCCGCCGCCGAGCTGGCCGACAAGATCGGCTATCCGGTGATGATCAAGGCTGCGGCCGGCGGCGGCGGGCGCGGCATGCGCCCGTCGCACAACGAGGTCGCGCTGCGCACCAACTTCCGCAATGCCCGGCAAGAGGCCGAGGCCGCCTTCAAAGACGGGACGCTCTTCATCGAAAAGCTGATCGAGCGCCCGCGCCACGTCGAGGTGCAGCTCCTCGGCGATCGGAACGGAAATGTCGTTCATCTATATGAACGTGATTGCTCCGTGCAGCGCCGCCATCAGAAGCTCATCGAAGAATCGCCCTCGCCGCACATTTCGAACAAGACGCGGCAGAAGCTCTGCGCCGCGGCGGTGCGGCTGGCCGAGTCGGCGGGTTACTACTCCGCCGGAACGTTCGAATTTCTCGTCGATCAGGATGAGAATTTTTACTTCATCGAGGTCAACGCGCGCGTGCAGGTCGAGCACCCTGTGACCGAGCTGGTGACGGGCGTCGACATCATTCAGTGGCAGATCCGCATCGCCGCGGGCGAGAAGCTGACGCTCAAGCAGGATCAGATCGAGCAGCGCGGCGCGGCGATCGAGTGCCGCATCAATGCCGAGTCGCCGGAGGACAACTTCCGCCCGTCGCCGGGGCGCATCGCGGAGTTGATTCTGCCGGGCGGTCCGGGCGTCCGGCTCGATACGCATGTCTACACGGGCTACAACGTTCCGCCCTATTACGATTCGATGATTGCGAAGCTGCTGGTGCACCGCCCGACGCGGGCCGAGGCGATCGCCGCGATGAAGCGCGCCCTGGCCGAGTTCCAAATTCGCCCGATCAAGACAACTATTTCACTCCATCAGAAGATATTTGAACACAGCGATTTCATCCGCGGCGACGTGGATACGCATTTCATCGAGCGCGCCTTCCCTGGTCTGACACAGCGCGCGTCGGCCGGGCATTAGCGCGGCGGGCTTCGGGCCATCGCCCGCATCCCGGCCCGGTCGTTCCCCGTGTTTGGCGTGCTGCGCTCGATCCACAAATCCGCCGATTCCAGGGCAAACGCATTCTGGCTCTCGGTGCGTCGTAACCGGGTGGAAACAGGCTTCCAGCCTGTTTCGGACCGGCAAGATGCCTGTCCCACCCTTGCATGTCGGCGATAGCTGACCGAATGCATTTGCCCTGTCCGTCGATTCGCGAAATCCGCGACGATCGTTTGACGCGATCGCGGCGGCGGGCTATGTTATACCTTCAACGGGTGTCGTTCATTATCCGTGTTGTCGTTCGTCGGCAGTCAATGCGTTCTTCTTTTGAACGCCCGCAAGCAACGACGGGTGGGCGATCGGCTCCATCATCGGGCGGGCGCTGGAGGCTGAAATGTCCGCATGGAATCCTCGTGTCATGGCCGTGGCCGTTGTGGCCGCGGGCGTCGCCGTTTTCACGCTGACCGCACAGAATCCGCCGGCCCAACCGGGCGGCGTCGCGCCGGGCGGCGGCGCGAATGGGGGCCAGCCGGTTGAGCCGCCGATCGATTTTGTCGATCCGCCGCAGCGGAGTCCGGACAGCGGCGGCGGGATCGCGGCGGGCGGGCCGACGAGCATCGTCGTGCCGGGGGCGGATGGTTCGGATGGCCCGCTGAATGTTACCTCAGCGAACCTTGTCGTTGATCTCTCGCTCGCGACGACCGGCCCGCTGGAGTCAACCGCACCGGCGACTCCCGGCCGCGGCGTCTATGACCCGGAGAAGTGGGCGGTCGTTTTTCGGTATAGCTCGGTGAATGTCGCGGCTGGCCGGACGGTGACGTTTTTGAATCATCCGTCGGGCGCGCCGGTGGTTTGGTTGGTCGGCGGGCCGAATCCAGAAGACGGAACCGCGACAATTGCGGGGACGGTGGCGCTGAATGGGGGACAGGGGCATAGCTATGACGCGCCTGCCAATTTCTTCGCGGTACCCGGACCCGGCGGTTTCCGCGGTGGCATAGGAACTGCTCTCCAGACCTTGGGCTCGGGTGGGTTCGGTCCGGGCGGAGCATCGTCAGGCGATGGAGATCAATTTAGCTCCGGAACGGGTGGCAGCTATGGCTCACAAGGCGCCCAGGGTGACTGGGGCGGCGGGGCGCCCTGACCAGCCTACGGCAACGCCGGGCTGTTCCCACTCATCGGCGGGTCCGGGGGCAGTGGCGTAGAACAGCAAGATAGCGCGCCAGGTGGTGGTGCCGGAGGCGGTGCCATACTCATTGCGTGTACGGGCCGAATCGAGCTGGTTACCAATGGAGGGATTCAAGCGATCGGCGGCGCGGCCGGTGCGCGAGCCGATCGTACTGCAGGTGATGGTAGCGGCGGGGCTATACGACTGATCGCGCATGAAGTTCTCGGAAGTGGGTCCCTGCGTGCGACCGGTGGTACGAGTGGATATTCTGGGGGTGTTGGTAGAATTCGGGTCGAAGCGAATGAAATAACGCTGACCGATGCGGGCGCTCCCCGGTATACGACTGGATTTCCGGGTCAAACCGCGCGGTTGTGGCCGGAATCAACCACGCCAAAAGTTCGGATCGCACGAATCGGTGATCAGGACGCGCCTGTTGACCCGCGCGCAAGCTTCGCTTTTCCCCAGCAGGATGTGAGCATCTCGTCCAGTTCAGCTGTGTCAGTGGACATCGAAGCAAATAACGTACCTGGTAATTGGATCGTTACCTTACGGGTCATTCCTCGGACTGGTGCGACGTTCAACGTCAACGCCAGCCGCGTGTCAGGTGATGATACTGCATCCGTCTGGCGGGCGAGCGTAACATTCCCGAATGGCAGCTGCGCCATGCAGGTTCGCGCGCGTCGGCCGTAGCATCAATGTTGTTCGGCGAGATGCTCCGAATGGGTGGTGCAGATACCCATACTAACGGAGTATCACTCCACCCATTTGGCCGCGCCGGCCTTTTGGCTGGCGTCCGACGATCCTATTGCCTGTAAATTTTGTTAGGTTGCCGGAACACGATTCCATAATCGCGCGGGTACACCGCGTAATCGGCGGGATGGAACATGCGTTATTCACAGCGTCGATGGGTTGTTGGAAGGGTATCGCTTATTGCGGTGGCCTTGACGGGAGTGCTCGTCGTCATGACGGGCGCGGACCAACCCGGGTCGCTCATCGACCTCCTTGTGGATGCAACACGCGATACGCTTCAGAGCGTGTTCAGGGCAGAGCCCATCGGTGCGGTAGTCATCGATGATGCGGCCAGCCGTGAGATTACGCTCCACAATGACCTGGTAGCGAGGAATCCCGACGACGCCGTCTCGCGAGAACTAGCGTTGCATAATGACCTTGCCGAGGCGGCTCCGATCGATGCCAATTCGCGTGAGCTGACACTTCACAATGACTCGACCCAATACGCGCCCGATGACGCCAGTTCGCGGGAATTCGTCATTCACAATGACTTGGTAGAGTTGACTCCAAGCGATGTCAATTCGCGAGAAATTACTCTGCATAATGAAGCCGAAGACCTACTCGCCTTCTCCGACGCCATATCGCGTGAGATATCGGTGGCGAACGATCCGAATACTGTCGTTCTGGGCGATGCCGTTTCACGCGAAATTTCCATAGAAAACGATCCGCCCGGTGCGACGGACATCATCGATGCGGTTTCTCGGGAAATGTCGCTTATCAACGACCCGCTGCAGGTCATCGCGACCGACGCCGTCTCGCGCGAGCTCTCACTCTTCAAGCCCTCCGCAGATTTACAGGTGGCGGTTGTCGCGGTCGCTCCGACCAGCGGCGCATTCACCGGCTATCCCGCGACGGTGACGTGGACGATCGTGAACGCCGGTCCGGCCCCGACGGAGCGGGCCTGGATCGATCGCCTCTTTGCCTCGCGCAACGCGATTTACGGCGATAGTGACGACATTCTCGTCGGCGATGTGCCCTATACAGCCGGCCGGCTGGACCCCGGCGCGTCGCTGGCGCGATCTCAGCCGATCGGTCTGCCAGGCACGCCGGGCGACTATTACTACATCGTCGTGACCGACTTCCGCGGCGACATCGTGGAAGAGCCGGCGGAAGACAACAATTGGCGGGCGAGCGAGAGCGCCCTGCGCGTCGAGTGGGCGCCGGAGCCGGACTTGACCGTGACGGAGGTTGAGCCGGTCGCGCTCGCGGGCGACGGAGCGCGGATCAGCGTAACGGTCACGGTTTGCAACGCCGGCGGGCGGGCCGCCAATCCAGACTGGGCCGATCGCGTCTATCTCGTGCGCGATGGCCAGACATTTGACCCGGCCCGCGATCGTGAGAATTACATCGGTCAGGCTGTCCGCACGACGCCGCTGGCCGCTGGCGCGAGCTATTCTCGGATCATTCCGGCGACGATACCGCCGGGGCTGAGCGGTGATTTCCGGCTGGTGGTCTTCACCGATGCGACCGGGCTGCTGCCGGAGCCGCGGGCCGAAGACAACAACGTCTTCGTCGCGCCGGGCGTGACGCAGGTGATCCAGACAGAGTTGCCCGATCTGCGCATTTCCGAGATCACGCCGGGTTCGGAACGCTATAGCGGATTGCCCTACACATTCCTCTATCGCGTCGCGAACGACGGGCCGGGTACGGCGAACGGCTACTGGGTCGATCGGGTGTATTTGTCCGCGGATGATGTCCTCGATGTAGCGACGGACACACTGATCAATGAACAGGGCGGCACGCGCCTCTTTGCGCCGCTCTCGAATTACACTCGCACGGTGACCTTTACGTTGCCGGCGCAGGCGGGCAACTACTGGCTCTTTGCCGTGACGGATGCCGGCGGTCAGATCAGCGAAGTCGACGAAGCCAACAATCGCCGGCCGTTGCCGCTGGCGGTGCAGGCGCCCGACTACGCGGCTCGCGTAACGGCGGCGGTCGAAACGGCGCTGGTCGGCGCCGCGGTGGAACTGACGGGCGAGGCGTTCTTCCTCGATGGCGGCGCGCCGGCTGCGAATGTCGATGTCGAGGTGCGCGTGCTGGTGCGCGGCACGCGGCGCATCCTGCGCGTGCGGACCGATGAGGATGGACGATTCACCACCACGTTCCGCCCGTTGCCGACCGAGGCCGGCCACTATCGCGTGGCCGCCGATCATCCGGCGGTGGCGGCGGATACGGTTCAGGATGAATTCACGCTGTATGGCATGACCGCATCGCCGACGGGCGTGAGTCGCGCGCTGACCGTGGGCGACCCGGATTTCGTCGGTTCAATTCAATTACGGAATCTTGGCAATACGCCGTTGACGGGCTTGTCGGCGACGATCGAAAGTCTGCCGGCGAGCATTCTGCTGGCGGTCGAAGCGCCGCCGGCGCTCGGCCCGGATGAGGTTGTCAATCTGGCGTATCTTCTGCGAGCCACCGATTCGACACCGCCGGTCGCCTCGCCGCGGATTCGATTTGCAACGGCGGTGGGGGCGGCGGCGACGGTTGATTTCGGGCTGGCGGTTCGCGATCCGCAGCCGCGCATCATCGCGGAGCCGAGCCGGCTCGATGCGGTGATGGTGCGCGGGCAGCGATCGTTCGTGCAGTTCCGCGTGCGCAATGTCGGCGGAGCGCCGAGCGGGCCGCTGACGGTGTCGTTGCCGCCGGGCGCGCCGTGGCTGGCAGTTACGTCGGATCAGCCGATCGCGTCGCTCTTGCCGGGCGAACAGGCCGAGGTCGTTCTCGATCTTTCGCCGGATGAGAGCGTGCCGCTGAATGCGCCGATCTCGAGCGCGATCGTGGCGCGCATGAGCAGCGGGCAGGGCGTGAGCGTGCCGTTCACGTTCACGGCGATCTCCGAGCGGCGCAGCGCGCTGCGCGTGGTCGCGACGGATGAGTTCACGTACTGGGCCCCGGGCGAGCCGCGCGTAGAGGACGCGAATGTGGTTGTGCGGCGTGTGCGTGACGGCGTGGTCGTCGGCGAGGAAGTGACCGGCGGCGACGGCGAAGTGCTGCTGCAGGATTTGACCGAGGCGTATTACGAAGTGGTGGTGACCGCGCCCGACCACGGGACCGCGCGTACGACGATCCTGGCCGGTGCCGATCAGGAGACGCTGGTAACGGCATTTTTGCCGCGGCAATTGGTGCGGTATACGTGGACGGTCGTGCCGACGACCGTGCCGGATCGGTACGAGGTCACGATTCGCACGGTGTTTGAGACGCGGGCGCCTGCGCCGGTGATCACGGTCGAGCCGTCGCTTATCGATCTGCGTGAGTTTGAGGGCCAGTCGCGACAGGTTATCTTCCGGATCACCAATCATGGACAAATTGCAGCCCGGAACGTGCGCTTCTACGTAGGCGATCATCCGCGCTGGCAGCAGACGCCGCTGGTGACGGACCTGGGCGATTTGCCCGGGCATATTGCGGGCGAGACGCCAAATTCGTTCGAAGTGCCGGTGACGATCACCGATCTAGGCTCGGACGGCGACCCGGATTGCACGGCGGTTGTCGGCGGGTATCAATGGCAGTTGCTGTGCGGGACATTACGCGACTATGCCCAGCCGGTGACGTATCAGTTGCCGCCACATGCGTGCGGCGGCGGGGGGCCTGGAGGCGGCTCGCCGCCACCGCCGAGCGGTGGTGGTGGTGGAATCCCGCTGCCCCCGCCGATTACATGGCAGCCGACGACGGTGCGCGTGGATTGTGATCCGTGCGTAGTGCGATGCGCTACTGCGATCTTGGATTGCGCGCTTGGGTACGTGATTCCTGATCTTGTAAGCTGCGTATTGGATACGGTTACAAGTGATTGCCCTGACGAGTGGAGCGCGGATTGGCAAACAACGAAATGTTTGATCGATTTCATACGATCCTGCATCGTGGATGTACCGGGTTTTGGAGAATTTGAGTGCTTATGCGACATCTACTTTTCATGCAATCGCGACTACTGCCCGGAAGATGGCGGGCTAGAACCGCCATCGTGTGATCCGATTGACATTTTGACAGGGGATATAGAGCCGGACGATGGCCCACCATCCTCCGGTGATCCGTTGTTGGATTACTACCGCGATACCTTTGATCGAGCTGTGGCTTTTCTACGTGTTCCGGTCGAGATATTTGGCCACCCACGATGGGTACTCGTGCGTGAGCAGGATCGTCCGCTTTTGGTCGAGTTTCTCAACGAATTTGTCAACAGGATCGGAGTCTCCAGTGAGACCGGTGCCTACATTTCCGTGCAAGAACGCCAGGAACTGCTTGTTGCATCGCGCCCAGAGGGAATTACAGAAGTAGATCTCAACCAGTTTCTGGATCGATGGAATCGCACCGGCGAGTACTGGTCGGCTGGCATCTTCGCCCGACGACAAGTTCCGAGTGGACAGAGCACGGACTTTATTGATCGCGAAAGACTCCAGGAGCTTTGGGATCGTGCACGAGAGGCAATTTCAGCAGATCGGACTCAGGGATTTACGCGACTGCTTGAGTCGCTGCGCTATGCACTGGATGTGCTGCGCGAAGACCGCCTCACACAGAAAAAAGGCATCTGCGCCCGCGTACGCATCCGCATTGATCAGCAGGCGGTCATCAGCCGCAATGCCTTCCGGGCTACGCTCGAATTGGAAAACGACGGCGATGAGCCGCTTGAAGACGTAGCCGTCGAAGTGATCATCACCGACGACGCCGGCGCGGCCGCGGGCGATCGTTTCAGCCTGGTGCTTGATCAACTCACCGGACTGCCCGATGTCACCGGCGGCGGCGACGTGGTCGGCGGCGGCGCGGCGACTGCGTCGTGGCTGATCCGTCCATACGACGAGGCCGCCCCGACCGGGCCGCGCGTCTACAACGTCAGCGGGCGGCTGTCGTATCGGCTCGGCGGCGAGCAGGTCACGATCCCGCTATTCCCGGTGGCGATCAACGTCCTGCCCAATCCCAATCTGCGGTTCAAGTATTTCCTCGAGATGCGCGTCTATGGCGATGATCCGTTCACGCGCGAGGTGGTCGAGCCGGCCGTGCCCTTCTCGCTCGGGCTGATGGTGACGAACACCGGCGCGGGCGTCGCGCACGACCTGCAAATCACCTCGGCGCAGCCGGTGATTGAGGATGACGATGGGCTGGCCATCCGCATGCAGATCATCGGCACGCAGCTCGGCACGCGGGCGATCTCGCCGTCGCTGCTGGTGAACTTCGGCAATATCGACGCGGGAGAGACCGATGTCGCGCGCTGGCTGTTGACGTCGACGATCCAGGGCGAGTTTGTGGAATACTCCGCCGAAATCCGCCATATCGACGGTCTCGGCGATCCGCGCCTGTCGTTGATCGATCCGCCGGAGATTTTTGCGATGACTCACGTCGTGCGCGTCGATCGCGACGCCGCCGGCGCACCGCATGACGACGGCAAGCCTGATTTCCTCACGCACGAGGAATTCCCGAACATCGAGGATATTCCCGACCGCATTCACGTCAGTGACGGAACCGTGCTGCCGATCCGCCGCGCCGCCGACGCGACCGGCGAGGGTCTGCCGTCATTGACCGAGCCGCGGGCGCGCGTGACGGCCAACGTGACGGCGCCGGGCTGGTTCTACATCCGCGTCGATGATCCGGCGGAGGGTCGTTTCGCCATCACGCGCGTGATAAGGTCAGATGGTCGCGTCGTCCGGCTCGAAGACAACGTCTGGCGGACGCGCCGCGTGATTCGTCTGGCCGGACAGCCGGAGCGGCCCGAGCGGCTGGTCCACCTGGTGGACTTCCTGCCCGCGGCGGGCGGGGTGAGCTATGAGGTCGAATATGGCCTTCTCCGTGGCGACGCCGATTGCGACGGTATCGTGACGCTGAATGACATCGATCCCTTTGTCGCGGCGCTGGTGGGAAGATCCGGCTACGAGGCCCGCTATCCGGGCTGCGCGTGGTTGACGGCGGACGCGAATCGTGATGGCCGCGTCGATTTTGACGACATCAGCGCGTTTGTGGAGTGCATTGTCCGCGGCGCTTGCCGCTGAGTGCGGCGGCGGCGCCGGTTTTCATCGCGCCGGCCGGCGGCCTGCGCGGCGTGGCGGCCCCGCTAGTTGGGCTTGATCGTCGATCGCAGTTCCCAGCTTGCGCGGACGCGGCGCAGCCCGTGCAGGCAGAACTCGAATTGCTCGCTCAGGTTTTGCAGCAGCTCCGCGGGTGGGCGATCGTCGCGGCTGGTCAGCTCGCTGGCGATGCCATAGGAGCGCTTGCCCTGGAGTACGAATTCGTGCAGCCGATCGACGCTGGCGTGGCGCGGGCGCAGATTCTCCGGGTACACGCCGGCCCAGAAGAGCGAAAAGTCGCCGATGTACTTGTTGATGAGCCGGCTGCGCTGGGTGCTGGAAATGTCCGGACCGAGTTGGGCGGCGGCCATCGCCTGCGACACGTCGCGGATCACCTCGCCGTCGACCGTGCGCAGCCGGTAGATGCCATCGACGTGTACGAATTCGCACAGCACGTCGCTGAGATAGTCGGTCAGCTTGGGATCGCACAGGCCCAGATCGACCTCAAAGACCTGCTCGATCAGCCCGGAAAACATGCGATGCAGCGGATGCTCGGGTGCGATGCGATGCGTCATCTCAAGCCACCTGTACCGTGTGCCTTTCTCTGAATAGATAGTACGTAGGCGCAGCGCCGGAAGTAAATCGGTTTTTTCGGGGCCGGGCATGATTCTCCGCTTGAGCCGGGCGGGCGCTGCGAGATCGTCCGAGATCGAGCGTCAGAATTTGGTTGCGTCGGGCCGCCGGTTCGGCTTATATGGATGGATGAGCCGGCGCTCTGGGATGGGCGCGGTGGCTTAGCCAGCGGATTTTTCCTGGAAGGGATGGAAGATGAAGGCATTGCGCGCTCTATTTCTTTGTGGCGGGTTGCTCACGCCGGCGGCGCTGGCGGCGGATGTCCGGCCGGCCGACATGAATTGTGACGGCAGCGTCAATTTCTCGGACATTGACGGATTCGCCGTCGCGATCATCAGTGAGGCCGGCTATCTCACGGCGTTTCCGGCGTGCAATTATCGCAATGCCGATTGCAATTTCGACGGCCTGGTGAATTTCGACGACATCAATAGTTTCGTGGCTTTCGTCATCAATGGGCCGGTCATTCCGACGGAGCTGGCCGGGCGCGCTCTGGCCGCGTATCCGTTTTTCGAGTTCAACACGGCGATTCACAATAACGTGGCGATTCAGGCGGCCGTCGATCCGACGCGCTTTCCGGCGGCGGTTGGGGCGGGTAGGCGACTCTACGTCGTCGCCAATCGCATGAGCAGTGCGTGGGCGGCGAACCCGACGCTGACCGACGTGCGCGGAGCTCCGCAAACCGTCGATATCGCCGCCGGCACGATTCAGGCGAATACGTTCACGCTGGCGGCGGCAGGCGCGCTGAGCAGCGACGCGGGCCGGGCGCTGGGCGTCGGCTATGACGTCGTGCTCGACATCAACGCCAACGGCCTGCTCGACGCCGGCGATTTGATCGACGGGCGTGGTGATGAGGGCGGGTTTTACTACGTCCGCAGCACGACCACGGCGGGGCCGCTCGCCGTGACGGGGGTGTCGTACGCGGTGACCGGCGTAACGGCCGGATTCAACAATCAGCGCACTTATTATCCGAACAACATCGCCGCGCTCGAACCGTTGCCGCTGATCGTCATCAGCCACGGCAACGGGCATAACTTCGCCTGGTACGACTATCTGCAGTCGCATCTTGCGTCCTACGGCTATGTCGTCATGAGCCACGCCAACAACACCGGGCCGGGGCCGGTTAGCGCGGCGTTGACCACCCTTGAGCATACGCAGGCGATCCTCGCGCAACAGGCCACAATCGCCGGCGGCGTGCTCAACGGCCGCATCGATGACAGCCGCATCATGTGGGTCGGCCACAGCCGCGGCGGCGAAGGCGTCGTGCTGGCTTACGATCGGCTTTTCGATGGATCGTTTACATCGCCGCAGTATTCAATCGGGGACATTGTCGTCATCAGCAGCATTGCGCCGACGGATTTTCAGGGGCTGCTCTCCGCCGCTCCGCAGGGCGATCCGCATGATGTGAACTATCACCTGATCTACGGTTCATCCGATGGCGATGTGATGGGCGCGCCGGGCACAGGCTCCAAGCCCTTTGCGATGTATGAGCGCGCCACCGGCACGAAGCAGGTCACATATCTGCAGGGCGTCGGCCATAACGAATTCAACTGCTGTGGCGCGAACGACGCGACCGGCCCAGACTTGATCGGCCGGCCCGCGGCGCAGACGATTGCCCGCGGCTACTTCCTGCCGCTGGCCCAGCATTACCTCGATGGAAATATTCCCAGCCGCGACTTCTTCACGCGTATGTATGCAAATTTCAAGCCCCAGGGCGTGCTGCCGGCGGCGATCCTCGCGACCGAGTATCGCGACGCGCTCACTGCGCCGCTGGGGCGCGTGGACGACTATCAAACCCAGACCGCGACCGGCACGAGCAGCTCAGGCGGGGCAGTGACATTCACCGTCGGCAACGTCGTCGAGGCCGTCATGATCGACACCGACGGCTCGTTTGATTTCTCCGCGGCCGTGCCGATGAACGGCATGACGCGCGGCAAGAACGGCGGCGACAGCGCCCGCGGCGTCGTGTTTGACTGGACGACGCCGACGTTTTACGAACTGAGCCTGACTGCGGCGCTGCGGAATCTGCGCAGTCGCGAGTTTCTCTCGCTGCGGGCGTGTCAGGGTACCCGTCACCCGAACACCGATGCCCTGAATGCCCCGTTGACGTTCACCGTTACGTTGCGCGATGCCGACGGCACGACCAGCTCGATCAACATCGGCAACTACGGCGGCATCACGCGCACCTATCGTCGCGACGGATCGGGAAGCGGCTTCGGCTGGGCCAATGAGTTCAACACCGTGCGCATTCGCATGACGGATTTTCTCACGAATGGTTCGGGCCTCGACCTGGGCAATGTGACGGCGATCCGGCTCTCGTTTGGGGCCGGCGCCGGCTCCAATCTCGGGCGGATGGGCCTGGACGACGTGGAGCTGACGCTGGACTAATGGACTGTCGCGCCCTATTTTTCGGGTTCAAATCGAGGGTAGCGCGGGACTCCGACCCGAGCGCCCGACATTCAACAGCGGCAGAGATTCACGGCATGACGCCGGGTTTGCATACCGCGCTACCCGAATAGTAAAAGTTGACGAAGCACGAGAGCTTTTCAGATTCGCTCTGGCGCTTGGCAGAGCCACGACCTTGAGGGAGTAGTGAGATTCTCCGTGGATCTCCGCCTCTTGACGGGCGCGGCTCCGCCGCGGGTGACTGACCCAATTTGATATCGCCCGAGATCGTCGGTCACAGCGCCGGCGGCTATTCTTCGGGGCGCTCGATGTTGTATTTCTTCAGGCGGTAGCGCAGATTGTCACGCGGGATGCCCAGGGCCTGGGCGGCTTTGGTCTGATTCCAGCCGGCGTCGCGCAGCGCCTTGATGATCATGGCCCGCTCATAGCTCTCAAAGGCCGATTCGCTTTCGGTGGCCACTGGCGGCTCATCGGCGCCGACGATCTCGCGCGGCAGATTGGAGGGGGTGATCATGCCGCTGTCGCAGAGCAGCACGGCCCGCTCCATCAGGTTGCGCATTTCGCGAATGTTGCCGGGCCAGCGATACGCGCACATCAGCGCCAGCGCGTCCGGCTCGATCAGCGGCTTGGTCCGACCCAACTCGCGCGCCGCCATCGTGGCGAAGTAGTCAATCAGCAGCGGCACATCCTCGCCGCGCTCGCGCAGCGGCGGCAGCCGGATCGGGAAGACGTTGAGCCGGTAGAAAAGATCTTCGCGAAAGGCGCCCTCGTCCATGGCCTTTTTCAGGTCGCGGTTGGTGGCGGCGATGATGCGCACGTCGCAGGAGATCGTCTTGGTTCCGCCGACGCGAACGATCTCGCGCTCCTGCAGGACGCGCAATAGCTTGATCTGCGTGCTGGCGCTGATGTCGCCAATTTCGTCGAGGAAGAGCGTGCCACCGTCGGCCAGCTCAAAGCGGCCCAGCTTCTGGTTGGTCGCGCCGGTGAAGGCGCCGGCCTCATGGCCGAACAGCTCGCTTTCGAGCAGCGTCTCGGGCAGCGCGGCGCAGTTGATCGCGATGAACGCACGCGCCCGGCGCGGGCTGCGCTGGTGGATGGCGCGGGCGGTCAGCTCCTTGCCCGTGCCGGTTTCGCCGAGGAGCAGCACGGTGGCGTTGGTTCCGGCGACACGATCGACCAGCGCCATCACCTCGCGCAGCGACGTGCTCTGGCCGATGATGGCCTGCTCATCCGAGCGCGCGATCGCGCGCAGGCCGCGATTTTCGTGCTTGAGCGCTTCATGAAGCTGCGCGTTTTTCGTGCTGATCGCGGCGAGATTGCCGAATATCTGGAGCACTTCGACGTCGGTCTCGGTGAATGACGCCGGCGGACGCTTGTTGAGCACCTCGACGACGCCGATGATCTCCTTGCGATAGACCAGCGGCGCCGCAATCAGGTCGCGCGTCACGAAACTGGACTTGTCGTCGATCCCGCGAAAGAAATCGGGGTGATTGCGCGCGTCGGTCACGCGGATCGACTCTCCGGTCGCCGCGACGCGCCCGGCCAGGCCGAGCGAGGCGTCAAACTCCTCTCCAAGCAGGACCGTGCCGCGATCACCGACCGCCGCCCGGAAGATCAGCTTCTTGCGAATGCGATCAAGCAACAGAACGGAGCTGGCTTCGGCCTCGAGCACCTCCGCGGCGGATTTCGCGATCGCTTCGAGCGTATCGCCGATCGCGAGCGTGTCATTAATGGCCGCCGAGGCTTCGAGCAGCGCTGCGAGCGTCTCCTGACTGATGCTTTCCGGTGCGAGCGTAATGCGCAAACTCCCACTCTGAGCGGCTCAACACGGACAGTGCCGGTCCCTGACGCCGGAGGCCGACTCCTTACGCGACGGCGAGTCATCCGATAATCTTCTCGCCGTCCTGACGACCGATTGTAACCGCGGGGAGTGGCCGGCGCGAACCGCGGCGGTTCTGCGGCGTAATGAGGCAAGAGCGCGTGGAATCTCACAGCGACGAAACGCTGCTGGCAGAGCATCTGGCCAAGAAGCCGGGCGCTTTTGACATCCTGGTCCAGCGCTACAAGGATGAGCTATTCCGATTCCTGCTGCGTTTTGTCGGTTCGGCGGCGGCGGCGGACGATCTGGTGCAGGAAGCGTTTCTGCAAGTGCACCTGTCCGCGGCCACATTTGACCCGGCCCGCTCTTTCAAGCCATGGCTTTACACGATCGCGTCGAACAAAGCCCGCGATTGGCTTCGCAGCCGCGTACGCCGGCAGGAGACTTCGCTCGACCACTTGACCGGCGCAGATGGTGACGCCGGCGGTGGACCGAGCGACTTATTGCCCGCCGACGGGGGGGATGCCTGGGAAGACCTGGCTGAGGCGGAACAGCGTCGCCGAGTGCAGCAGGTCATCGGCGGCATGCCCGAACATCTGCGGCTGATCCTGACGCTGGGCTATTATCAGCAGCTTCCTTATGCCGAAATCGCGGAAATCCTGGAAATCCCGGTTGGCACGGTGAAATCACGGCTGCATTCGGCGGTGACGCATTTTGCTCGGGCCTGGTCCGCACAAACCGCCGAGCGCGACGTATGAAGTAGGAAGTCGTTATGAAATGCTGGCTGTGATCGGCGTTTGTTAGTGTGGCACCGGTCTGTGACCGGTGTGTGTTAGTGTGGCACCGGTCTGTGACCGGTGTGTGTTTGAGCGGGTCTCCGACCCGCGCTTTCTGAAGCAGTTACAGCATTGAATGAAACTGCACAGGTCGGAGACCTGTGTAAACAGCCACCGGTCGGAGACCGGTGCCACACCGGTGCCACACCGGTGCCACACTTGTGCCACACTTGTGCCACACGCCGGTATCAAAAAAAACCGGCTCTCAAGCCCGTGCTGGAGTGTTTTTCGATTATGTCGCAGTTCGATGATCAGCAGTTCGACCCGCGGCTGATTGAACTCCATCTGCGTCCGCGCGAGGCTACGTCCGATGACGAGGCCCAGCTGCAGCGCAGCCTTCTCGATGATCCTCAACTGGCGAATCAGCACCGGATGCTCGCGCGGACCTTTGCAGCTCTGTCGCGGCTCGGCGACGAGCGCGCCCCCGATGATTTGGGCGTGCGCATCGCGCTGCGGATCGCCGCCGCGCCGGCGCCGCTGCGGGTGGCGCGACCGACCGATCGTCTGACCCATGCGCTCGAAGCGCGCAACCTGCGCGAGCGTGCCGGCGGCTATGGCAGCCTGCGCGACATCGTCGCGATTGCGGCGATGATCGTGCTCGCCATCGGCGTGGGTGTGCCCAGTGTGCTGCACATGAAGGAGCAGCGCCAGCGGCTGGTCTGCACCGACAATCTCCGCCGGATTGGGGCGGGGCTGCAGCAATATGCCCGCACGTTCAACGCCAGTCTTCCCTTTGCCGGCTGGAGCAGCCGCAACACCTGGGCCGCGGCGGATTCGACCGGCGCGGTGGCCGTTCCCAACCGCACGCACGTTTATCCGCTCTTGCGGCTGAAATTCATTACCGATCCCAATCAATTCGTCTGCCCGGGACGCAAAGACACGCCAATGTCTGCGCACGAGATCAATCAGCGCGACAGTTTTCTCGAGGCCCGCAACCTCAGCTACGCCTACTACAACATGGCGGGCGTGCGGCCGCGGATGGACGACTCGCCCGATTTGCCGATCATGGCCGATGACAATCCGCTCTTTGAGGAGGGCCTGCCGCTGCTCGATGCTCGCATCCGCAGTTTCGGTGATCTGGCGCGGGCCAACTCCGAATCTCACCATGGGGCGGGGCAGAATGTGCTCACGCTCGGCGGCGTCGTCCGCTGGACCCGCACGCCGTTTTGCGGCGTGAATCAGGACAATATCTGGCTGCTGGAGGGGGTGCAGCGTTATACCGGTCGCGAAGGTCCGCTGTCTGCCAGCGATACGCAGTTGATCAAGTAGGCGCTTCCGCTGCGCGTGCGATTGTCCGCCCGTGAGCGATTCGCCGCGCTCCAGCTTTACTCGGCCCGTCGGCGATCCCGGCGATCGATTTGCGGACGTAGGGAGGGCCGGTGCATTCCCGTTGCTTCGCGGAGCGAAATAGGTTCAACTACGGGGAGAGTCGCCGCCTAGAATTTCTTAGGCGGCGCGAAGCGCGCTGGTTCAGGCAGTCGAGTTTTCCGTTGGCGACTTTGCTCGTATTGCAGGGCCCCGACAAGGGGCGCACGATCAACTGCACCGACCGGCAGTTTCTCATCGGCCGCGGCAGCTCGCAGGTGCCGCTCACCGATCAGACGGTCAGTCGGCAGCACGCCGAACTACGCGCCGTCGAAAATGGCTGGATTCTGGCCGATCTGGGCAGCGCCAACGGCACCTATCTCAACGGCGTGCGCATCGCGAAACCCTCGAAAATCAAGGCCGGCGACCAGATTCGCGTCGGCAGCACCTTGCTGGTCTATACCGGCGACCCGACCATCAGCCAGTTTTCGGGGCCCAACATTCCCCACGACCTGGTGACGCTCGACGCCGGCAGTCTTGATGACGACTCATCCGTGCAGGCATCGGTGCCCGCCAGCAGCGAGGACAGCATCGTCATCGCCGCGCCGGAAACGGCCCAGGCCGTGAAGGCCTGGAACGCGCTGCAGCAGATCACCACCGCGGTCAGCAGCCTGCTCCCGGTCGAGCAACTGCTGACGCGCGTGCTCGACATCATTTTCGAGGAAGTGCCCGTCGATCGCGGCGTGATTTTTCAGCGCGACGAGCAGACCGGCGACTATCTGCCGACGCTGGTGCGCTATCACACCCTCCGCGGCGAATCGACCAAGGAGACGCCGCCGATCGTCACTTCGCGCACGATTCTGAATCACGTGATTCGCTTGCGCGAGGGCGTGCTCAGCGCCAACGTCATCGGCGACACGCGTTTTGCCAGCGGCAAAAGCGTGCAGAATCTGGGCATGCGCTCGGTGATCTGCGTGCCGATTCTGGCGCGCGACCAGTTGCACGGGTTGATCCATCTGGATTGCGCCGTCACGCGCCACATGCACACCGAGGCGGAGCTGCGCCTGATCATCGCGATCGGCAATCAGACCGGGTTGGCGCTCGAAAACTCGCGCCTGGTGCAGCAGCATATGCAGCGTGAGCGGCTGGCCGCCGCCGGTGAGACGGTCGCCTATCTCTCGCATTACATCAAGAACATCCTGCAAGGCATGCGCAGCGGCGCCGAGATCGTCGAGCGCGGTCTCGAGCGGCGCGATTTCGCCGTGATCGGCAACGGCTGGAAAATGGTCGAGCGCAATCTCGATCGCTCCTACGACCTGATGCTGAACATGCTGGCCTATAGCAAGGACCGCGAGCCGCGCATCGAGATGCTGACGGTCAACGCGGTGGTGCGTGAAGTGGTTGAGCTGGTGCAGAAGCGGGCCGACGACGCCAACGTCGTGCTGCTGTCCGAGCTGGACGCGGCCGTCCCGCCGATCCCGGCCGATTACGACGGCGTGCATCAGGTGGCGCTCAATCTGCTCAGCAATGCGATCGAAGCCACCGAGCGCCGCAAGGGCGCGGTCACCGTTCGCACCGAGTATGACGTGGAGCGCCAGGCCGTGCGAATCTCGGTGACGGACAATGGTCCGGGCGTGCCGACGGAAGAGCGCGAACGCATCTTCGAGGCATTTCACTCAACCAAAGGGCACCGCGGCACGGGGCTGGGGCTGGCCGTGGCGCGCAAGATCGTGAATGAGTTGGGCGGCTCGATCCGGCTTGAATCCCCGAAGGAGGGCGGCGCGAAATTCATCGTCGAGTTGCTGGTGCACCCCTCGCACGTCACGTCTTCGACCGACACGTTGGGACCGCCGCGCTAGCGCGGCGGACGGCCTTTACAGCGTATGCAGATAGGGCCTGTCGTCTGTAGCAGAGCCGCGACCGTAAGGAAGCGGAGATTCGCTGGAAATCCGACCACTCCCATACGAGGCTGTCGAAAAATTTCGGCGACGGAGCGCCGAATACCTGGTTCCGTATCAGACCTGGGGTTTCGATGCGACGCCACGTGATCGGCGGGCTCTCGAGCTTGATTTTGACAAGTATTTCGACAGCCTCATGCGGTTGTGGCTCCGCCATGCGACAGAACAATTCTGAAAATGTTCTCGCGTTAGCGCCCCGGCGGCTTCGGCGCCGCCGCGGGCGGACGACGCATCACGTACTTCTCTTTCGCCCCGCGCAGCATGAGCGCCACCGAATCGGGCGTGAGCATGCCCTCACCCTTGCCGAGCAACTCGCCCGTGGGCGACACCACGGCAAACGCCGGCGAACGGGAGATGCCCCACGATTCCGCGAGTTTCTTGTCCGGTTCGTAGCCGTAGTTAAGCATGACGCAAACCATGTCGGAGGTCTGATTCACAACGGCCGGATCTTTGAGCACGGTGTCTTCGAATTGCGTGCATTCGACCAGCCACCACGCGCGAAAATAGACGAAGATCGGGCGGGCTTCCTTTTGGGCGAGTTGATAACCCTCGTCATAGGAGAAGCGCCGCCACGAGACTCCCGGCGCACAGCCGACCGCCGACACAGCGCCGACAATGGCCAGCATCAACAGTGCGCGCTGCAAACCCCAGCACGTACGCGCGGGGCGCCCCGCCGAGGCGGCGCTCGTCAACATGCGATCACGGCGGCTCAAGATTGATATTGGGTTCATAGATATGAATTAGCCGGCCCGCGCGGGTGGCACGGGCCGGTCGAAAAAAACGGCATCGGGCTTTGGCGTCGTTATGACTTCTTGTACTTGACCGTGCAGCCGTACGCCTCGGTCGTCGGCAGCGGGGGCTCCTTGCCGGCGAGTATCGCATCGAGCGCCTCGGTCACGTAGTTGCGTCCCTTCTTGTCGTCGGAAGCGCCGACGTAGGCGAGCTTGCCCTTGTTGAAGATGTAGATGTGCGGGGTGCGCTTCGCGCCATAGGTCTTGCCGACCTTGCCATCCGGATCGAGCAGAATCGGGAACGGGAACTTCTGCTGCTTGATGTACTCGTTGGCCTGCTCGGCGGTGCGGTCCCACTTGCTATCCATGCCGTACCACACGACACCCTTGGAGACGGCTTTGTCGGCGGCTTCCTTCATCAAGGGGGCGGCCTTAACGCAATAGGGGCAATCCTGGCTGAGCCATTGCAGGACGACGACCTTGTCCTTCACATCGGCCATCTTGTAGGTCTTGCCATCCGAGCCGGTCAGCTCGAAGGCTGGGGCGGCGTCACCGATCTTCAATTCGGCGCCGCCCGACGCCTTGCCCTTTTCCTTGTCATGCGACTCGGCCCAGGCGGTGGCGGCGACGATCAGGGCCAAACTTGAAAAACCGACCATCCAATGCTGCAATCTCACAGTATTCTCTCCAGTTGTCAGGGGCTATCGCCCGTACTTGCGGGCAGAGATACTATCGCGGTCGCGCTCGCCCGCCAACCCGCGCGACAAAGTTTGACGCAGCCGCCCGGGGCCGATCGCCGCCGCGCGGCTGGACCGCTGCTGATTCGACAGCTTTGAACATCGGTATGGACGAACCGCGCACGCTAATCATTCAACCCGTTGCAGAGTGTGATCTTGCGACGATTCTGCCGCGCGTTCTCGCGGCCGGCGCGGGCATGCAGGACGCCGAACCGGCGGCCTGTGAGGCGTTCGCGGCGCAACTGGCTCAAAGCCGCTGGCCGTGGTCGGCCTGGCGGAGCGGAGCACACGCGGCGCTTCTGCTGCAATTGCCGGGCCAGACAGAACTCGCGCTGATTTCGCCGGTTGACGGTGAGCGCGCCGCGGATGAAGTTCGTCCGCTGGTGGCGCAGCTCGTGCGCGCTGCGCGCGTCCGGGCGCCCTACTTTGTGCAGGCGCTGCTCGAGCCACAGGCCCATCTGGCGGCGCAACTGCTGACGGAGGGAGGCTTTGAGGCGCTGGCGGAACTTGATTATCTCGAGCGGGCGGTGCTCTTTCCGTGGATTGACGTGACTGGTCCGCCGCTCAACTGGCTGCCCTATTCTCCGGCCCGCGAAGGGTTGTTTGCCCAGACGCTGCTCAGCACCTATGAGGCCTCGCGCGATTGCCCGCAGTTGAGCGGTGTGCGGCCTGTCGCGGCTGTGTTAGACGCGCATCGTGCCGCGGGCGTGTTTGAGGCCGCATTGTGGGAGTTGGCGCTACACGGCGAAACCGTCGTCGGCGTGCTGCTGTTGGCCTGGCATCCGCTGGACGCGAGCCTGGAAGTCGTCTACATGGGCTTGACGCCCGCGGCGCGCGGCGCCGGGGTGGGCCGCGCGTTGCTGGCGCGGGCCCTCGCGCAGGCTCGTCGAAAACGCGCACGACGCATTCATTTGGCCGTTGATCGCGCCAACCTGCCGGCCCAGCGCGTGTATCGCGCCTGCGGTTTTCGGCGTTACGCCGAGCGGGCGGCGTATTGGCTGAAAATGGCTTGAAACAGGTTGTTTTTTGGCATTTTCGGTTGAAGCAGCGCGGCACGATCGAACAAGCCTCGCATGCTCTGTGGATAAGCTGTTGCTAAGGGTGGGACGTGCCTGAATTCGGCGCATTCAAGCCTGCTATGATTCGACGGTTACGCGCATGTCAGCAAATTGAGCGCGCCGCGCCGTTGCAAGCCGCTCGCGCGCGAGTTAAACTTCTTCGTATATCAAGCTAAGAAATGGTTCAGATTAGCGGGTAGTTCTTTCGCGGATTCAACGAGAAGCAGCGGTTAACAAAGCCTATTGCGGCGCGAGGTGCTTCGTGGATTCAACGGGGCCGGAGATGCTCTGTCAATTACGGGAACGGCTGTCCGACCGAATCGGGGTGCAGAAGTTCCAGACGTGGTTCAGCGCTTCCACGGAGTTTGAGTTGGCGGGGCATGCCCTCACGATCTATGTGCCGACCGCATTCGTCGGCAACTGGATCGTCTCCAACTACACCGCCAAAATTCTTGACGTGTTGCGCGAGCTGACGAAAGCCGAGCCGCAACTCGCCGTTCGCGTTCGTCCTAAGACTTTGGGCGAGAGCGCGAACGGAAACGGACATGCTGCCTATGCCGCTCCACCAGCGGAGCCCGCTGCGTCGGCGGCCGTCCTGCCCGCCGGAGTTGGCCAGGGAGGCAGCGGGCGCACGTCAGCGAGCGAGCCGGCCGACGTCGGCGCCGAGCCGCGCAGCAGCCTCGGGCTGCGCGGCGAGCTGAGCACTTTTGTCGTCGGCCCATCGAATCAACTGGCGTTCTCGGCGGCTCAGACGCTGGCCCGGGCGCCCGGCGCGGGCTTTCGGCATCTCTTGATTCACGGCGGTTGCGGCTTGGGCAAGACGCACCTGTTGCAGGGCATCTGCAACGGCGTCCGCCGATCGCATGCGCAGTTGCGCTGGGAGTATCGCTCCGGCGAGGAGTTCACGAACGAGTTCATCTTTGCCGTGCGGCACAATCGGGTCGAGGCATTTCGCCTGCAATACCGCAAGGTGGATATCCTTGCGATTGACGACATCCACTTTCTCGCCGACAAGAAGGCGACGCAGGAGGAATTCCTGCACACGTTTAATGCAATCGACGCCTGCGGCAAAGCGGTCGTGCTTTCGTCGGACCGGCATCCCCGTGAGTTGGGCGCGCTCTCCGGGCCGCTGCAAAATCGCCTGATGGCGGCGATGGTGGTCGAGATCGACCCGCCCGACTTGCTCACGCGGCGCGAAATTTTGGCGCGGCGCGGCGCGGATCTGAAAGTCGAGCTGAGCGACGACGTGCTCGACTATCTCGCCCGCAACATCACCAGCAATGTGCGCGTGCTGGAGGGGGCGCTCTACCGTCTTGTCGCGTTCGCGGCCCTGACCAAGGAGCCGATGAGCCTCGATGTCGCGCGGCGGGCGTTCCACAATTTTGTCGACGCCCATCCGCCGCTCGATGCGACGACGATTCTGCGGGTGGTGGCGGCGCACTTCGGCGTCTCGCCGGACGCGGTCCGCTCCACGTCGCGCGACCGGAATGTGACGTTGGCGCGATCGCTCACGTTTTATCTGATGCGCAAGCACACCAAGCTGAGCTATCCCGAGATCGGTCGCGCCCTTAGCTACAAGAATCACTCCACCGTCGTCATGGCGGTGCAGCGAATTCAGGAAATCCTCAGCAACCGTGGCGCGGTCGCGTGGAAGACGCCGGCGGGCTTTCAGGACGTGCCTCTCCAGCCGCTGCTCGATGAACTTGAGCAGCAGCTCCCTCCGGGCCGTGTCCAGCCGGTCTGAGTCGCGCAACGGAATCGCGCGGCCCCGGCTGTCCGGCGGCGTCAAAGAGCGGCGGCAAGGATGCCGCCGCTTTTTTGTTGGTGCAACCCGTGAGAGCGGATAAGAAGTAGCGACGAAGTCACGATGCGACGAAGGGAAAGCGGAACTTGATCAGCAGCTTGGCAGCGCGGATAAATGCGGAGCGCGGCTCGATTCCAATCGCTTCCTTACGGGCGCGGTTCGGTTTGCGCTGCGCGGTTCGGTTTGGGGCTTATCCGGGTTTTGGTTGCTGGCCACTATGTTTTGCGGCGGCCTGGCCCCGAAGGCCATGAAGCCGTGCTAGTGCTTTGTCACACTTGAATTTACGGGTTCGAAACGCGGGTAGCATGGGCCTCCGAGCCTGTGAATTTTTCGCCTTGA
>CAYQLG010000066.1:0-24452 GCA_964418235.1 uncultured Planctomycetales bacterium
GGGGGCCGCGCCGCCGCGCGGCTGTGTCGTAACGGTCGGTGACGCCGGCGCGGCCAGCGGACTGGCGACGCTCTGTCAGGCCAGCGTGGAGCGCGTCTGGCTGCATACCGGCGCCTGGCGGTATTTGCCCGCGCGCGATGGTCGCGACCACGCCGCCCGCCCGGCAACCGCAGCCGCGTGGGCGCATGAGTTTCGCGAATTGCACCATGGTCTGTCGCTGGATGTTGATGGGTTGCGGCTGACGGTGCTGCCTAACCCCGGCGTGGAAGAGCCGGCGTCGATCGCGCGAGCGGTCTTGCTCGAATTCGGTGAGTCGGCCGCGCTGCTGTTGCATGGGATGAGCGCGCCGGAGGCAGTCGCGGCGGTCGCGCATCGCCGCGCCGCGCTGCTGAGCGAGTCGGTCGACGTCGCGCACAGCGGAGCGGTCGATTCCGTGGTTGCCGCCGTTCCATCGCGACTGGACGCATTGATTCTTTCTGATGCGGCCTTGCGCGACGTGAGCGATCTGCCGCGCCTGCTGGAATGGACCGCGCCGCGCATCGTGATCATCTGTGCGCGCGAGCTAGATGGGATGGCCCGCGAAATCCTCAGCGCCGGCGGGGCCACGGTTCGATGCACTGGTGAGGCCGGCGCCGTGCTGCTTGATTTGCCTATGCGCACAGAGCGCGGCCCGGCCCGGACGCACACTCCATTTCAGGTGTCGGCGACAGCCGCCGCGCCGTGAGCATTTCGATCGCGTGTCGCTCGACGGCGCCTGATGCGACCGACTGCTTCCTGCAGAAATCGCACAAATTCCATGCTGTAGAAGAATCGCGCCGCATTGTATTTGGCGCGACCGGCTCGCCCTCTATTATGGCATCAGCGAGACGATTCTCATCTTCTCCCCTCCGCCAAAGGTGAGCGCCTCAGTGCCGGAGACTGTTCGAGCCAAGAACTCGACAGCGCCCGTTTATGCCTGCCATGATCGCTCTATCGACAACCCCGCTCGCACCGTGCAACGGTGTAGCCGGCGCCAGACTGGGGTACACGGGGCGTCGCTCGCGGCGCCCCGCGGGCGCTGCGCGGTTGGCGCAGCGCGTCCAGATCACGCCGATCATTCCGTCGGGCCACAGGCCCATTTCAGCAAAACACACACAGGCCCTCCGCCGCTGCGTGCGACCGGTGGTCGCGCCGCCCGGGCCTTCCTATCTCTCCAGGAGATCTGCCATGAAACGCTCTCTTGCCCGCTCGCTGCTCGCAGCGCTGGCGTGTCTGTCTAGTGCGGCGGCTCAACCCATTCCAATCACCGAGCTGGGCCTCTTGCCCGGCGATCGCGCGATCGGGCCGGCCACCCACAGCCAACAGGAGCACGCCGTCGCGCGCGGCGGCGACATCTACCTCGTGGCGTGGAGCGACTATCGCGGTCAATCGGTCGGGGGCAGCTCGCAACAGAGCGGTGGCGACGTCTTTGGCATTCGCCTGCGCGCCGACGGCACGTCGGTTGATCCGTTCCCATTCCTGATTGCCGGCGGCATGGGCCTGCAGAATCGTCCGCAGGTCGCCTGGAATGGCGAAAACTGGCTGGTCGTCTATCAGTCGCAGGATCCAGTCGGCCTCTACTTCGAAACACAGTTGCGCGCCGTGCGCGTGTCGCCGCAAGGCGCCGTGCTCGACCCGACGCCGATTCTCTTCCCCACGTCGCAGTTCAGCCCCAGCTCGATCGGCCTCACCATCGCCGGAAATCAGGGCCAGTGGCTGATCACGCGCTGCGTCTACCACGGCGACGGCTACGGCACGTTTCTCGCTGGTCAGCGCATCGGCGGCGACGGGCAATTGCTCGATCCGACTCCGCTGGTCCTAATCGATTGGGTTTACGGCGGCACGCGGCTGCTGGCGACGACGGAGGGGTATCTTGCCGCCGGCCCGGATTGGACCGACAGCGCCATCATCAAGGCCCGGCGGATCGGCTTCGACGCGCAGCCGCTCGGCAACCCCTTCACGGTTCCAAGTCTCAACCTCGCCACCGACGGCATCGACTTCTACGTGACCTGGATCGCCGACTATGTGAATCTGGTCGGCTCGCGCCTGACACGCGCCGGCACGTTGATGACGCCGGCGGGCACGTTGATCGTCTCGGATTTCAGCAGCTACAACCAAACCGCGTTGGCGCATGACGGGGCCCAGTGGTGGTTCTTGTGGGGCGCGGCGGATCGGCTTCGCACCGTTCGCATCGACAGCGCCGGCGCGGTGCTCGACCCGGGCGGCGGCATCATGCTGCCCATCACCATCGGCGGCACGATCTCGTATGCCTATGCTCCGGTCCTGGTCGGACGCCCAGGCGGCGGCGTGCACCTCTTCTGGTATGACATGCGCGTCGCGCTCGGAAATGACGCCAACGTCTTTGTATTGCCCATCGGGCCTGACCAGACGTTAGAGCCGGAGCGGTGCATTTCGACCGGCACGCGCAATCAGGTCGCGCCTGATCTGGCCGAAGGTCCGGACGGCGACGTTGCGCTGGCATTCATCAGCGAGGCCGCCAATGACGATTGCGTCTTTGTCCATCTGCTCGACGCGGGCGGACGGGCGAAGCGCGCAGAACCGATCGAAATCTATCGCGGCCCGACGGTCGGCCGGGTCGGCCTGGCCTGGAACGGCGCCTGCTATCTGGCGGTCTGGGATGCCGGCGCCAGCGGGCTGAGCGCGACCGCGATCAAGTATCGGCGCCTCAGCGCCACGGGCGAGTTGCTCGAGCCGGCGCCGCTCGATCTGATGCCCGGCTTCAGCCCGGATGTGGAGGCGCTGGGGCCGAACTTCTATGTTGCCAGTGCGCGCTTCGCCGCCTATCCCCAGTACATTTTCGCACAGGGCATTCGCATCGACGGCGCGACGGGGCAACTCCTCGACGCGGGGCCGCGTTCTCTGGGCGGCTATTACGTCTCGACCGGTCCGCGCGTGCATCAGGACGGCACACGCTGGATCGTCACCTATCACAGCCACTGGTCTCACGACAGCTCGCAATCGGACGCCCTCTACAACTTCGTGAATGCGGACGGCACAATCACGCCGGCGCGCAACCCGACGCCCGTCGCCGGCGGGTCGGGCACGCCTGATGTCGTGTTCTCCGGCAGCCGCTATCTGTTTGTGTGGCGCAGCAACAGCCTCTCATCGGCAAACAACTACATCTCAGGACGCATCATGAATCCGGATGGCACATTCGCGACCGGCGCCTTCGTGATTTCTGAAGCGCCGGGCCGCCAGCTTCGCCCGGTGGTCGGCTGGGATGGAACAAGCTTTGTCGTCGCCTGGGATGATCAGCGTCATCAAGCCGCCTTCTTCGACGCCCGCACCGATATCTATGGCGCGCGCGTCAGCGAGGACGGCGTCGTGCTCGACCCCGGCGGCCTTGAAATTTATCGCGGCCCGCAAGGAGACGCCGCCGCAGCGCTGCTCGCGCTGCCCACCGGGCGTACTTTGGTCGCCTCAGCGCGGTTCATCACCAGCGGCGATTTTGACACGTACCGCATTGGCCTGACCGTGCTAGGTATGCCGCCGGCGGCGCCGGGCGACACCAACTGCGATCAGCGCGTCGACTTTGACGACATCGACAGCTTTGTGCTGGCGATCGTCAGCGCGCCGGCCTATCACGACGCCTTCCCCAACTGCGACATGGAGGCGGCGGACGCCAACGGCGACGGCACGGTCGATTTCGACGATATCGATGCGTTTGTGCGACTGTTGATCGGGTGATCGGATCTGCGCGCTGCATGAGCATGTTGATCGCGTCTGACCGGCGGATCGGATTGCCGTAGACGCAAGACATGGTGATCAAGTGCGAACGTGATAAGGTGATTTGGGGAGCGCGGCGATTGCAGCGCTGGTGTGAACGAAGCGCGGGTGTGATCTGTAGCGTCGGTGGCTCCGTCCCCGACGCGGCGTCCGACGTTTGACTGGCAGCGTCAGACGACGCCGTCGGCCACGGAGGGCCGACGCTACAGCGCGCACGCGGCCACAGAGGGCCGACGCTACAGGGCGCGCACGCGGTCGCGGACGTCCGACGCGACTGGGCGCGGCCGATGGCGCCGCGGTTGATTTACGGGGGGCGCGCCCCTATGTTCGCCTGCCATGAACCTTCGCAGCTACTCGACCTTCGCTTGTGCCATCGTCATTGAATGCATCGTCTTCGATCCTTTTGTCGCCGTTGTCGCGCACGCCGCGGATGGACCCGCTAAGGGCGCCGTGGCCGAGCCGCCCGCCGCCGCGGCGAATCCCGCCCGCGCAGCAATCGCCGCCGAGCTGCATCGACTCTTTCAGGAGCGGCATGACTGGCAGAAGCGCGAATTTCCAGAGTATGCCATGTCGTGCGGCGACTATTCGAACGCCGCCCGGCTCAGCGACGGCAGCTACGCCGCGATCGAGCGCCGCCACGCTGAGACGCAGAGCTATCTGAAGCGGCTGCAGGCGCTCGAGCGGGCCGGACTATCGGCGGAGGATCAACTGAACTACGACCTGTTCGCGCATCTGCTGAAAGAGGATATCGACGGCCACGCCTTCCGCATGTGGCTGGCGCCGCTGGGCGCGCGGCATGGCCCGCATCAGGAAATTCCGCAGATGCACGAGCGCGTCCGATTCGAAAGCGCGCAGGATTACATCGACTACTTTGCCAGGCTGGAACAGACGCCCCGCCTGATCGATGACACCATCGATCTGCTGCGCCGCGGCGTGCAGGAGGGCCGCACCCCGCCCCAAATCGTGCTGACGGGCGTGCCCAGGCAATTCGCGGCACTGCTCGACGGCGGCGGGCTGGAGGCGCTCGCCACACCGCTCCAAGACATTCGCGGCGTGCCCGAGATGAAGGATCGCACGGCTCTGCGCGAGCGCTTTGATCAGACGACCTTTCCGGCGGTGAAGGCGGCGGTGCTGAAATTCGCCGAGTTTGTCGGGCGCGAGTACATCCCGGCGTGCCGCACGACGCTGGGGGCGCGCGACCTGCCGGATGGGCTGGCGTTTTATGCCCATCAGCTTCGCGTGATGACGACGACCGATTTGACTGCGGCGCGGATTCATGAACTCGGCCTCGCGGAAGTTCAGCGCATCCGCGCGGAGATGCTGGCGGTCATTCGCAAAAGCGATTTCTATCTCGACAGCGACAAGAACCGCCGGCTCAAGGATCCCGAGCTTTTCGAGAATTTCCTGAAATTCCTGCGGACCGATCCGCGCTTTTACCACAAGAGCGAGGACGATCTGCTCCGCGAATATCGCGACATCTGCAAGCGCATCGACGCCGAGCTGCCCAAGCTCTTTCGCCGATTGCCCAGGCTCAGCTATGGCGTGCGTAAAATCCCCGACTTCATGGCCCCGACGCAAACGACGGCGTACTACCAGCGCGGCGACATCCGCAACGCCGAGCCGGGATACTTTTACGCCAACGCCTACGCGCTCGATCAACGTCCGCGCTATGAGATGATGGCGCTGGCCATTCACGAGGCTGTGCCGGGGCATCACTTCCAGGTCGCGATCGCCCAGGAACTCGAGCACGTGCCCGAGTTCCGCAAGGACATGTGGATCACGGCCTTTGGCGAGGGCTGGGCGCTCTACTCCGAGCGGCTCGGCCTTGAGGTCGGCCTTTACGAGACACCATACGACCTTTTCGGCCGGTTGACCTATGAAATGTGGCGGGCCTGTCGGCTGGTCGTCGACACCGGCATTCACACGCTCGGCTGGTCGCGCGACCGCGCGCTCCAGTTCATGCGCGAGAATTCCGCCTTATCGGAATTGAACATCACCGCCGAGGTCGATCGCTACATTTCCTGGCCCGGCCAGGCGACCGGCTACAAGATCGGCGAGTTGAAAATCCGCGAACTGCGCCGCCGGGCGGAAGAACGCCTCGGCTCGGCCTTCGACAAGCGCGACTTCCACGATGAGCTGCTGTCGGCGGGCTGCATCCCGCTGACGATCCTCGAAACGCGGATCAACGCCTGGATCGAGCGGCAGCTTTCCGCGCGGGCGGCGCCGCCGACTGTCGCGCCGTAATCGGCGAAGCAACACCGCAAGACCGAGCCGCCGCCACACAGGCTGAGGCGTCAATGCTCGGCTGCGGCGCTGGCCCGCCGCCGGTCGAGCCCGGCTCTGTTTGCCCATCTCTTGCCCATGCCATCGGGGAAACTTCAAAAAATCTCTGAGGGTTTCCGTGCGCGCTTGCGTTGTCTTTGTGCCGGGAAGTCTGTGAATCGCTCAGGCCCATCGCATTCAACGGATTTCCCGGAAAAAACCGGCGGTTATCCCCTAAAGCGGGTGCGCCTGCTTGGCTGAGTGCGGCTTTGGCTGCGACGGCGGCATTTCGTTTCCGATTTCAGACGCCGTCGGCCCGGCGTCGGTCGCGTGACCGACGCACTCGATCTCGAATGCAAAAAGTGGAGAGAAGAAATGAAACGTGCACTGTGTTTGCTATCTATCTTGACGCTAGCCGCCGCCGCGCAAGCCGCGATCATCGGCACAGCTCTTGGCACCGGCGCCCGTCCGACCTCACTCGGCGGGTTCACCCTAACGAACTTCGGCGACGACACGCGGCCGACATTTCAGGACGTTACCGATGTCCCCACCCCGACCACGTGCGGAGATGACCAACTCCGTTTTGGAGCCCCGCACAGTCACCGCTCCATCGGCAGCGGCTGGGCGACGTGGTCCGGCGGCTATACCGGCGACGTTTATTACACGGGTGCGGGCGTCCTGACCTCGTTCCTCAACCTGCCGACCGGGACAAAAGCGTTTGTTTTCTACGCCGAGCCGGAGCCGTTCGCGGTCTTCACCATCACCGCCACCGCGAATGACGGCACAAATGTCGTGCAATCGGTGGATGGAGATGCGGGCGCGAGAGGCTTTGGCTTCCACACCACCGGTTTCACGACGATTGCTTCGATCACGGTCACATCCACCGAGGATTTCGCCGTGGGCGAGTTCAAGATTGCCTGCGATGCGCCGATCACCAATCCCACCGCGACCATCACCGCGCCGACCGCTTTCTCCTGCGGGTGCGACCCGATCACCATCACCGGCACCGCCAGCGACTCGGGCAGCGGACTGAGCATTTATCGACTGGAATGGTCGACCAGCCCCAACGGCCCGTGGACGCTCATCAGCAGCTCAACAACCGAAGTCAGCGCCGGAACCCTCGGCACCTGGGACACCACCGGCATCGCTGAAGGGACGAAATTCCTCCGGCTGCGCGTGACGAACCGCCTCGGCATTCAGGCGATCTTCGTCACGGCGGTCTACATTGACCAGGCCTTCGACAATCTGAATTATTCGATCTCGCCGGTCGTCGGCGATACGCTCTGCCTTCAGGGCACCTGCACCGACACGCCCTGCTTCGAAAATTACATCGTCGACTACCGTCGTGTCGGCATCGCCCCCTACACCCTGATCGGCACATTCAACACACCGGTGATCAACAGCACGCTCGCGACGTTCAACACCAACACCGTTCCGGACGGCACCTATGAATTCCGCGTGCGCGCCTTCACCACGTGCGGCAACGTCGCGACGCTTTCGCGCACGACCATCATCGACAACACGCTGCCGGTTGCAACGATCACCAGCCCGGTTAGCTGCACCGCGGACGGCGGCATTATCCCGATTCGCGGCACCGCCTCGGATGCCAACATTCAGAGCTGGACGTTGCAATACTCCGGCGGACCGGCGACGGACTGGGTCACTCTGGCCACCGGCGTCAGTTCGACGGCCCCGGGCGCGCTCCTCGCAAACTGGAACACCGCCGCCCTGCCGCGTTGTGCCTATTCGCTGCGCCTGCTCGTCACGGATCGCGCTGTGCTCAGCTGCGGTTGCGGACGGCAGGAGTCGGAAGATCTGCGCTCGGTCGGCGTGAGCTTCGGCGCGCTGGGCGATCTGAACTGCGACGGCGCGGTGAACTTTAACGACATCGACGGCTTCGTCGCCTGCCTCGTCGCCGGCGGCTGCACCTGCCCGTAAGCACGCGCTGTCACCTGTTCAGACCGGCATACACTGTGATGTCGATTTCCCGGCCGACGCGGTCGCTGCTCAAACGGAGCGCGGCTGGGTCCGCCGGGCCTTTTTTCTGCCGTCTGGCTCCGACCAACTGCGCTGGCGTTCCGATTCCGCTAAGCCGGTCCGGGCTTTGAGAGCCGTCACAACGAATGGCTGCCAGCGCAGGCCGCGACCAGGCACATTCCGACGAGTATAACATGGCTCGGTGAGACCATGATGCAGACAGCCACCGTTGAGCGACCGATTTCGAGCGAGACCGAGCTTGCCACATTCCCCGCCGGGCGGCAGGCCTTGGCGACGGGCGGCGGATGGTCCATGCCCGGACTGTCCACCCAGCGGCGCAGCACGCCTGATCAATTGGACCATCGGCCGGCCCGCGCGCCGTCGGGAGGTGTTTCACGGGGCCGTGTGTCACGTCGCCGGCGCGGTTGCAATGCATGGGTGGGATTCATCGCGCTGGGCGCGGCGCTGGCGGGCTGCCAAAACCCGGGCGCGGTTGACCGCCGCCTCCAGCAGCGCCGTGAGACCGCGAGCTGGGCGGCGAACACGATCGCGCAGCGCGAGGCCGCCGCGGTCGACCGGCTTGAGTATTCCGCCGCCTTCATCGAAAAGGATCTGCGTGAATACAACGCCCGGCTGGCGCGCGATTGGCGCATGGCGCTGCTGATGTGGCAAAGCGAAGTCACCCGCTGGCAGGAGCGTCAGCCGCTCTATCGCGACAAGGCGGCTGAAGTCTTCCGCGGCAACCCGGAGCAAATCGATCGGATGGCGGTCTATTTCTGGTGACGGGCTGATAACAAGTCTGTGTACTCCCGGGCAGCGGACAATCAGCGCACGTTCCGAGCTTTTCATCCGGCCCGGGGTTGATCCTGCCGACGAGCGTGGTCGTGCCGCCGGGTGCGAACAGCGTTGAGTTCACGGTCCAATCCAATCCGGTTTCCTCACAGCAACTCGCCAGTGTGACCGCGATGGGGCAGAGCGGCGCCCACAACGGATCGTCCCCCGGTCCATCCATCACGCTGCGCCCCCCGCACAGCGCGAACGTGACGCTCGTACCCAATTCAAAAATCAGCGCGCCATTCGGCGGCGCGCAAGTCACGTGCGGCGGCCTGAACGTAACCGGCGTTCAAGGCGGGTGAAGGCGGCAAAACCGCCGTCTACATGGCCCGCTGGGTCAACACGCTCGGCCAAAAGGGGCCGTGGTCGGAGTTGACTGCCGCTACCGTCGCAGCATGAGGGGCGACGGTGGGGGCGTGAGTAATGCGCTTGACATCACAAAACCGTGTGGTATAATAATCCTTATGGTTGTAGATCGATCCCCGCGACTCGACCGTGTGTTCCACGCCTTGGCCCACCCCGCCCGCCGGGCGATCGTTCGGCAACTTTCGGGCGGGGAGCGCAATCTCAGCGAACTCGCCGCGCCCCTCAAGATGACCTTCCCCGCCGCCACCAAGCACGTGCGCGTGCTGGAGCGCGCCAAACTCGTTCGTCGTCGCGTGGCCGGGCGGCAGCACCTGTGCCGGCTGCACGCCGGGCCGCTCAAGGACGCCATGGACTGGACTGAGCAGTTTCGCAAGAACTGGGAGGCCCGTTTTGAAGCCCTCGACTCGCTGCTCGAAGAGATGAAAACCGAGGATCGCGCCCGTTCCCGTCGCCGCTGAGCGTATCAGCCGCCGTCACGCACCTGTCTGGTACAAGGAACGTCGAATGCTTCCAAATGGTCTCCAACTCACCGCCCCGACTGACACCACTATCGTATTCACCCGTGCGTTCAACGCCCCGCGCCGGCTCGTCTGGGAAGCGATGACGCGCCCCGAACTCCTGCAAAAGTGGATGTTCACACCCCCGGGCTGGTCGTGGGCGGTGTGCGAAATGGATGTGCGCATCGGCGGGAAGTACCGCTGGGCGTGGAACGGCCCCGACGGAAAGGTCGCCCTGACGATCTCGGGCATTCACAAGGAGGTTTTACCGCCGGAGCGCATTGCGCACACGGAGATCATGGACATGGGCGATTGCGGGCCTGTGGGCGAGTTGTTGGCCACACTCGAACTCACTGAACAGGGCGGCGTGACGCACATGACGATGACCCTCGCGTTCGACTCCAAGCAGGCACGCGATGGCGCGATCGCATCCGGCATGCAACAAGGCATGGAAGCCGGATACTCCGCGCTCGACGCGATATTCGCTCAATCCGCATGAGAAGTCGCCGCCATCCTTCCCCACGTCGTCACAGCGAACTTGACCACCGCCCAAGGCGCTCGGAGCGGTCGACCAGCGCCCCGGCGGCCCTGACGGCCGGCGTTGCGCACCGATCCGCGCTATTCGTCCCCGCCTTGGCCGGCGATTTGCAACTCCGCGTGTCGCGCGTCCCATTCGGCCGCCGTGGATTCGTGGTTCATGTCGGGCTGGGCCGCGTGCCAGGCCTGGTAAAGGTCGGTCAGCGCCAAAGCGGTTGAAATGAGCTGTTTGGATTGTATGCCCGGCGTCGCATCCGCCCATTGCCAGGCGGAAAGCAGGCAGATCTCAGCCTCGCGATGGCAATCTTGCCGAAGCAGGTTTCGCCCCAATGCGAGCCGGCACTGGATCGCTTTGTCCGGATCCTGGGGCAATCGCGCCGCCCAGATTGCGCAGGCTTCGCTGTGCAGAGGCTCCGCGGCTCCGTATTCGCCCAACTCATCCCACGTAAACGCAACAAGACCCAGCGTGGTCGCCACGAGCGGTTGATTTTCGCCCAGCTTTTGTCGTCAAATGAGCAGCGCTTCTTCGTAGTGGGGTTTCGCCTGTGTGTCGTCGCCGCGATCGGCATGAACAGTGCCCAGCATCTGTAGCGTGGTCGCCAGATCCGGGTGAGTCGGTCCCCGATTCTTGCGACTCCTGTTCATCGCTTCGGTAAAATGCGCATCAGCCCCTTGATAATCGCTACGGGCCACGCGCAGGACGCCGAGATGATGGATCGCCTGGGCGACATCCGGATGGTCCTCTCCCAGGAGCTTGCGGCGCATCGCGAGCGATTCGTCGGCGCAGCGCTCGGCTCCATCCAGATCGCCTTTCGCCTGCAAGGTCAGCGAGAGGTTATTGAGCGCGACAGCTACGGAAGGATGCTCATTCCCAAGCAAGGCGCGGCGGATATCCAGGCATTCGCGAAGCAGAGCTTCCGCCTCGGTTAGTTTGTTTTGATCCTTCAGACACAAACCCAGTCCGTTCAGACTGAGCGTTACATCCTTGTGAACCCGCCCCAACAGTTTTGTGCGAAGTGCGAGGGATTGACGGAAAAGCTGCTCGGCATGAGCGAGGTTGCCCAATTCGGATTCCACATTTGCGAGTGAAGTGAGCACGCCGGCGAGATTGGCGCTTTCATCGCCCAACGTGCGACGATTAATCGCCAGGGCCTCTTCCAACATCGATCGAGCGTCGGCAAATTCGCTCCGCTGCAGCGCCACGCTGGCCAGATTGATCAGCGACGAAGCGACGGTCGTGTTGTCGTTGCCCAGCAGCTTACGCCGTATTTCCAGCGCTTCGCGATAATACTATTCCGCTTCGGAGAGATTGCCTTTTCTGCGGAGCGTGACGCCGAGTCCGTTGAGGATGGCCGCGACTTGCAGGTTGTCGTCGCTCAGTAACTTGCGGTACCTATCCAGCGCTTCGCGATAGAGCGGTTCTGCCGCATCGTACTTTCCCTGTCCGGCGAGGGCTAAGGCCAGAATGTTCAACGAGTTGGCGATTTGCTCGTGTTCGTTTCCATGCAACCTCCTACGAATTGCCAGCGCTTCGCGGACAGAGGACTCAGCCTCTTGATACTTCCCTCTGGCATTGAGAGCCAGAGCCAGGTTGTAAAGGCATTGGGCTGTGTGGGGTTCGTCGTCGCCCTCCGTCGCCCGGAAAAGGGCGAGTTCCGCACGGCGTGGACGCTCGGCCCCCTCCGGCGACCGGATTTCCATATACGCATCCGCGAGCGCGGCGTGCAGGGTCGCACGGACGTAGGGCGCGTCGTCAAAGTCTTTCTCCAGCGCGGCCGCGGCTTTGCCCAGAACGTATTTGTCGAGCGCAAGCAATGCCGCGCCGGTCGGTTCCACGCCACGGAGCCAAGGATCATACTGCGCCAGCAACGCCTCCACTTCGTCGGCGGTACGTCGGCGACGGGCGTCGCCGTCAACAATAAATTCGCTTTCAAGGCTTTTCTTACTCTGATCGCGAAACCACGTGCGGATTGTGTTGCCCATGGCCTGGATATCAAAGTCGCGCATCAGCTTCGAATAAAAGGCTGCCACTCGATTCGTCTGTTGTTCCCGCTCTTCGGCCAGTGTTTATTGCTCGCGTTCGCTATTCAATGCCGTCTCGGCACGTTCGAATTCTTGGGCGTGTGTGGGTGGAGCGCCGCTCTGCAATTCAGTTCTCCAGAATGTATTTCAACACGTGTCGGCGCACGAGCCGCCTCGAGAATCACTCCACGGGAGTCATCGTGCCGAGATCAAATACGATCTCCTCGATCGGCGGCAAGTCGGGCTTGGGCGGGTAGGGGGGTGAATCCCAGTCGAGGCCGAGGCGGGCGAGGTGCGCACGCACCACACGTAAACGCCATACATCGAGAGCAGCGCAACCCGGATGACGGGAGTCGATCACCGCTGAAAGGAGATAGGGTTGGGCGGGCTCAAATGACGCCTTGGTAATCGGCGCGGCTTGTGGAAACAAGCCCACCACGCTGCGGTCTTGGCCGCTCAGCAGCAAACTCGTGTATTCCGTAGCGCACGTTCGAAGCGAAGCGGGTGGCAGAATATCGGCCGCTCGCTTGTCGAACATCAGGCTCCAGTCGGCGCAGCGCCAGACCATGATTTGACCTATGGAATTGGCGCACAGAAGCTCGCCGTCAGCGTTGGTGCTTAGAACGGCGAAGTCCTTCGTCGGAAGCACTGCGAGCAGCGCGCCATCCGAGAGCCGGTACACACGCGATTCCATGGGCCCCTTGTGATAGGTGGCGATGACTGCTGCGGCGCCGTTCTGCACGAATTCAATCGAAACCACATGAGCGCTCTTTGGGAATGCGAGCAAGGTCTCGACCAACGGGTGCTCCGAACGAATCACACGAAAATCACTTTCATTCGTGCGGCGGACAATTGCGCCGGAAAAATCAGGTACCATAGCACCCATGCTGAAAGACTCGCGTTGAATCACATCAGGCGGCCCGATGTAGAGGACATCGGTATGAATTCGCAGCGGCCAGCGGAACCAGCCCTGCTCGTTGATCGTGTAGAGCGATTCCGGGTCTCCGCCGAAGCTGGCGTGCCGAACGTATCCGATTTTGAGCAGTCCGAGATATCGACCGGTGTCCGCACGCCAGAAGGACAAACCCACGTCGCCGGGTGCGAAGCACAAGCGATCGTGAAATCCGATTCGTGCTTCTGTCCAACTGTTGTAATCCGACCGGCCCGACACATCCATATAGCGCTGAAACTCAGAGCCACGAATGAGGCGCGCCAGGCTTGGGACGCGATCCGTATCTGACCCGCGCAACACCAGGATGCGATCGTCATAGGGGCTTGCATCCAGCACTTCGCCGACAAATCGCAGGAGTTCTCTCCCCGAGTGCGGGTGCCAGAAGGCCGTCGTGCCGTCCCAGGAACTCGTCGAGAGCATTGTTTCCCGCGGGTCAAAGTGGGCTTGAATGACATAATTATCATGCTGACGCATGGTTTGCACGAGCTTTCCGCTCGATATGTCCCAGATCAACGCCGTGTGGACCTGACCGATTGCCAGCAGCCTTCCCACCGGTCCCCAGCTGAGGCACGCGACGACTTCGCCCACGGAAATTTCATCGATCAAGCGGCCGGTGTCGGCACAAAGAACTCGCACCATCGGTGAGCGAATCGGAGCAATAGCGATGCGCCTGCCGTCCGGCGAATACGTCATGTGCCAGGCGTCGGCGCTGGGCTGATGCCAAATTTCTCGCGCGGATTGCAAGTCGAATAGGCTTACAGAGCGATTGGCGAACGCCACGGCCAGATGGTGACCATCCGGGCTGAATTCGCTCCACCAGGCCGCACAATCCAACCCGGGCAATTCGACGGGTTTACTCTGCCATAGATCCCAAACCCGTATGGGTGTCGGGACATCGCGCCATATCGCACTCAGGTAATGACCGTCGCTGCTGAAATCCAGCCGCGACACATTCGGCATGATCCAATCCGGCCCGGGCAGCTCGCGTGAACGCGCGACATCAAAAAGCACGATCCGCTGGTCCCGACAATAAGCAAGTATGTCGTTGGTCCAATCGTACGCACAGGTATAAGTCGTCCGCTGTTGATCAAACTCGTGCTCGACGGCCAGGTCCCAATTCTTCATCGCGGCGATCGCTTCGTTGCGAAGTTCGAAGCTTGGGCGAATCGCTGCCGCTGCCTGCACGGCGCGTAGCGCTTCAATACGCTGCCCAGGACCGCCGGTTTGTCGAACACTGCGGGCCTGCGCAATCAGGGACTCATAGAGCCGCTCGGTGGCTTCGCCGCGGGCGCGTTCGGCGCTCAGGTACCAGGTCGCGGATACGACTGTCGAAACACTGAGCAAAAGCAGAAAAGAAGCCGCGACGCTGAGCGACAACCAGCGCCGCCGAACAAACTTCCACGCTACGTAGGCCGTGCTGTCGCGCCGAGCGACGATGGCGTCACCGCGCAGACAGCTCCGCAGATCATCCGCAAGCTCTTTGGCGCTTTGATAGCGCTCCGGCGGCGATTTTCGCAGGCATTTCATCGCTATCGTCGCCGCATCGCGCGGGACGAGCGCCCGTTCCGGCATTTGTGGCTCGCTGTGCTCGATACGCGTCAGCAACTCGCGGGGTGTGCCGGTTATGTCAAAGGGTAGCCGTCCCGTCAGAATCTGATACAGCACCGCTCCAAGGGCGTAAACATCAGTGCGTACGTCGATCTGATCGACACGGCCGACCGCCTGCTCGGGTGCCGCCCACGGCAACGAGCCCACGAACTGCCCGGTTAAGGTCATCGCGGTCCGCGTCATTGTCGCGTCCGCACCCATAAAGCGGGCCAGTCCGAAATCCAGAACAAATGGCGTACCCGCGCGATTCACGCAGATGTTTCCGGGTTTCAGGTCGCGATGGATGACTCCGCGCAGGTGCGCGGCATGTACGGCGTCACAGATGGTCGCCATCAAAACCAGCTTGTCCCGCCAGCCGATGCCCGGCTGCGCGGCATACTGATCGAGGTGCAAACCATCAATGAAGTCCATAACGAAATAGGGCATTCCGGCGGAGATGCCGCTATCGAACACCGTCACGATGTTGGGATGTTGGAGGCGCGACAGGAAACGAACCTCTTGCCGCAAGCGAGCCAAGCCGCCGGAGCCTGTCGTCCAACCTCCGTGCGTGACCTTGATGGCGACGCGCCGCTGGGTGGATTCCTGGAGGGCCTCAAAGACGACCCCCTGCCCGCCGCGGTGAATTTCACGAATAAACCGGTAGCCGGGAATTCCATGATGCAATTCTTCCGAACGGAACTCAGTGCCGCCAGGCTGCGGAAGCGCTGCGGCGCGGGCGTGCTCGACACGAGACAATGCCCGCAACCGTTGGCTTAACTCCGGAAGCAGATCTGAATGCTGTTGCAATAATTCAAGATCGGGAACAACCTCGCCGCGCGAGCGACGTGCGACAACGTCCACGATCAGCGTCGAAATACGGATGCTCCGCTCGGCGTCCTCCTGCGACAATGTGCCATCCGGCCTATCCATAAACTCTCACAGCTAGCTCAATGCATTCGGCCTGCTGCGCGCTGTCCCTCAGCCGGGGTATTTGGTTGGCGTTGGGATCAGGACCGCTTTGAGCCGTTGCCGGGCCGAATAGCACAGATTGTGGATCGCCCGATCGGTGCGTTGCATGCGCGCAGCGGCTTCGGCCACGGAAAGGTTTTGCAGATGCACCAAGTCCACCGCCTGGCGTTCGTCCGGGGGGAGGACTGCGAGGGCCTCCTTGAGTTGTCCCAGATCTTCCCGGCGGATGGTGGAGCGACTGGCCGTGTGTGACGTCGCGGCGATGACCTCTAACAGGAAAGTGGCGGAATCGTAGAGGGGGTTTCCCGTGCTCTGTCGCGTCCAGTCACCGCCGCGCTTGCGGGCCCGCGCGCCGCGAATGGCCCCGCGCAGCTCGTTCAGAGCGATCGCGGAGACCCAGCGCTGAAAGCTGTTCAGATCAGCGGGGTGAAGCTGGGAAATCTTGCGAAAAACCGCGATGTGGGCATTTTGCACCAGGTCGTCCACGTCGATGAGACTCCTCAACGTACGTGGAATGCGCGCCGCCAGTCGCCCGCGGATCTGTACGTAGGATTCGGTCAGCAAGACGGTCAGCGAATCAAGATCACCCGCTACCGCGCTGCGCACTCGCGCATCGTCGAGCATCTGGCACCTCATCCGTTTTCGATTTGCCCTGAGAAAGCGCGCATTTCATCGTTCCAGGTACAGCGCGCCGCACGCACCTCGCATTGTACCGCTCATGAAGGCCGCGTTGCGGCCGGTTCTTCAGAGTCTTGTTTTGGAGTAAGTCAATGCGATTTTCGTGTTACTGCGCCCCCCCTCGTGGGGTTGCTGCTGGGCGCGCAAGCCGCCAGGGCTGCGATGGTTACGGCCGAATTCCGCTCCCCGCGGGAAGGCCAAATCGTTGCGCCCGGAACACCGATTCCGTGGGAGATATGGCTGAGCGTCGATGTGGGAGACAATCTTGGGCTGGCTGCGTTCGTCATTGACGTGCGACAAGTCGCCGGCAATCCGGCGGCGTTCGATCTGCCGCATCCCACCTCGGTTCCCGCCGCCATGGCTAACTTTGCGGCGCCCCAGGGGTTTAGCAATCCGGCGGATGTAGGAACGACCACCGGCTACTTCGGTACGTTGGCCGGGCCGGCGGGTACACGCAATCTGAGCCAGGTTGGCGGCGCTCAAAACACGCTGGGTCTGGCCGGCAGCGTCATGGGCTTGGGCACGTCGGTGGTTACGGGCATTGGCCAAAGTGGCGCGGTGACGGTCGTGCAGGGTGTATTCCCCGCGCCCGCCGTTCCCGGCGTCTATCAATTCCAAACAGCCAACTTTACCGCGACCGTCTTGCGCGAGGTGCGTTCCGCGCCGGAGCACTCGACGGTCTTCAGCGCCGCTGTCCATCTTTCGCCCAACCTTTTACGGTTCGTCGTTGACCCGGGCGCCTTCGCGCGCGGCGAAAAGGGGCCGAGGTCGGAAGTCACGACGGCGACGGTGTCGGCGTAAGGCCTTGTTGCGCCGTCCGCAGGACCCGCTGCCTGGGAAAGACCAAAGGCGGCTCACCACAGAGGCAGAGCGGGCAGATTGAGGAACACGCAGGCGGGCCATGAGGGCGGACTACGACGGCGGGCCATGAGGGCGGGCTACGAGGGCGGGCCTCTTCGCCCCGACGGCGGGCCACGATGGCGGGCTACGAGGGCTGGCCTCTTCGCCCCAACGGGGCGCCGGGGTGTAGCCACGGGTGAAGCCCGCGCTTCGCGGGCGTAACCCGTGGAAAGCGTCGTCCCCGCGCGGGACTGCCCCGGAGGGGCAGAGGAAGGCAAACCGCGATCGGGCGCGTTACCCTATGCCCCTATGGGCAAGGCAGCCACCGCGAACCAGACACCGACGTACACCCTCACCGACATCCTCAAAGGGACGGACTACGCCCTCACGATCTTTTCTGATGCCGAGATCAAGGCGATCAAACTGATCGACAAGGGCGGCAAGCCCTACCTCAAATGCTGGGCAACGGACAAGGAGCGTCCCGCCAAGCCTGAAGAGATCGTCCGGCAGCTTTACATCAATAAATTGATCCACCACTACGGCTACCCGAAGGACCGCCTGCGGATCGAGAAGGAAGTTTACTTCGGTTCCGCCATCCACGAGAAGCGGGCGGACATCGTGGTGATCGAGAAGGACACCGCCGACACGCCGTACATCATCGTCGAGTGCAAGAAGGCCAAGCGCAAGGACGGGCTGGAACAACTCAAGTCCTACTGCAACGCCGAAGGTGCCCCGATCGGTCTGTGGACCAATGGGTCTTCGACCATCGGACTGCACCGCGAAGAACCCAACCTCTTCCGCGAACTCCCCGACCTGCCCACCGCCACGCAAACGCTGGCGGACATGCTCAATCAGCCGTGGACGATCGACGATCTCGAACGCGAGAACATCCTTGTCGTCGAGCGAACGAGCCTCAAGGACGTGATCCTCAACATGGAAGATTTGGTGCTCGCCAACGCGGGCGTCGATGCCTTCGAGGAAGTCTTCAAACTGATCTATGCCAAGCTGTTCGACGAGGCTCGGGCGGCGCGGGCCGCCAAGGGGAAGCGCAATCTGGACTTCCGCGTCGGCGGGCGCACGGCCAAGGAGTTTTACGATGTCGTCACCGGCCTATTCGAGAAGGCGATGGCCGAGTGGCCGGGCGTGTTTAGCCCCGGCGAGCGCATCATGTTGGAGCCGGATCACCTTAAGGTCTGCGGCTCGGCGCTGGAACGGGTCAAGCTCTTCAACTCCAACCTCTCGGTCATTGATGAGGCGTTCGAGTACCTCTCAATCAAGGCCAGCAAGGGCGAAAAGGGGCAGTACTTCACGCCCCGGCACGTCATCGACATGTGCGTGAAAATGCTCAACCCCACCACGGAGGAGTACGTCATCGACACGGCGGCGGGGTCGTGCGGCTTCACGGTCCATGCCATCTTCCACGTCTGGGGCGATGTCTTTACGGCCAAGGGGCCGAACCAGTGGCAGGCCAACTACGCCGGTACGCACGTCTACGGCATCGACTTTGACCCGCGCAGCGTCAAGATCGCCAAGGCCCTCAACACCATCGCGGGCGACGGCAAGACCAACGTCTACCGGGCCAACACGCTCGACACCAAGATGTGGTCCGAGGACACGCGGTCGGGCCTGCGGCCCCGCCTGCGCAAGTTCAAGGACGCCGAGGAGAACCGGCGGAACGAGGAGCAGTTCCGCTACTTTGATTTCGATGTGATGCTGACCAACCCGCCCTTCGCCGGGGACATCAAGGACAACCGCATCCTCTCGCAGTACGACCTGGCGAAGAAGGAGAAGGGCGGCTGGGAGAAGGCCGTCGGGCGCGACATCCTCTTTATCGAGCGGAACCTTCAGTTCTTGAAGCCGGGGGGCCGTGCGGCGATTGTCTTGCCCCAAGGGCGCTTCAACAACTCGGGGGATGAGGCAATCAGGAAGTGGATCGCCGAGCGTGCCCGCATCTTGGCCGTCGTCGGGCTGCACGGCAACACCTTCAAGCCCCACACGGGGACGAAAACCAGCGTGCTGTTCATCCAGACGTGGAATGACGACAAGAAGGCCGGGCCGCTCAACCCCAAGCAGGACGATTACCCGGTGTTCTTGGCGACGAGCGAGAAACCGGGGAAGGACAACAGCGGGGACTACGTCTATGTGTTCGACGACAAGAACGCGCCCGCGCTGGACTCCCACAACCACATGATCGTGGACCACGATCTGGATGAGATCGCGGCGGCGTTCGTGAAGTGGGGCAAGGACCAGGGCTTGACCTTCTGCGAAGGAGGCGCGTAAATGGCGGTGTGGAGCGTCGTCAAGACTTGCGATATGACGCACGACATCCGTTGGGATGCCGAGCACTATCGCCCGGAGTACCTTCGGCAGGAGCGGCAGGTTCGCAAACTCAAGACCAAGCCGCTCATAGACGTGGCGAGCGTCAGCGACGGCAACCACATGAGCATTGCCGAAGAGTTTGGGGACGAAGGCGTCCGCTACCTGCGCGGACAGGACTTAGGCGACTTCTTCATCTCGGATGCGGACCCAATCTACATCCCCGAGAAGAACTACAACTCCCTCACACGCTCGCACATGTTTCCCGGCGATGTCTTGGTCGGCGTTGTTGGCACCATCGGGACGGTGGGCCTTGTCACCAAACGTCACGGCAAACTGACCGGCAACTGCAAGCTCGCCATCGTGCGCTCAAAGACACTGCCCGGGGAGTACATCGCCGCGTACTTGGCGTCGCGGCTTGGTCAATACGAGATCAAGCGACGCGTCCGGGGCGCAGTCCAAATGGGCTTGATCCTGCCTGACCTGAAAGAGATTCCGATCGTCGAACCGACGAAGCAACAACTTGATCGGGTCGTGTCCGCAGTGCAAGGCGCACAGGACGCGCGGCACCGCGCAGCGGAGACTGTCGCCGCCGCCGAGGCGCGGCTGATGGAAGCGCTGGGGCTGGACCGCCTCGACCACTCGCCCCAGAAGTGCTATACCCGCCGCTTCCGCGACCTTGAGGCAGCTAACCGTTTCGGGGCCGAGTACTTCATGCCTTGCAAGACGCGCATTCTCGCCGCGCTCGCCAAGATGCCGCACCAGACCGTGGAAGCGCACGCCCCCGGCATCCGCGACATGTACGACCCCACGCGGGCACGCAAGGGAGAGATGGTCCGCAACTTCGACATCACCGATGCCCTCGAACCCTTCCTCGACGACAGCCGCGAACCGGAGCCCGCCATTGAGATGGGCAGCAGCAAGAAGCGTTTTCAAGCGGGCGATGTCGTCGTCAGCCGCTTGCGTTCGTACTTGAAGGAAATCGCCGTTGTCCGCACCTCCGGCACGCCGCAATCGGTCGGGTCATCCGAATACATTGTGCTACGACCAACCGGAAATGGCCTCTCGCCCGAAACGCTCATGGTCTACCTGCGCTGCCCGCTGGTGCAGACCATCCTCAAGTGGTCGCAGGATGGCAGCAACCACCCGCGATTCACCGAGGAAGACCTGCTCGCCATCCCCGTGCCCGACAAGGTGCTGGGCGTGCAGAAGCAGATCGACGGCTTGGTCAACAAGGCCATCGAGGCCCGCATCGAGGCCGCACGGCTGCTGGAACAGGCCAAGAAGACCGTCGAAGACCTGATTGCGGGCAAGCCGTAAGCCGCCGATGCCGGGGCTGCCGCCCCCGGCCCCCCGCACAAGTCGGTCGGAATGCACAATGATCGCAGCGGACCGTCTTCGTCCGGGCAGGGAGATGCGCGGAGTTGTCAGAGACACGCTCGCGGCACGCCCTGTGGGGGGTTTGCATCAGCGCAGCGTATTGACAAGTGAGTTGGAATCGGGGGCGGTTGGTACGGGTTTGGGCGGGGGTGTGCCTTGATATGCCGTCCGCAGGACTTCCTCCGCCCCTGCCGGGGCGGGCCGGGCTGATTCACGCTGTCCACGGGTTGCGCGCGCGAGGCGCGGGCTCTACCCGTGGCTACAGGCCTGGACCCCTCCGGGGCGAAGTGCTAGCGGCTGATGGCGGCGAAAGTTGCCATCGGCCGTTCTTGTTTTCGTTTTCGCGACATTGCTCCGCATGTGCGATGTCTCTTGCCAATGTCCCTTGGAAAAGTGAACAGTACTCGAACCGCGATCTGCATTGAAACACCTATAGCAGTCCGTTGATATAGTCGCCGCGGCCCCAAAAAACCGCGTTTATGACGGCTCCTGAGCGGTCGAAAATGACCCCAATGAACTTTCAACGGACTGATAGGCGGTACATCGGTGAACGCCACCGATGATCGAACTGCCTGCCCGAAATGTTTGTTGAATTGGAGAATGTCATGAGACGAATGATTGTTGTTGCAGTGCTGATGCTGTCCGCGATATCTCACGCGGCCATCATCGGGACGAATCTGGGAACCGCCGCGCCGCCGAGCGTCCTCGGCGGGTGGATCATGCAGCCGTTTGAAGACGACGCCCGACCGACGAGCGCGACGTATTCGAATGTGCCATCCCCTTTCGGCGGGCAGGTCGGCTTCAGTGTTTCGCTGTTGCATCTGCGTACGACGGCCGCCATCTGGGGTCATGGGTATGCCAAGGACGTTTATCAGCGTACGCCGAGCGGGAATGTGACGTTGACGTTCCCGGCGAATACGCGGGCGTTTTTGCTCTATTGCCGGCAGAACAGCCTCGTCTCCGCATCATTCACCGTTACTGCCAATGACGGCACTGCGCTCACGCAGACGGTCCCAGCGGGTACGCCGGCCAATGGCTTCGGATTTCACACCACGGGCACGACCGTGCTGACCTCCATCACGGTCAATGCGGGAACGGGCTATTTGATCGGCGAGTTCCGCATCGGCGATACGCAGGTCGGCCCATTGCCTACGAACTACAAAGGCATCACCCTGACGGGCGCGCCGGGCGTCACCACGCGCGTCGATCAGCGCGGCTCGGAACTCTGGGCCGGCGAAGTCCAGTATGGTCAGCCGTTCGGCGTCTCGTTGCGGCCCGGACCTGTGCATGGCATCGAGACCAAATTGCGCATGCTGCGCGCGGCATCGCTGCCGACGCCGGACCCGTATGTGCGATTCGAATCCTACGGACGAATCGGCGCCGGCAACGAGCAACTGCTGACCAAGCTGAACATTCGCGAGGCAGGGACGAACGTGGAGCTACTCCCCAGTTTCGACGGCTTTGCCAGCTCGTCGCTGGTCGTCCGTGCGTATCGAACCGGCACGCTGGTCAATGAGCGCACCTACCCCACGGGCGCGATCATCGCGCGGATTCCAACTTCCGCCGTCATCGTGTGGAAGGTCATCCCGATTGGTGTGCGTCCGCGCTGCTGGGTCGATGGACCCGGCTGCTGGGATCCGATGATGCGCATCGAGCTGGCAGGCGACACGCTCGTCGAACTCTTGGGCGGAGGCGGGCCGAGCCTGGTGGACACGCTGGAAATTCTCGAGGGCAATCCCTCGTCGCAGCCGAACGTCTTTGCCACGCGTGTGGACGTCTTCGGTCAGCATGCCGGCTTCCGCATCCAGGATGCATTGATCGATGCCTTTGACCAGCGCGCTCGCGGGGCTGGTGCGGCCCGCATCAGCGGCATTCTGCAGGGCGGCCTGAACCCGGTTCCGCCTTTCGCACTCTCCGGCATCACGACGAGTCCGGGCGGATTGACCGTTGATCTTTCCAGTGATTTGAGATTCGGAAGATCCGGCGGACTCGCATCGGGATTCGATCGCGAGATCGATCCCTGCGGCACCCCCTGGCGGCGGATTCCGTGGCCGCCGGTGCCGCCGCCGCAAGGGCCGCTCTGGATGCAGTTCGACACGCTGGCGACTCTTTCGGACGGCAGTGAGCGTGTGATCGGCGCCAGCCGCATCGACTACATCGGCAGCCAGCTTCAGCTCAAGTCGCTGTATGGCGGCATCGGCTCGTCGCAGACGCAAATTGTGCTTGGCCTCGGCGGCAGCGCGGTCGCTTCTGCCATCGGGCCGGATGGTCAGCCGATTGCAATCTGTCCGGAATGGCCGGTGCAATGGTGGCGGCGCGGGCCGCGCATCCCGTGGATGTGGCGCTGGCCGCGCTGCTGGTGGTGCCCGCCATGGCCGTGCCTGAGCTGCCCGCCGTTCCCGCTGCCGATCGATCCGGACGTATTCGAGGATCGCTGGGTGTTTGAAGGCCCGCGTCCGATCTTCGTTCCGTCGCTCGGTCGGACGGTGCAGGCGGATGAAATCCTGCTGCGGCCGACGGCAATGGCCTTGCCTGTGCGGAGTTTCAAGCAGCTTCAGATGACCGCGCAAGGGTTCGGCTCGCTCGATGTAGGACCCTTCACGCCCACGCCGTATTGCGCGGGGCAGAAGCGCGGCGACTCGAACTGCGACAACCGGGTCGACTTCAATGACATCGCCGGCTTCACGGCCGCGTTGGTCGGTGAGGAAGTTTGGGTTCAATCGACCGGCAGCAACTGCGGCTACTTGTGCGTCAATGACGTGGATGGCGACAATCGCGTGAACTTTGACGACATCGGAGCGTTTGTGAATTGCCTCGTCGTTGCATGCGATTAGGCGTCAATACGCAACAGTACGCTGGACGCCGCGACATGAGCAGATCGCGGAGGCGCGAAGCAACGGGGCGCAGCAAGATCGATCCGATCGATCCGCCTGTGCCCGCTTCGCGCCTCCCCTTTGTTGCGCTCCGCAGTAATTCGTCGAGCAGCCGCACCGGATGCCCCGTCGGCAGCGCATCCTCCAGCCGCTGCGCCCACAGCACCGACGGCTCGCGACTCAGCGCCGCCTGCCGAAATCCAGCCATCCGACGTTGCCCCCTGAACCCAGACCGACGCTTGAGCGCAGACACATCAATGAAAAGAAAGTGCCGGCAAGACGCCCGTAGTATTTCGACCGCCTCGTGAGAGAGTGGTTCGGTTCGACGCGGCCGCTGGCGAGCGCGCTGGAGCGTTTGACCCGCCGTGGCCGACGGTGGCTTCGCTCCGCCGTGGTTGCAGGTCCGGTCCAGCGTTGGGCACAGGCTCGAGCCTGCAGTTCCGTTGTTTACTCGAGTGTTCCGTCAAACTTGAATTTCGGATGAAGCGGAAATAAAGCTCCGGCGTCACGGCGTGAAATCAGTGACTTTGTCTGTCGCAGGTCGCACGGGCCGGAGAGCTCGTGAACTTTTTGCCGGCTCGGATTCTCGCTTTCTTT
>CAYQLG010000067.1:0-23965 GCA_964418235.1 uncultured Planctomycetales bacterium
TGGGCCGGCGGACTATCTCGACCCGCCGGCGGCGGGGCTGCCGGATGCGACCGGGTCGCTCGACGGCCTGCCGACGATCATCACGGTGCCGGGGGCGAATGGGGCGGATGGGCCGCTTTTTCTCTCCGGCTCCTTCACGCACACGATCGATCTGGGCGCCGCAGCGATCGGGCCGATCGAGACAACGCAGCCCTTCACGCCGGGCGGCGGCGTCTATGACCCGACGCGCTGGGCGGTGGTCTTTCGATACAGCAGTGTCATTATTGATTCAGGTGTAACCGTGCGATTCACGAATCATGGCTCGGGCGCGCCGGTCGTTTGGCTGGTAAGCGGCGACGTGATTATTCGCGGTACGATCAATTTGGATGGGCAGAACTCTCCGGGAACTGGTGGAGGTGGTGTAATTGGTGGAACATCACTACCAGGGCCCGGTGGATTTCGTGGCGGGGCGCCATCCAACAGCGGCGTCGCGTCGGAGCGCGGCATCGGGTTCGGCCCCGGCGGCGGCGGGCTGCAAGATCCGGTCGGAACAACAACAATACTCCATGCCGGGTCGGCAGGCTCTTACGCGACGGTAGGGCAGGGTACACGGCCCGGCCCGGCCTATGGAAACGCGGGAATTATTCCGCTGATCGGCGGCTCGGGTGGTGCGGCGGGTCAATGTACCGCTGCGAGTAATCGTTATGGCGGCGGGGCCGGTGGCGGGGCGATTCTGATCGCATCGACCCGCTCAATTCAAGTGTTAGGTACATTGTCTGCTGATGGTGGTGTTGGTGCTGTCGGCTTAGGCGGTAGTTGCCCAGCAGGTGCGACCTCGGGCGGCGGCAGCGGCGGGGCGATTCGATTGGTCGCGTCTTCCGTTCTGGGTGGTGGAACTCTACGCGCCCGTGGCGGTACCAGCGGGCACATCGGCGGCGATGGGCGCATTCGAATTGATGCCAACGGCCTTGGGTTCACAGGCACAGCAGCCGGGGCATATAGCTTTGGCGGCGCAGGGACGATCGCCCGGCTGTGGCCCGAGAGCAGCGCGCCGACTCTGCGCGTGACCTCCATCGGCGGGCAGGCCGTGCCGGCTGATCCCACGATGCCGCCCGACCTCGGGTCGATCGTGTTGCTCTCTACCGGCGCGACCATGCCGGTGCGGGTGGCGGCGACGAATGTACCGATCAATTGGCAAGTACAGCTGCGCATGACGCCGTTTCAAGGGGCGGACAGCGTTGTAAGCGCAACCTTCGTGAGTGGCGATCAGGCATCATCGATCTGGGAGGCGCAGACGCCGTTTCCGAATTCGTTTGCCTCGCTGCAGGCACGGGCGGCGCGTCCCTGATCGCAGGCTACGCTCTCTTTCATTGGCTCGATCAAGGGTAGCATGGGCCTCCGGCCCGTGCGTCCTCGAAATAACCGCGGCTCTCGTTTCATGACATGGCCGTTGTGTTTCTACGAACCCGAAGATCGGAACGTGGTGAAATGGCTGTGGCCAGCCAGGATGGAATCAACCGATGCGAATTAACATCCGTGTGGACAAGTACTGATTTATTCGCCTTTGTAGGTTGTTGGACGCATGGGCCTCCGGCCCGTGCGTCCTCGAAATAACCGCGGCTCTCGTTTCATGACATGGCCGTTGTGTTTCTACGAACCCGAAGATCGGAACGTGGTGAAATGGCTGTGGCCAGCCAGGATGGAATCAACCGATGCGAATTAACATCCGTGTGGACAAGTACTGATTTATTCGCCTTTGTAGGTTGTTGGACGCACGGGCCGGAGGCCCATGCTACCCTCGCATTGAGCCAGAATAATACAGGTTGGCGGACCTCGAGACCGGATGGCTACAACACGCAAGCTCTGCTAATTTCAGGAAACGGTGTGATATGCGCGCTCGACGGCTGATTCTGCTTGATATTGCCGCCATCGCATCATTGGCACTGGTGCAGATGGCGCAGGCGCAGCGACAACCGGAGTCGCTAAGCTGGTTCGATTGGATTGCATCCAAGTTTGAAGAAATGCAACCAGCGACGCCCGCCGCACCGTTGAAATCGGATGTTGACAACGCCGTCTCGCGGCCTGTGAGCAGTTTGGTTCTCGTTGATAACTGCGTATCGGCCAGCATCGATGCAGCGCTCTTGATCGGTGACGCGGTCTCGCGCGAGATAACGACATACGTCGGGCCACCGACGTATGAGGTTGTTTCAACTCCGCTCACCGCGATGGTGCTGCATGATGGCGTCGAATCGCTGCCGCTCGACGGCGCGCTGATCCTCTCCGACGTCGTCGCCCGCGAAGTCACCGTCAACAACGACCTAACGCCCTCGACCGATTTGGTGGCATCCTCGCTTCAACCGCCGCTGGCGGCGCGGGATGGGCAGTTGGCGCTCGTCAACTACACCGTCTTCAACGCCGGGCATCTGGAGGCGCCGCCGCCGTGGCGCGATCGCATCTATCTCTCGACCGATGCGACGTATTCACCGACGACCGATCGGCTGCTCGGTGATTTCCCGCAGGCAACGCCGCTGCCTTCGCTGGGGCGTTACACCCGTTCGGTCGCGGTGGAGATTCCCCGCGATGTGAGCGGGCCGCATTACTTCATCGTCTTCACCGATGCGACCGGGCAGATTCCCGAGCCGGACGGCGGCGACGCCAACAACATTCGCGTCGCCTCGGTCGCGACACAGATCACGCGCGTGACATTGCCGGATCTCGACCCGATCGAGGTAACGCTCGACCCCGCGACGCCGGAAGACCGGCGCTACGTCGGTCAGCCGCTGACGCTGGCCTATCGCGTGTTGAACGCGGGCGCGGGGACCGCGACCGGAATTTGGACCGATCAAATCTATCTGTCGACCGATGATGTCTTCGACCCCGCACCGGCGGGCGGCGACACGCTCGCTTTTGACACAACGCAGCCGCGTACACTCTCGCCAGGCTCATCGTATGACCAGTCGGCGACGATCACGCTGCCCGCAACCGCCGGGCCGCTCTGGCTCTTTGTGGTCGCGGATGGCGGCGGGCAGCTTGCTGAGGCCGACGAGGACAATAATCGCGTCGCCGTGCCGTTGATCGTGCGCGCCCCCGATTACGCCGCGACGATCTCGACGCCGCTGGAAACCGGCCCGGCCGGTACGACGGTGCCCTTCGCAGGCGTGGCGAGTTTCCTGGAGGGCGGCGCGCCGGCCGCCGATCGCGACGTCGATGTGCGCGTGCTGCTGCGCGGCACGCGGCGCGTGATCCGCGTTTGCACAGACGCCGCCGGGCGATTCAGCGGCGCGTTTCAACCGCTTTCGTCGGAAGCGGGCGTCTATCAACTCGCGGCGGATCATCCCGCCGTTCGCTCCGATACGCCGCAGGATACGTTTACGCTCTATGGGCTGTCGCTTTCGCCGGCGACGGCGGCGCTCGATTTGATTCCGGAGCAGATCACCACCGGCACGGCACAGTTGCGGAATCTCGGCGAGACGCCACTGACCGGCTTGCAGTATGCCGTTGAGGGCGTCGCCGATGGGTTGACGGTGGAAGTGGAGTTGCCGACGGAGCTGGCGGCGTTTGGTACGACGAGCCTGACCTACCGGCTGCGCGCGGCGAGCGGGCCGGCGACGGTGCTTCAGCCGCGCGTCGTGGTCACGAGCGCCGAGGGCGCACGGGCCGCGCTGAATCTGACCGCCGTGGTGCGACCATTGGTTGCGCGGCTACGGGCCGAGCCGGCGGAGCTGCGTGCGTCGATGCTGCGCGGACAGACGACCTATGTGCAGTTTGATCTCGTGAACGTCGGCGGGGCGCCGAGCGGCGAGTTGGAAGTGCGTCTGCCGCGGATAGAAGGGCGGCCCGTGGACTGGATTCAACGAATCTCAATCTTGCCTCAGCGACTACTGCCGGGCGAGCGCATCACGATCGATCTGCAATTGAATCCGCCGGGCGATCTCGCGCTGGGGGTTTATTCGGGTGAGATCATCGTCGTCGGCGGCAGCGTATTTGAGGAAGTTCAATACACATTTACGGCTGCTTCCGATCGTCGTGGCGATCTGCGTGTCGAGGCGACCGATGAATATTCGTATTTTGCCGCCGGCTTGCCGCGGCTGGCCGGGGCCGCGATCACGGTGCGCGATGCGCAAAGCGGCGCGGTGGTCGGCGAGGCCGTGACAGACACCAGCGGGGTTGTGCGCTTTATCGATCTGCCGGAGGCGTATTTCGAGATCACCGCGACGGCGCCGCAGCATGGCGCGTTTTCCACGCTGCTGCTGGTTGAGGGCGATCAGGAGCGGCGAGTGGAAGCGTTCCTCCCGCGGCAGACGGTGCGGTATGAATGGGTGGTGGTTCCGACGAGCGTGCCGGATCGGTATTCGATCCGCATAGAGGCGATTTTTGAGACGGCGGTGCCTGTGCCGGTGCTTACGGTCGAACCGGCGGTGATTGACTTATCGCTGTCGAGGTGTGAGCCGGACACAATCTACCTGACCATCACGAATCATGGCTTGATCACTGCGCGAAACGTGCGTTTTCAAGTCGGCAATCATCCTCGTTGGCGGCTCACTCCAGTAACGATTCAGGTCGGCGACTTGGCAGCCCAACAGTCGGTCGTCGTGCCGGTTCAGATCGACGATAATTGTGACCCGGCCGGCCGCTGCCGCGCTTTGTCTTTTTCGGTTCTCTACGATGTCGAGTGTGGCATCCTGCGGACTTACACCGTATCTGTGCCCGTGATTATGCCGTTCGAAACGTGTGAAGCGACCCCCGGATCATTTGTATTCATAGGTTCTGGCGGCGGCGGCGGCGCGGGTGGTGGCGGCGGCAGTGGCGGAGGCGGCGGCGGCAGCTCGGGAATCTGGATTCCTCCGCCGCCTTCGTCGACGCCCCCTGGTCCCACCATAATCCCGCCCGTACCGATCGAGCCGTCGATACCGGTTTTCTGCGATCCGTGCGATCGAGCCTGCGCCGTCGCCATCGCAGATTGTGCGCTGAGTGCAGTCGAAGGGTATGGTTGCGCAATTGGGTTCACGACGCCCTGTGATGGTGCGACAGCACTTGAGCTGCTTGAGAATCCTGCTTGCCTGTGGGAAGCGGGCGGATGTGCGTTGCAAGCGAGCGGCGCGTTCACGTCCAGTTCCGACCGTACGAATTCCACGCTCGAGCTGGTGCAATGCCTCTGCGGCATGTTGCGGGAATGCGGCTTCCAGCAGGAGTGGTGCGAGGAGGCCGGAGGCACACCGCCCTCTTGCTCTTGCGACGCGGCCGAATTGATCGAGCGTGTCGCAGGCGGCGATGATTGCTTCCGCTCTCAACTGACAGAACCGCTGGGGAATTTTCTTCGTGAGCGTCTGGTTCGCGGCGTGCTGCAATTGGCTCCCTATGCAGAGATCTTTGGTGATGTCACATGGCTTGACACGCGCGTCGGCGAGGAAACGCTGGCCGCCAGCTGGGCAGCGAGTTTCTCGGCTGCCGCTTCGAGTTCCGGCGATCTGGGGGTGCGCGTTTCGCCTTCAGAGCGCTCCGTACTGCTCGCGGCGCCGCGCATGAGTCAGATTTCCTCTGAACAGTTCCAGCGTTTTGTTGACCGCTGGAACCGCACCCACGACTACTGGGATGTGGGCATCTTCGAGATTTCGCAGGTTCCATCGGGCCAGAGCACCGACTTCATCACACGCTCCCGGCTGCAACAACGGTGGGATGCTTCACGAAGCGCGGCTGCGGCTGATGCCGCGGAAGGTTATGACGGCGTCTTCGAGTCGGCGTTGTTCGCACGGCAATTGCTTGTGCAGGATCAGGAAGTCCAACCCGAAGGCATCTGCGCCCGCGTACGGGTCGCGATCGATCAGGAAGCCGTGGTCAGTCGCTCGGCGTTTGTCGCGACGCTGACCGTCGATAACGACGGGAAGCAGCCGCTCGAAGAGTTTGCGGTTTCTCTCGAAGTGCGCGACGCCGAAGGCCGCGACGCGACGGCGTTTTTCAGTCTTGGCGTGCCGGAAGTCACGGGCATTATCGATGTCCGCGGCGGCGGCGCGATCGCGCCGTCCGCCGGTGCTACGGCCCGCTGGACGATCATTCCGCTGGATGAGGCCGCGCCGCAGTCGGCGACCGCGTATTTCGTGCGCGGAACGATGACCTATCGCAGTGGCGGGCAGTCGCTGACGATTCCGCTATTTCCCGCGCCGATCACGGTCCTCCCCAACCCACGGCTCAGCTTCAAGTATTTCCTGGAACAGCGCGTCTATGCCGATGATCCGTTCACGCCGGAGTTCGAGCGTTCGGTGCCGTTTTCGCTGGGGCTTCTGGTGCGGAACCGCGGCGCCGGCGCGGCGCGCAATGTGCAGATCACATCCGGACAGCCGGAGATCATCGACAGTGACCGCGGCCTGGCCATCCTGTTCCAGATTATTGGGGCACAGGTCGGAGCGCTGCCCGTGACGCCATCGCTTTCCGTCAACCTCGGTGATCTTGATCCTGGGCAAACGCGTGTTGCCCGCTGGCTCCTCACGGCGTCGCTTGAGGGGCGTTTTGTCGCCTACGGCGCCACCATTCAGCATATTGATGGACTGGGCGATCCTCGGCTTTCGATTGTCGATCCTCCTGAGATTTTCGCCATGTCGCATGTCATGCGTATCGATCGCGACGCCGCCGGTGCGTCGCACGATGACGGTCTGCCTGATTTCCTCACGAATGAAGTTCCCGATATCGAAGAGCGGCCGGACCGCGTGCATAGCAGCGACGGTATGGTGTTGCCGGTGAGTCAGGCCGACAATGTCGTCGCATCCGGCGGCAGTCCGTCACCCTCCGGTGAGCCGCTGGTCGTAACGGCCGAAGCGACAACGCCGGGTTGGTTCTATCTACGCATCGAGGATCCGACCGGCGGACGCTACACGCTCGCCCATGTGCGACGAGACGACGGACGTGAGATTCGCCTCATCGACAATGCGTGGCGAACAAGCCGCATCGTTCGAATCGAGGGAGAGGCGCCGCGCCCGGAGCGTCTATTGCATATCGTGGATCATGCAATGTCTGCAGGATCGGTCCGTCACGAGATCGTGTTCGGCGCACCGCCGGGCGATACAGATTGTGACGGTTTTGTGACGCTCAATGACATCGAATCATTTGTCGCGGCGCTGGTCGGCCAGGCGACGTACGAAAGCCGCTATCCGGATTGCGCCTGGCTGGCGGCCGACACGAATGGTGACGGGAGCGTTGATTTCGATGACATCGGGGCGTTTGTGGAGTGCATTGTCCGCGGCGCTTGCCGCTGATCACGGGAACCGGCTGGCGTTTCCGTTGCAATATGATGTCGACGATCAGCAACCGCCGCGAGTTGCTGCATAACCTGGAATAGTACTGCCAGTTTTTTCCATCGCGTGCCTACACGCCGGATCTCGTGGAGCCAACGGACCCGTTCTTCGACCGCCGCCCGGCCGTGGTAGGCCTCGCGGTCAATCCTCGCTTGCCGATCCCATCGAGGCCGTCTCGACGCTTGCACAATACGACCTGAGCATTGGTGACGGCACAAGGTTCTTCAAACAGAAACTGCTCGGCGAGATCACCGCCTCGGATTGCGACGCACTCTTGGCCAAAATGACGGCGTCCTACGCCCGGGCTACGGCTCGCAAACGCATGCGCTACATCAAAATGACGCTCGGTCGCGCGGTTCCTGCGGGGCTGATCCCCTGCAACCCGGCGGCGAATATTGCCGCGGCCGATCCGCCCATCCCGGCTCGGCTGGTCTACGTGACGCCGGAGCAAGCGTTACAAGCCGCTGAGGAGCTCAAGGGAGAATATCGACTCGCCTTTCTTTTGGCGCGATTTTGCGGCTTGCGCGTGCCATCTGAACTGAACGGCCTGCGCTGGGCGAACGTAGATCTCGCGACCAACGTGTTGCTCGTCTACGCGCCCAAAACCGCTCGCCGGCGGGCGGTGCCGTTGCTGCCCGTCGTGGCGAACGCGCTGACGCAGCAATTCGCGCGTTGTCCAACCGGGCAGGAGACCGTTTTCGGGCGCGAGCGGAAATTGCCCGTGTTGCGGCGAGCGGTCGAGCCGGCCATCTTGTGCGCCGGGCTGGCCCCCTGGGAAAAACTGTTTCAGAACTTGCGAGCGAGCTTCGCGACCGACTGCGTGCGCAATCTGCCTGCCCACAGCGCTGCGACCATCCTCGGACATGGGCAGGCGGTGGCCGCAAAAAACGACTGGATCGCCGGGCTTGACGACATTCAACGCGCCGCCGGCGCGCTGCAAAAAGCGCTGCAGAACAACGCCGAATTCGGGCGAAATTCGGTGAAGGGCAGTTGGCCCGAACATGCAGAAACGCCGGAAAAAACCGCAGAATTGTGCAATTCAACGAAAGATGAAGTGGGCCCAGCAGGATTCGAACCTGCGACCAGCAGATTATGAGTCCGCCGCTCTAACCGACTGAGCTATAGGCCCGCGACGCTCACGTGAGAGCGTCGATACGATTTTATCGCGGATTGGATGGTTGGCAGCGGGGCGAGGGGCGCGAGCGGTCGATTGTGCGACTTGGCCTCTGGATGACATGGCGTTTTGCCGCTTTTGCGTTTCTGGCTCATTGGGTTTCTAGCACTTTGGGTTTCTAGCACTTTGGGTTTCTAGCACTTTGGGTTTCTAGCACTTTGGGTTTATGGCTCTTTGGGTTTCTGCTTGTTTGTTTGTGCTTGTTTGGGTGGCTGTCGCTTTGGGTTTCTGGCTCTGTGAGGGCGCTGCGCGCGGCGGGCGCCGCGCGACCCGCCCTCCGCGGGCGCCTGAACTATAATCTCACCGAAGCGTTAGGCGGAGAACGCACGAACGCTCAGGATGGTGATGTTGGCCCAGATGTCGGCGTGTTTCGCGACTCGTCGCGATGTCGTGCTTTGAACGCTGTGAATGGGAATGCCGCGCTGACGAACAACGAGTTATCCAGCAGGAAATCAAGTTGACGCGACGAAGATGGCCAGTGGATGTGACGGAGATGATCGCTAAGCTGATCTTGTGCTATTGCGCAGGCAATCAGGCCATCTGCGCCACCCGTCGCGGTTAGGAAACCGATGCTTTACCAGCTACCGTTAGCTCGACACTACTCCGATCTGCCCGAGGATGAGCTGCGCCGGCGGATTCGCGCGGCCAAGGAGGCCCTCGGCCGGCGGCTGGTCATCCTGGGGCACCACTATCAGCAGGATGAGGTGATCGAGTTCGCCGATTTCACCGGCGACTCGCTCAAGCTCTCGCAGATCGCCGCCGAGCAGACCGAGGCGGAATACATCGTTTTCTGCGGCGTACACTTCATGGCGGAGTCGGCCGACGTTCTGACCAGCGACAAGCAGGCTGTGATCCTGCCGGATCTTTCGGCTGGTTGCAGCATGGCGGACATGGCTCACATTGATCAGGTTGACGCGTGCTGGCCGGTGCTCGAGGAATACGCCGGTCAGCCGATCACGCCGATCACGTATGTGAATTCGTCGGCGGCCGTAAAAGCGTTCGTCGGGCGGCATGACGGCGCGTGCTGCACCAGTTCGAACGCGAAGATGGTGCTGGAGTGGGCGCTGCACGGCGCGACGCCCGACGGCCCGCCGACAGACGGGCACAAAGTGATTTTCCTGCCCGATCAACACCTGGGGCGAAACACGGCGCATGCGCTGGGCTGGCCGCTTGAGAGCATGGTCGTGTATGACCCGCGCAAGCCGGAGGGCGGTTTGACGCCGGAGCAGATTCGCACGGCGCGTTTTCTACTGTGGAAGGGGCATTGCTCGGTGCATCAGTTGTTCACCGCGCAGCAGGTTGCGGCGATACGGGCACGGCCGGAGCCGTACACGGTGCTGGTGCATCCGGAGTGTTCGTGGGAGGTCTGTCAGGCGGCGGACCTGGTCGGCAGCACCGAGTACATCATCAAGAGCGTGCGGACCGCGCCGGCGGGGTCATACTGGGCGATCGGGACGGAGATTCATCTGATCTCGCGGCTGGCGGCGCAGAACCCGGACAAGCATGTGCGCTCGGTCGCCGGGATTCAGTGCCTGTGCACGACGATGTACCGGATCGATCTGAAGCACCTGCATTGGGTGCTCGATCGCTTGCTGCAAGGGGAGGTAGTGAATCAGATCAGGGTCGACGCGGAGACGCGCCACTGGGCGCGCGTCGCGCTCGATCGGATGTTGGCGCTGCGCCCCGCGCAGCCGGTCTCGGCGAAGTAGCTGATTCGCCGCTCGCCAACCGTGATGGTATTGGCGCATCGCGCTGCAGCTTTCTGCCAACGCAAACTCTCTGCGCCGCCAAGAAATGAGCGGCGCACGTCAGCCCGGAGCAGCCCCATCAGCCGCCGATGATCAGCGCCACAAAGCCCGAGATATCGTCAAAATCAACTTCGCCATCACGGTTGGCGTCGGCATTGATGAAGTTGCAGCGTGGCAGCGCGGCGAGATAGCCCGGCTCACCAAGGATCGCGAGAACAAACGAATCCAGGTCGTCGAAGTTCACGACGCCGTCGCAATTGGTGTCGCCGCGGAGGCGCGGCTTGTACCAGCCGTCATGGCGGGCGTTGCCGCCAAACTGTCCCCACTCGATCGGGCCATGATCGCCGCCGCCGAAGTCGTAGACCCAGACTTTGTCAAAGCTGCCGCTCATGCCGTTCCAATACGTGCCGGTGACGATCAGCTCATTGCGTCCATCGGCATCGACGTCGGCGATCGCGGGCACCGCGCCGGAACCAATCGGCAGCGGCAGGGGGAACCCGGCTTCGGGCGTGCCGTCGGCGTTGTAGACGCGCACGAAGCCGCTCGCGCTTGATCCGGCGACCTGCGTGGTGAAGGCGATTTCGAGTTGCGCGTCGCCGTCGAGATCGCCGACAACCGGAGCCGAGTTGCCGAGCCACTCGGAGGTGGACCAGGTCTGCGGCCAGCCGGGCAGCGGCGTTCCATCGCCGCGCCAGATGAACAGTCCGCCTTCGCAGAGCAGGAGCAACTCCGGAATATCGTCGTTGGTCAGGTCGGCCAGGGCCGGCGCACTGCTGAAGGAGAGGCCGCGTGACGCCACGAGTTGCCGCACAGTCACACCCGCGGGCGAGATAACGTGCAAGACGCCGTTGAAGGGCGAGGCGGCTTGCTTGGTGGCGATGACTATCTCCATCGTGCCGTCGCCATCGACATCACCGACAGCGGGAAAGGCGTCCGCAAGTCCGCCGGTGGGGATGAATTTGGGAAAGCCGGGCAGGCTGCCGCCGCTGCTGCGAAAGGCGAACAACGTGATGCCGATGCCGCGGACGCTGGAGGTCCAGCCGCCGGCGGAGATGACTTCGAGCGTGCCGTCGCCGTCGAGATCGGCCAGCGCCGGCGTGTGGCGCTCCTGGCCGCTGTCGCTGTAATAGAAGGGCGAGCCGGGCACGCTGCGCCCGTCGGCAAAGTAGCCGCGAATGGCGAAGTCCTCCTCGTTGGTAAAGATCTCGTCGATCCCGTCCGCGTTGATGTCGCCCAGCGCCGGCGGCGTCGAGGTGAAATTGGCCGCCGGCCGCGGCCAGCCCGGCAGCACGGCGCCGCTGCCGTCAAACGCCACGAACTGCTCGCTGCCCCAATAGCCGATGAAGACCTCAAGCCGGTCGGCCGCGCCACTGAGATTGCCGGCGGAGAGATACCCAACGCCGCCAAAGGCCGTGACCGGCCAGCCACTGACCAGCGAGCCGTCATGATTCCACGCATAAACCGGTCCGGTCGCGGTCGACGTGGCGAGAATCTCAAGCTGTGGATCAGCATCGATGTTGGCGACGAGCGTATGCAGCGCCTGGCCGGCGTGATAGCTGCCGCCTGTATGCGACGTGCGGACCGGAAAGCCAGGCTCAAGTGCCGGAGCGCCCGCAGCGGCAGGCAACACCTCGAGGCTGGACGCGAGCAGCGCCGGCAGCCATGCCGAGGTGATTGTCTGAACGATGGACGACGGAGTTGCATACGGGCGCTTCATCGCAAATCCTCCTATCAAGCGCAGTATAATCGCCGCGCCGGTTGAAATTCACGCAATGTCGCGCTGCGAGGAGGTTATGCCGCCGGCGGACCTGCGCGGCTGACCGGGCATTAATTATCACGCCGCAGACGAACGTTCCGGTCCGCTGCGGCATGAGTCGCAGGCTGAACGGCTGGATCACCCACGGCCAGAAACGCACGGCGGCGGCGTTTGCCTGAAGCGCAGATTTCGAGCGGTCACTCAATCCACCAGCCGGCTTTTGAGGACGCGGACTTTCTGGGTCGCTTTCAGCTTGCCGGCCGTCGCCGTCACGCGATATTCACCCGTGGGAACAAACTGCGGCTGGTCCATGCGAGAGGGGTCGTTGATCCGCTGCGACGGATCTCGCTGCAAATCCCACACGACGCGGTTCATGCCGGCTTCGCGCGGGCCGCTCAGCTCGCGGATCAGCGTGCCGGCTTCGTCTGTAATCGCGAGCTTCACCTCGGCGTCGACGCGGTCGCGCAGCCAATAGGTCAGGATCGCGCCCTTGGGCGGGTTTGGTGCGCCAAAGAAGCCATCACCCCAATCGCCCTCTTTGGGCAGATAGACGCGCGGCTTCGCGGGGCGCGGCTCAAACAGGTGCAGACCGCGCCCGGCGATCTCGGGCGTGAGTTGCGAGAGCGGGCCGGCGTCGTCGATGACATAGAGCGAGCGGCCATGCGTGCCGACCAGCAGGTCAAGCTCGCGCGCGTGTTGTGTGATGTCCTGAACCGAGCAGGTCGGCAGCGAGCCGGCGAAAGCGGGATCGCCGGCCGGTCCGCCCGCGAGGCGCGTCCAGCTCGTCCCCTGATCGATGCTGAGATAGATCGTCTGCTCTGTGCCGGCGTAGAGCACCCGCGGATTGCGCAGGTCTTCTCGAATCACGAGCACCGGCGAACCGGCCGGCAACGCGCCGTCGCCCGTTCCGCGAATCGCGCTCCAGGTCTTGCCCAGGTCGCGCGTGATGAAAACGTGCGGTTCGTAATCGTCGGAGCGGTGGCCGTCGATCGCGACATAGGCCGTGCGCGCGTCGGCGTGCGACGCCTCCAGCCGGGCGATGTATTTGCCGGCGGTTTCGGAATCAGGCGGCGTGACGTTGGTCCAACTCTTACCATCATCCGTGGTGACATGCACGAGGCCGTCATCGGTGCCGGCCCAGAGCACGCCCGCCTGCAGCGGCGATTCCGCCAGCGAGACCACCGTGCCGTGCGTCTCTGCCTGAGAGCCGACGGAGAGGATTTTCTTCAAATCCTGATTGGAAAGGTCTTCGGAGATCGGCGTCCAACGGTCGCCGCGGTCGGTCAGCTTGAAGACGCGGTTACCGCCGAAATAGAGTGTGGTGTTGCCCTTGGGCGAGTGCCGCGAACAGAAGAACGGCGCGTTCCAGTTGAAGCGGAAGGCCGGCTGTCCTTCGCGTGGCGATGGAATCAGAAGTTTCTGGAAGCCGGTGTCGAGATGCGTGCGAATGAGCACGCCGCCCTGCGCCTCGGAATAAAACAGATTCGGATCGAAAGGATCGAAGGCAACATGGAAGCCGTCGCCGCCGGTGATCATGTTCCAGTCAGCGTTGGAGATGCCGGTCTTGGGTTCGTCCTTTTCGCTGAACGCGCCGGATTCGCGGCCGGTTCCGTTGGGGCCGAGCCAGGTGCAGTTGTCCTGCAATCCACCGGCGATGCGGTAGAAATCGCCCGGCTCGCCGAAGTTGTCGACGCCGATGTTGTAGTACTCGCCGGTGGCGATGTTGTTGAGATAGTCCCACGTCTTGGCGCGATCATGCGAGACGTAGACGCCGCCGTCGGTGCCGAGCAGCAGGTGATCATTGTCGGCGAGGTCGATGGCGAGCGCATGCAGGTCGCCGTGCGGCTTCTTGGCGCCGCCGCCGCGGAAGGTCTTGCCGCCGTCATCGGAGATCCACAACCCCCAGCCGAGGACATAGATACGCTGGGCATCGAGCGGGTCGATGCGAATTCGGGAGAAATAAAACGCGCGCGGCGTAAAGGGAAAGACGCGCGTCCAGGTTTCGCCGGCGTCTTCCGAGCGGAACACGCCGCCGTCCTTGGAGCGATCATCAAACGGCTCGACGCCGTGGCCGCCTTCATCCGACTCGATCACCGCCATCAGGATGCGCGGATTGTTGTGATGGATGTCGAGGCCAATGCGGCTGGTTGATGCGGGCAGACCGCGGGTCAGTCGCGTCCAGTTCGCGCCTGCGTCAGTGGATTTGTAGATGCCGCCTTTGTCCGAAAGCATCGGCCCGCATTGATAGGAGTAGGCCGTCCGGCGGCGAGCGTAGAGCGCGGCGTAGACCGTGCTTGGGTTGGCTGGGTCGAGCAGCACGTCGCAGGCGCCGGTGTATTCATCGCCTTTGAGCACGTGCGTCCAGGTCTTGCCGCCGTCGGTGGTTTTGTAGACGCCGCGCTCCGGGTTGGGCCCCCAGAGGTGGCCCTGAGCCGCGACGTAGCACACGTCCGGATTCTTGGGATCGACGACGAGCCGCGGAATGTTGTGCGTCTGGGCCAGGCCGCAGTGCTGAAACTCGCCGCCGCCATCGGTCGAGCGATAGACGCCGTGACCCCAGGAGGAAGAGTTGCGGTTGTTTCCCTCGCCGGTTCCGACCCAAACGATCTTGGCCCGGCCCTTTTCGGCTTCGGATTTTTTGAACGCCACTGGGTCTTTGGCAGCCCGCTCCTGCTTGGCGACGGCATCGGCCGGGTCGAGCTTCTCGTCCTTCCAGCCGGGCCAATCCGGCGGCGCGTCGCAGACGACGACCGCGCCGAGCGACGCGGTTTCATAGCGGTCGAAGACGGGCGTCAGCGTGACGCCGCGATTGTCGGTCTTGAAGAGGCCGCCGGTGCCATAGGCGACAAAGAAGGCCTTGGCATTGCCCGGAGCGAAGCAGACATCGGCGACGCGCCCGCCCATGTTGGCCGGCCCGATCGAGCGCCAGGATAGCGCGCGGAAATCCTGTGGCCGGAGCGGGCGGGGTGTTGAGGATGGAGTCTGCTCTGCCGTCGGCATTGACGTCGGCACGGCGATGATTTTCGCCGGCGCGGCCGGCTGAGTTGCGGCGGGTGATGGTTGCTCAGCAGCGATCACGATAGCTGCTGAAACCACGTAGCTCGCGAATAGCGTGACTGGAAACCACGCGCGCATGAATGCCTCCAAATAAGCCGGCGCCGAAATCCGGTGCGTTTCAAGCAGGACAGCCTGCCTTTGCCGGCCTGGCATGGCCGAGATCAGAGGCACCTGAGTTCCCAGCGCCGATACGAAATCGGAAGAAGTATAGGCGAAGCGCGTCAACTGGAATGCGCGTCGCGGTGACGCCAACACCGATGGAGCGGCGTCACATTTCAGGCGGTATTTATTCGTTCGAGAGTTCGGACGCATCGCGAGGGCCGTACTCGCGATGACCGTCTTAGCCCGGTGGGCGGATGACTACCGGCCAGTTTCATTCAGGCTCTGGTTGCCGTGCTCCCTGTGCTTTCGCCGAGGGCGCGTGAAAAAAGAGCGTTCGCATCACCGGGCGATGGCTGGCGGAAGGTCGCTCGTCGGGTGAGATGCTCACCTGGCTGAACCTCACCGCACCAGCACGCCCGTCGCCCAGACGCTCGGGTCGGAGTTCCAGCCCAGGTCGTCCGACGCACACAGGTGTTGTGCGCCGACCTGCGTGTCTTTGATCTTGTAATAGATCCCGATGCGCGGATGCTCGACCGGGTCGAAGCCGTTCAGGCACCCCGTCGGGATCGCGACCTCAATCCGGTAGGCGCTGCGCTCGACCCGCGCCGCCAGTCGCAACTGGGCCGGGTCCACTCTCGGCGGAGATTCCTTGGCTTTGTTCAGTTTGTGCAGGCCGACGATCGGCTGGTTCTTGCGCTCGCCGCCGCCCGTTGGCAGCAGATAAAAAAGATGGCAGAAGCGTGTGCCGCGCTTGAGGTCGCGCGCATCGCGCGTGTCGATGCACAGGCGGATGCCGTCCTTCTTCCACCACTGGTCAGAATCGACTGTGACCGGACCGGTTTTCCGCACGCCGAACGCCGCCACGAAATAATCGTCGTTCCAGCCCCACCAGACGCGCGCAAACGGCTCTTGATCATCGAGCGCCTTCAAGAAGGGCACGCGATGCGCATCCGACCACTTGGTCAGGTCGGCGTCGATCGGAGGCGTCTCGGGCAGATAGCGGATCGGCAGCTCGAACTGAAAAAACGCGCTCTGGGGGATAAGTTCGAGCATGGTCGTGGCTGTCTCTATGCAGCGCGCGAAAAGCTTGTGAAACCGCTCCGACGGCGCCGCCGAACTTCGCGAACATGAACGCGCGGGTCTTAGCGCGGCTCCGAGCCTGGCTCCATTGCGGGCGCGGCGTCGCGCGCTTCGACCGCTTCCGCGCTTTGTGGCTCAGCGTCGTCATCCAGCGGGGCCGCGTCGTGATCTGGGCCAAGCGCCTGGCGGCTGATGACGCCATCACTGGCCTGTATCTGCCATGGCGGCGAGACGACCATCGATACCGGCAGCGCCGCCATGTTGAGATAGAACCGCGCCGGGCCATAGGGCAGCGCGACAAAATCCTCCCAACCCATGCGATAGACATTCCGCGGGTGCGTCTCGTCCGTGCGGGCGGCGCCCTTGTCGACAAACGGGTCTTCGAACCAGTGCGGCAGATGCAGGACGCGGCCATCCTCGATCGTCGCCGACTGAGCGGGCCACTCGCGTACACGCTGTTGCGCGAGGGCGTAACGGCCCTTCACGTCGGCCGAGGAGGGTGAATCCCACTCCAACTCGACCGACGGCCCATCCTCGCGAAACTGGTTCGGCGTCACCGCGCAGCCGCACAAGGCAGCGCTCGCCAGCGCCGCCGCCAGCCCGCGGAGCCGACGGCATCCCACCCGCACCTCGAACGCATCATTCATCAATCGTCTCGACGGCATAATTCGTCGGCTCCTTGGTGATCATGATATCGTGCGGATGCGACTCGGCCACGCCCGCGCCCGAGACGCGCACAAATCGCCCGCGCTCGCGCAGCTCATCGATCGAGCGCACGCCGCAATAGCCCATGCCCTGGCGCAGGCCGCCGACCAGTTGATAAACATACTCGGAGAGCGTCCCGCGATAGGGCACGCGTCCCTCGACGCCCTCGGGCACCATTTTCTTCGGCGTGTCCGCGCGCTGGGCATAGCGATCGGCGCTGCCGGCCATCATTGCGCCGATCGACCCCATGCCGCGATATTCCTTGTAGCGCCGGCCCTTCCATAGGACGACCTGGCCGGGTGATTCATCCATGCCCGCAAAGAGCGAGCCGATCATGACGCTGCTCGCGCCGGCGGCCAGCGCTTTGGTCACGTCGCCGCTGAAGCGAATGCCGCCGTCGGCGATGATCGGAATTTCCTTCGTGACGGCGGCCACGTTGAGGATCGCCGTAATCTGCGGAATACCCGCGCCGGTGACGACGCGCGTGGTGCAAATGGCGCCGGGGCCGATGCCGACCTTGATCGCGTCGACGCCCGCGTCAAGCAGGTCGCGGGCGCCCTCGGCAGTGGCGACATTGCCGCCGACCAGCGGGATATTCCAGCGTTTACGGATGTTGCGCAGCGTCTCGATGATGGCGTCGCTGTGGCCGTGCGCCGCATCGACCACGAGCACGTCGACGTCGGCCTTGATCAGCCGCTCGGCCCGTTCGTAATCATGCGCGCCGAGGGCGGCGCCGACGCGCAGCCGGCCGCGGTTGTCTTTGCAGCTTTGCGGGAATTCGCGGGCGCGCTCGATGTCGCGCATGGTGATCAGCCCGGCGAGCTTGCCCTTGTCGTCGACCAGCAGCAGCTTCTCGACTTTGGCCCGGGTGAGGATCGCCTCGGCCTCGTCGAGTCGCGTGGTGGGCGGGGCCTTCACGAGATTTTCGCGCGTCATGACATCGGCGATGCGCTTGTCGAGCGACTCGAGGAATTTCATGTCGCGCCGCGTCAGGATGCCCACGAGGGTGCCGTCTTCATGCGTGATCGGGATGCCGCTGACGTTATGCAGCCGCATGACGGACTGGGCGCGCTCGACCGAGTCGTCGGGCCGCAGCGCGACCGGGTCGAGAATCACGCCGGATTCGGAGCGTTTGACCTTGTGCACTTCGCGACACTGGTCCTCGATGGAGAGGTTGCGATGGATGAAGCCGATGCCGCCCTCTTGCGCCAGCGCGATCGCCAGGCTGCTTTCGGTGACGGTGTCCATCGGCGCGCTGATCAGCGGCGTATTCAGCCGGATGTCGCGCGTCAGGCGCGTGCTCACGTCCAGATCACGCGGGTGGGCCGAGGCCCGCGCCGGCACGAGCAGGACGTCGTCAAACGTCAGGGCTTCGCCGAGAATTTTCGGATGATTCGAGATGCCTTCCATGTGGCAACGTTACGTGGTCGGACCTGATTTTGCAAGCCGGCGCGTGGTCGCCGTGCGCGCCGGCGCGAGGCGCGTCGCGGGCTTGCGTCGCGTGACTGCAATCGATCTGTCGCGCAATGTGTATGAAATCGTTGTTCAACGTGTTCGACTGGATGACCATCCCGGAGGACTCGGCATGCGGAGCCCCGTGGCATCACGCCTTCCGCGTAGCGCGCGGATCGGACTGCTTGTCGCCGGCATCGGCGGCGTGCTCGTAGGACTGCTGGCGTGGGGCCAGTGGCAGCGCGAGCGCGAGATCGACGCCGACGATCTGGAGCGGCGCGCGTACGTGCTCGCCAACCAGATGACATGGTTGGCGCGACAGGCGCTCGAACACGCCGGCGCCGAACAGGCGCAGCTGCTTGCTGACCGGCTCGACGGGCATCGCCGCGTGCTGGGCTATGCCATACACCGGGCGGACGGGACACGCCTGGCCGGGGCGAGCGACTTGGATGAGTTCAACGACGTGATTCACGCGCGGGTTCGGCGCGTGCTGAATGAAGCCGAAGAGGCGGCGGAGTTTTTGCTGGTCGGAGGCAATCCGATCCATCTGCTCGTGACGCGCGTACGCAATACGCAAGGCGCCGTGATCGGCACGCTGTCGGTGGTCCACGACACGGCGTATCTGGAGCAGCGCGCCGCCGCTCGTTTCTCACAGTTTGCCCTGGTCGTGCTCTTCGTGACGCTCGTGCTGATGACGGTGGTTGTGGGCATCACCTGGTTCAGCTATGAGCGGCCGCTCGAGCATCTCGCGCAGTGGATGCGCCGTCTGCGCACTGATGACATGCGCGAGGCGCCGCCGGTCGGCCTACCCACCTCGCGCCTGGCCACCGAGAGCCAGCGGCTCGCGGCGTCGTATCGCGCCGCGCGCTCGGCCGGGTGGCAGCAATCGCATGACCTGGTGCGCGAGCACAATGTCTGGACGCGCGAGCGCTTGCGGGCCTATGCGATCGACTGTCTCCAGGGCCGGCAACTGGTCATCGTGAGTAATCGCGAGCCATACATGCATGAGTTGCGCGACGGCGTCTTGCGAATGATCATGCCCGCCGGCGGGCTGGTCACCGCGCTCGACCCGGTGCTGCAAGCCTGCGGGGGTTTGTGGGTGGCCCACGGTGCCGGCGACGCCGACCGCCAAACCGCCGACGCGCAGGGGCGGCTGCTCGTACCGCCGGACGATCCACGTTATACGTTAAAAAGAGTGTGGCTGTCGCGAGCTGAAGAGCAGGGCTATTACTACGGCCTCTCCAACGAAGGGCTGTGGCCGCTGTGTCATTTGGCGCACGAGCGGCCGAATTTTCGGGCCGCGGACTGGGCCCAATATCAGCGCGCGAATCAGCGCTTTGCGGACGCCGTCTTGCAGGAAATCGGCGATGGCCCGGCGGTTGTGCTGGTGCAGGATTATCAGCTTGCGCTCTTGCCGGCACTGTTGCGGCAGGCGCGCCCCGACGTGCCGATCGGCCTGTTCTGGCACATACCCTGGCCCAATCCGGAGGCGATCCGGATCTGCCCCTGGCGCGCCGAGATCCTGCAGGGCATGCTCGGCGCCGACGTGCTGGGCTTTCACTTGCAACAATACTGCAACAACTTTCTTGACTCCGTCGATCGGATGCTCGAAGCGCGCATCGATCGGGACGATTTTGCCGTCACGCATCGCGGCCAGAGGGCGCTGGTGCGGCCTTTCCCCATTAGCGTGGAAAGCTGGGCCGAGCGCGATTCCGCCGATGGCGAGCGGCTCGCCGAGCGCATCGCGCATTTCCGCTCGCAGCACGCGCTGGGCGAAACGCGGGTGATCGCCGGGGTCGAGCGAATCGACTACACCAAGGGCCTGCCCGAACGCTTGCGCGCGTTTGATCGCTTTCTCGAGACCCAGCCGCACGCCCGCGAGCGCGTCACGTTCGTGCTGCTGGCCGCGCCCAGCCGCACGCACATTCGCCGCTATCGCGAACTGGTCGCCGAACTGGAAGCCCAGGCCGATGAGATTAACTGGAAGCATCAAACCGACGGCTGGCGACCGTTGCGGCTGTTGATCGCCCATCACAACGCCGCGACGGTTCATGCCGTACTCAGCATGGCCGACGTCTGCGTGGTCAGTCCGCTCCATGACGGCATGAACCTGGTCTCCAAGGAGTATGTCGCGGCGCGGACCGATGGTGACGGCGTGCTGGTGCTCTCCGAGTTCGCCGGCGCCGCCCGCGAGCTGTCGGAAGCCCTCATCATCAATCCCTATGACACCGAGCAATTCGCCGCCGCGATTCAGCAAGCGCTCGACATGCCCGCGGACGAACGCCGTCGGCGGATGCGCGCCATGCAAACGATCGTTCAGGAAAACAACGTCTATCGTTGGGCGGCCGGCCTGCTCACGACGCTGGCCGGCGCCCGGCCCACCCCCGGCCACGCGACCGATCGCGAGCGGAACCCCTAATCACCCATGATCCCCCCCCCTGTTGCCCAACCGCTGCAAGCCGCGCTCGACCGCTTGGCGCGCCAGACGGTCTTGCTCGTTGCGGTTGATTTTGACGGAACCATCGCGCCGCTGGTGGCCGATCCACAGCGCGCCGAGGCCGATCGCGAGGCGCTGGTCGCGCTCCGCGCGCTGGCGGCCCTCCCCCACACGCATGCGGCGATCGTTTCCGGCCGCGCCCTGCAGGATCTCGCCGGCCGCGTCGACGGCGCGACGCACGTTCATCTCATCGGCAGCCACGGCAGCGAATACGAACTCGGCCTCTTCGAGCGCCTCACCCCCGCTCAGCAGGCCCTGCACGCGCGGCTGTTGACCTGGAGCCGCGAACTGGCCGACCGTAATCCGGGCGTCATTCTGGAGGAAAAACCCGCCTCACTAGCGATCCACTATCGGCAGATTTCGTCGCCGGCGGCGGTTGCGGCTCTCGTGGCCGAAATCGAGTCCGGCCCCGCGGCGTGGCCAGGCGTCATTGTGAAAAGCGGCAAGTGTGTGCAGGAGCTGGGCGTCGTCGTCACCGACAAGGGCGCCGCGCTCGAGACGCTGCGCCGGCGCTGCGGCGCGCATGCGGTTCTGTTCTTCGGTGATGACGCGACCGACGAAGACGCCTTTGCCACGCTGAACAGCGAGGACGTGGGCGTCAAAGTCGGCCCGGGCGCCTCGCGAGCGCCCTTTCGGCTAGACACGCCCGCAGCCGTCGCGCGCCGGCTCGCCGAGCTGGTCGAGAGCCGTGAGCTTTGGCTGCGCGGAGCCGATGATCCGCCGATTGAGCGGCATACGCTGCTCTCCGACCAGCGCACCGTGGCGCTGCTCGATCCGCGCGGCCGGGTAACGTGGATGTGCGTGCCGCGGCTTGATTCCGGGGCGCTCTTTGCCGAGCTGCTGGGCGGCCCGCAGGCCGGATACTTTGAGATCGCCCCGCTCGAATTTGCCGACCCGCCGCAACAGGCCTATCTCGACGACACGTTAATCCTCGAAACGAACTGGGGCGCGGTGCGCGTGATCGATTATCTCGATTGCGGCGGAGGGCGACCGTTTCAGCGGGCCGGTCGCACGGATTTGATCCGGGCGGTCTCGGGTCGCGGTCGCGTGCGGATCGGTTTCGCGCCGCGTTTGGATTTCGGCCGGCTCGAAACGCGCCTGTCGCCCTGCGGCGACGGCCTGCTGGTCGAAGGCTCAGTCGAGTCGCTGGTCCTCTACGCGCCCGGCGTGTCGTGGACGATCACGGCTGATGGCCGGCATCAAACGGCGACCGCGGTGGTTGATCTGTCCGATGAACCGCTGGTGCTGGAGCTGCGCATCGGAACCGCCAACATTGAGCCGGGCGCCTTGCCCGAGCCTACCCGCCGCGAGCGCACCCAGCGCTTCTGGTCGGGTTGGGCGGCGACTTTGCGGTTGCCCGGCGCTGCGCGGTCCGCGGTGTTGCGCAGCGCCCTTACGCTCAAGGCGCTGTGCTATGGTCCGACGGGGGCGTTCGCCGCGGCGGCGACCACCAGCCTGCCGGAGGCGCCGGGCGGCACGCGCAACTGGGATTATCGCTTTTGTTGGCCGCGCGACGCGGCGATGTCGGCGTCGGCGCTGCTCCGGCTGGGCGCGACCGGGCCGGGGATCAAGTTTCTTGACTGGGTGCTGGGGCTGTTGGATGGGGTCGATGCCGGCACGTTGATCCGGCCCATCTACACCGTCAGCGGCGGACATCTGGGGTCCGAAGGCGAGATCGCGCAGTTGCGCGGCTATCGCGGCAGCCGACCGGTACGCGTCGGCAACGCGGCGGCCCAGCAGGTGCAACTCGACGTGCTCGGGCCGATCGCCGAACTGGCGGCACAACTGGCCGAGGCCGAGGCCGCGCTCTCGTCCGAGCATTGGCGGCTGATCGAAACGCTTGTCCACACGGTCGCACAGCGCTGGCGCGAGCCGGACCACGGCATCTGGGAAGTGCGCAGCGCCCAGCGGCATCACGTGCATTCAAAGGTCATGTGTTGGCTGACCGTGGACCGGGCACTCGCGGTCGCAAGCTACCTGGGTTACCGCCGCCCGGCCTGGAAGGACCTGGCCGCGGACATCGCCGCCGACGTGCTGAGCCGCGGCTGGAGCGACCGCACGCATGCATTTGGAGCGGCGTATGACAATGATGCGGCGGATGCGGCGGCGCTAGCGGTCGGCCTGAGCGGACTGTTGCCGCCCGACGATCCGCGCTTCGTCGCGACGGTCGCCTATGTCGAGCGCGAGCTGCGCGTCGGCCCGACGGTCTATCGGTATCGCTACGAAGACGGTTTGCCCGGCGTCGAAGGCGGCTTTTCGCTTTGCACCGCCTGGCTGATCGAAGCCTATGCGCGGATCGGTCGTCAGGCGGATGCCGCAGCGCTGCTGTGCGATTTCCTGGCGCAGCTAGGCCCGACCGGGCTGATGGCGGAGGAATACGATCCACACGCGCGCACCGCGCTGGGCAACTTTCCCCAGGCGTATTCGCATCTGGGAATCATTCAGGCGGTGCTGGCGGTGCATGGTGCCCCGGCCTGATCGTGATCATGGCTCCAGCACCCGGCGTAGCGCCCGGATGCGCTCACGCTCCAGCGGCCGCAACCGCGATGCGTCGCGCTCCGGGCGTTGCTCATCGATCGCCTCGGCCCGGCGCAGCGCGGCGGCGCCCTCCTGTCGGATGGCCGCCTTGTCATAGCGCGTGCAGGTGGCAGCCAGCTCGATCAAACGACGCGGGTTCTGCGGATCGCGCCGCAGCGCCGCGCGGCGCCACCGCAGCTCTTCCTCCCAGCGGGCCTGGCAGCGGGCCGAGTCTTTGTCGAGCAGGGCCTGCTCGGCCAGCAGCGCGTAGCTCTCAGCGAGTAAGGCGGCATGTGCGGCGGAGGTCGGTTGCCGGCGATATGCCGTAAATGCCGCCGCTTCGAGCCGACTGGGAAGTTCTCGCTCGATCGCTCCGACCGGCGTCCGCAGGAGTCGATCGAGTAATTCCTGGGCGTGCCGACGCGGAGCGACCGGATCCCAGCGATCAAGCCGCGTCGCCAGCTCCGGCTCGCCCCGCGCCAAGGCCGCGGCAGCCAGCGCGACGGGCCGGGTATTGACGAGATAATGCGTCAGCGGCAGGGCAAATAGCAGCGCGCACCGCGCCGGCGTCGCCATGCGCCGCGCCCCGCGCCGCAGCGCCGCGACGACGAT